>JBHHWI010000076.1:0-14594 GCA_046756445.1 Woeseia sp. | reverse complement strand
CCGCAAAGGCGCTTCCCGTCAGGGTTTCGTCTCACTGGCCCGGCTGCTTTGTTGCTCGCCTTGCGAATGTGCAACCGCCATTCGACGCGGCTCGCGCCTCGCATTCGGGCCAGTGAGACAGAAACGCGGCTCATGGGGGATATTGAGATAGGTTCTGAATCGCGGAACCGGCGCTAGCCTGCCGCGTGCTATATTGGTGGCGCTGGGCGACAGGCGATCCATGACGAGGGAAACGGTAACAATCGAGAACAGGCCGGGCCGTTGGACGCTCATTCGGGATGTTGCGGTGCTCCAGGTCAAACTTGTCTTCGACGGCCTGCGCGATGTACTGCTCGTGCCGGTTTCCCTGATTGCCGGTCTCGTCAGCCTGGTCAAAGGAGGCGCGGTCCCGAGCCCGGAATTCTATGACCTTTTGAAGCTGGGCCGTCGCAGTGAACGATGGATCAATCTGTTCGGCGCTGCTTCACGCTATCATGGCCCCCCGACGGAGGAAGACCGGTTTGCGGTCGAGGACATCGATGAAATGGTTTCGCGCGTCGAGTCTTTCCTCGTAGATGAGTATCGAAAGGGAGGCGTTACCGCACAGGCGAAGGGCCGCCTGGATATCGCGCTCGATCGTTTGCACAGAATAGCGAGGCGACGCGACAAATTACAGCAGTGATGCTAACCGGATTCGACATCCCTGCCTGACAGGAGGTCCTCGATGCTCGGCGGCGGATGATCCGGGCCCATTCGCCCATCTATTAATCTGCCGATGTAGTCTTTGTAGGCGCGCATCGCCTGGTAGCCGAAGATCCAGATGATAGGAAGATTCGCCCAGATTATGACACCGAGCCCGATCCCCGTCATGTTGTCGAGATCGGTATCGGTTTTGATGTGGCCGAGCGTTGCGATAAAGGTCAGGCTGCAGAAAACGAGCTTGAAAGGCAGCGCGCCCCGATCACCGGCCAGATACTGCAACCCCTGTTCCCCGTAATAGGCCCAGGCGATGATGGTCGATATCCCGAATAACCAGGACGCGATCGTGATCAGCCACTTGCCGAGTCCCGGTGTCACCGAATCGAGGGCCTTGGCCGTCAATGTGGCGCCGACGTAGGTTTTGTAGAGCCCCCCACCGACGATCTGCGGTTTTGCCGCGGATTGGAGCGCGTCCCAGCGGATGACAAATCGGCCCGCGTAGGAGGCGACGACGCCGTCAATGCGGTGAAATGGCTGCCCCGTCGCCGGGTTCTCGCCTGCCCTGACGACGAGCGTCACGATTTCGCCATCCTGCCAGTCACCGGCAGGCAGCGAAGTATCCTGGAATTGCCATCCGGCCACGGTCTGCGACGGCTCGGGAATGCGCTCGAACATGACGTCCGGCCCTCGGTTCCAGATGCCGGTAGCGAGGATAATCAGTGCCGTAAACGTGCAAACCACTATGGTATCGACGAACGGCTCGAGGCCTGCGACAACGCCCTCACGAACGGGTTCGTCAGTCTTCGCCGCGGAGTGGGCGATAGGCGACGATCCCTGACCGGCCTCATTCGAAAACACGGCGCGCTTCATGCCGAACAGGAATGCGGACGCGACCGTGCCGCCGATAAAGGCGCCGCTCGCCTCGGTCGGTGTAAACGCGCTGCCGACGATCGTCGCGAATATCCCCGGGATCTTCTCGATGTTCAGAAACAGAATGTAGAAGCCCGCCAGCAGATACAGGGCCACCATGAAGGGCACGAGCCTGCCGGCGACCTTGCCGATTCGCTTGATGCCGCCGATGATGACGGCGGCGACCAGCGCAGCCAGAACAACGCCGCACACCCAGCCCGGAACGCCGAAATACTCGTTGGTGACCTCGGCGACATTCCAGGCCTGGAACATGTTTCCGCCGGTTGCCGATGAAACGAGCAGACAAATGCAAAAAACGACCGCGATTGTCTTGCCGAGCCACTTCAGTTCCGGCTTCATGCGGGCGAGCGCCTTGTCAGCCACCCACATCGGTCCGCCATGCGGGTTCTGCGGATCATCGGTGTTTCTGTAGAGCATCGACATCGTGACTTCGGTCAGCTTGATCGCCATGCCGAGGAACCCGACAACCCACATCCAGAAGATTGCACCGGGGCCGCCCAGGGTGATGGCCAGCGCAACGCCGCCGATATTGCCGAGACCTACCGTGCCCGACAGGGCCGCCGAGAGCGCCTGGAAGTGATTGATGGCGCCGGGGTCGTCCGGATCGTCGTAGACGCCGCGTACGACGGCAGGGCCATGGGTAAGCGCCCTGTACTGTGAGACGCCGCTCCATATGGTGAAAAGAACGCCCGTGCCGACGATGACATAGAGCCAGGTCTCGTTCCAGAGGACGGCGTTGATCGTCGCGAGCGCTTCGCTGAGGCCCACGCTCCCGGCCCTAAGCCGCTTCCATGATCGCTGTCACGCCCATGCCGCCGGCGGTGCAGACGGATACCAGGCCACGTCCCGTACCTTTCTGACTCAAAAGCTTGGCCATCGTCGCTATGACGCGGGCGCCGGTGGCAGCAAACGGGTGACCGATGGCGATACTGCCACCTTTTACATTCAGCTTGGCGAGATCGATCGGGCCCAACGGCTCATTACCACCGAGCCGGGCTCGGCAGAACTGCTCAGATTGCCAGGCTTTGAGCGTAGCGATGGTTTGTGCGGCAAATGCCTCGTGAATCTCGTAAAAGTCGAATTCCTGCAGCCGAAGGTTTGCCTTCTTCAACATGTCGGACACGGCGAATACCGGCGCCATCAGAAGTCCGTCATCGTCGATGAAGTTGACGGCGGCAACATTGACAAATGTGATAAAGGCAGCAATCGGCAGGGCTTTCTTCTTTGTCCACTCTTCGGATGCGAGCAACACGGCGGCGGCACCGTCGGTCAACGGCGTGCTGTTTCCCGCCGTCATTGTTCCGTCTTCGCTCTTGTCGAATACCGGTTTCAAAGCGGCGAGCTTTTCATAACTGGTGTCCCGGCGGATATTGTTGTCCTCTTCGGCCCCTTCGTAAGGGACGACGAGATCCTCGTAAAAACCCTCCTCGTACGCTTTTGCCGCCTTGACGTGGCTCGTCAGTGCGAGCTGGTCCTGATGCTCCCGGGCCACTTCCCACTCCTTCGCCGTGATCTCCATGCTTTCGCCCATCGACAGTCCGGTCTGCGGTTCCGTGACGCCGGGGAATTCGGGCAGGAGGTACGACGGACGCAGCCGGAACCAGGGCGCGATCTTCTCCATCATGGACCTGCCGCCATGACTGTCGTGCAGGATCCGGCGCAGCCCTCCCCGGAAAGCGATCGGAGCGTCACTTATGGAATCCGTGCCGCCGGCAATACCGGCCTCGATCTGACCGAGGGAAATCTTGTTCGCTATGTGAAGGCAGGCCTCGATACTGGTGCCGCAGGCGCGTTGAAGATCGAAGGCCGGCGTTTTCAAAGACAGGCCGGAACCGATGACTGACTCCCTGGCGAGATTCCAGTCCGTGGAGTGCTTGATCACCGCACCGAGCGCGACATCGCCGAGTATCTGACGCTCCAGGCTGTACTTGCCGATGAGCCCCTTCAACGTGGCGGTCATCATGTCCTGGTTGCTCGAGCCCCTATACACACTGTGGGCGCGACAGAATGGAATCCTCAATCCCCCGATCACCGCCACTCGGATGGATTGTCCATCGTGCAACATGTCTGCCTCCGATGTTCAAAAGGGTGAGCCGTGCGCAACTTTACACTATTGCCGCCATTGAACATAAGCGCCACATGCTACAGTCGTGAATGACACCAGAACAAGACGAATGACGACCTTTACATCGAGCAAAAACCGGCGTCACGAAGCCTCGGTGCTGTTGCGCCTGGCCGGTCCGCTGATCATCAATAACCTTGCGATCGCAGGCATGCATTTCTCGGATGCAGTGATGGCCGGTCGTCTCGGGGCCGACGTGCTTGCGGCGGTCGCAGTCGGGGGCAGCGTCTGGTTTCTGGGCTTCACCGTCATGCTCGGCCTGATGATGGCGATCTCACCGATCGCGGCCCGGCATTTCGGCGCCGGAAACCCGTCGTTGATCGGGCGATACACCCGGCAGGGACTTTGGATAGCCGCGGGGCTGGGCATATCCATCCTGATCGTGGCCCAGTTACTGGTCGAGCCGGCGATGCGGTTCGTGGGCATCGCGACCGAGTTCCGCGATCTGACCGTCGGATACGTTCGGGCGATCATGTTCGGTGCGCCTGGAATCTGCGCCTTCCTGGCGTTCCGGTTTACGACCGAAGGCATCGGGCATACGCGGCCGATCATGTACACGACCATCTTCGCGCTGGCATGCAACGTGTTCCTGAACTATGTTCTGATGTTTGGCCACTTCGGTGCGCCAGCGCTCGGCGCCGTCGGTTGCGGTCTTGCGAGCGCCATCTCGATGTGGCTGGGCATGATCGTGCTCGGATCCTGCGTCTACCTGGATCCTGCCTATCGGCCGCTGCAGATATTCGTTCGCGTGGCGCCGGTACGGCCCGAGATCATCAGGGAAATCTTCTCGCTCGGCATGCCCATCGCGATGACAATTACCGCGGAAGCGGGTCTTTTCTCGGCGGTGTCGATCCTCATGGGCACGCGCGGCGCCAATATCACCGCGGCGCACCAGATTGCGATCAATTTCGCGGCGACCATGTTCATGATTCCGCTGGCGCTGAGCTCGGCGGCGACGATTCGCGTCGGCCATGCCCTGGGTGCGGGCAACGTGGCAGCCGCCCGCTTCGGCGGCACGACCGGCATTCTGATGTGTGCGGTCTTTATGAGCTGTACGGCGCTGTTGCTGCTGGTCTTCAGGGACACCGTGGTGAAACTTTATACCAACGACACGGCGGTTCAGGCGATCGCCATCAGCCTGCTGCTCATGGCCGCAATATTTCAGATTGGAGACGGAGTTCAGATCGGCGCGGCGGGTGTCCTGCGCGGTTACAAGGACACGCGCGTACCCATGCTGATCAACATATTCTCGTACTGGTTCCTGGCGTTTCCGCTCGCGTATCTGGCGACCATCACCTACCGGCTCGAGCCGCATTACACCTGGGGAGGATTCGTACTGGGCCTGTCGGTCGCGGCGCTGCTGCTAACGGTCCGCTTCCTCCGGGTGTCCCGGCGGCACCTGGACTGACTGGAGGCGTCCCCGGTCAGTCCCCTGTCAGCCCTGCCCGAAGTCCGGGCCGTCGCCTGCCAGGTATTCCTCCTCTTCAGGGCTGTTCTCGCGATTCAGCAACCTGTTTCGGTGGGGAAACCGGCCGAAGCGCTCCACAATATCGGCGTGGAGATCCGCGAACTGGGCAATGGTCTCGAAGGTTTCCTTGTAAGTCGGCGAGACCGCCTTGGCAAGGCGCTTGTAGAGCTCGCGGGACTTGGCCTGCACCTTGCGGGACTCGGCGTGCTGGAGAGGCATGTAGAAGAAAACGCGCTGTATCGGGGCCAGGCCCTTGTCTTTCTTCTCCATGGCCCCTTCGACGCAGAGTCTCAGGGCGGCCCTGTCTTTCTCGAAAGCTTCGGGTGTGTTGCGGTACATATTCCGCCGGAACTGATCGAGCAGCAGGATCAGGGCCAGCCGACCCCGTGGCTCGTGCGCCCAGTGGTCGAGATTACCGGCCGATGCCTGGTCGACGTCCGCTGCAAACTCCTTTGCTATCTCGTGATCGAATACGGGGTCCTCGCCAAACCAGATATCCATGCGCCCGTCGATCTGCGGCGCGGTGAGTTCGGCCTCCATGAACCAGAATGAAAGAATCGCATCGATGCGAAGCTGGTCGTCGTCGGTGACCGTCGCATCTGCGCTTTCGCTGAGTAATTTGACCGCCATAGGGATATCCGATCAGGCCCGATCTGAGAACCACGTCACAGAACAGGGCAAGTCCAACCGCTCATAGTGTGTTTTAGCACTAATGAGGGGCGGGCTCTATGCGTTTGGTTCCCTTTTGCGCGATATGTGCATTGCTGGCTGCCTGCGGGGGTCCCTCCGTCGGGCCCGAAGAGGAGCTGCGCAACTGGGTCGCTGCTGCCTCCGCTGCCGCCGGGGATCTGGACCGTCGAGCGTTGATCGCGATGGTCTCGGAGGACTATGAGGATGCCAGGGGGAACGACCGGGACGCAATCAACAATATTCTGCGCGCCTATTTCCTGCGCCAGAAGTCGGTCGCACTCGTTTTCAGCATCGACGGGCTGACTGTGAGCGGCGGCACGGCCGCGGAAATCCTGCTTACGGTCGCCGGTGTCGGGACGACGACTCGCGCACTCGGGGTCAATGCCGATGCCTACCGGTTTTCATTGGAGCTTGCCAGGGACGACGGCGAATGGATGCTCATCGGCGCCCGCTGGGGCGAGCTTGGACAGGAGCTTCGTTGAGCGTCGCTCGTCAGGGAGTGGACATGGATATTCGATGCATTGGCCTGAAAGCCGTATCACTGGTCGCCATTTCGGCGACGACGGGTTGTGGTGGCATGGACGCAGTGATCAGTACGCCCTCAGTCGCGCTCACCAGTGTCGAGATGCCGGACGTCGACTTCGACCGCCAAACCTGCCTGCTCGGCTTCGATGTCAGCAATCCGAATCCGTTCCCGCTGCCGGTCAGGTCGGTACGCTATCGCGTCCGGCTCGGAGACCAGCAGTTCGCCAGTGGCGAGACTCCAGGCGGCTTCACTGTACCGTCGAACGGCAGCGGCGTATTTACCATCAGCGCCGAATTGGATCTGTTTCGGACGACTTCAGCTATCTCCACGTTGATTCGAACCGGAATACGCCGCCAGATGGAATATGAACTGAGCGGCAGTCTCACGGTCGATATTCCCGCCGCCAAGCCGCTCGAGTTTTCCAGCACAGGCAGCATTGAATTGCTGGCGGCCCGACTCTTCGGCGAATGAACTAGCCCGAAGATTGCACGAGACCGCCCGAGATCATTGACAACGATATGATTTCAATACGAATCAGGAATTCCCAAGTGGTGACACTTCGTCGATTTCGCTGGCTGTCCGGTCTGTGGCCGGATCTCGTTGCGCCTGACTGGCTCTTCCCTCGAGCCATAGCCCGCTATGACTCTCGGTCCAGAGCGGCGTCAGCCACAACGATCTCGCGCCCACAATCCCGGACTCTCGTGCAATCTTCGGGCTAGCTGACCGCGCCGCCGGCGGCGACGATGTCCTGCCCGGTAATCCAGCGGGCCTCGTCCGAGACCAGGAATGCGACGATGTCGGCAATGTCCTCGGGCGCGCCGACACGATTGAAGGGAGACAGGGCGCGGGCGCGCTCCCTGATCGTCTCCGATGTGTCCTGAAACATTCCCGGTTCTACCGGGCCCGGGCTTATTGAGTTCACCGTGATTCCCTGAGCCCCGTATTCCTGGGCCCCGATTCTCGCGAATACTCTCGCCGAGGACCGGGTCGCCGCGTACAGTGCCGTGCCGGGGCGGCTGAGCTGAGCGAGCACGGACGAAATGTTGATCATGCGGCCGCCCTCGCCGATTCTCTTGCCTGCCTCCTGCATGCAGAATAGATAGCCCTTCGTGTTTATCGCGAACGTTTTTTCGAAGTCTTCCTCGGATATGTCGCTGATATTCCTCTGTATGCCTACACCGGCGTTATTAATAAGTATGTCGAGCCGCCCGTACGCGTCGTCGATTTCGGCAAACATTGCCCGGATCTGCGCTGCGTCGGCCATGTCGGCCTTGATAATCTCAGCGTCGCTGCCGGCAGCGCCAACGAGGCGGGCCGTTTCGGCGACGGCTGCGACGTTGCTGCCATAGTGGGCTGCGATGATTGCGCCCCGCGAGGCGAGTTTGACGGCGATCGCGCGCCCTATTGCACCGGATGCACCGGTTACCAGCGCCACCTTGCCGTCGAGTCGAGTCACGCAGATCTCCGAATGATCAATCAATGCCGGCGGCGGGCAGCCTTACCTGAAACTCGACGCCGCCTTCTATGTTATCAGCGCTGATGGTGCCCTGGTGGCCCTCGGCTATCATTCGGGCGATGTACAGGCCCAGGCCGAGATGCTTGTCGGCGTGATCGGGCCGGACCGAGACCAGCGAATCGAATAATTGGGTCCGCATTTTCTCCGGCAGTTGCGGGCCCGGGTTCGACACGGCCACGACCGCATCGTTGGCGTCCGGCGACAGCGATATGTCAATCTGGTCGCCGGCGGCGCTGAATTCCACGGCGTTTTCGGCCAGCTTGTCGAGCATCTGGATAATGAGTTCCGGTGCGCCATCGACAAGGACATCGTCTGCGCCTGATTCGAAAGAGAAGCGCCTCTCGGGATACGCGTCGGCATATGCGGCAACGGTCGCCCTGAGCGCATCGTGCAAATTGAATCGTTCGAGCTCCACATTTGCCATGAGTTCTTCGACCTTGTTCGCCTCACTCATCGCGTTCAGGATCTTCTGAAGACGGGTGGCGCCGTCTTTCGCGCGGGCTGTGTAATTCGCGGCCTCGCCTGTCAGCGGCTCGTGTTCCAGATTCTCGAGTGACGAGGTGACGATCGTCAGCGGCGTCCTCAGCTCGTGCGACAACCTGGCCGCCAGTGACCGCAGATACTCGTTATAGTCGCTTAGTTGCTGCAGGACGTCCGCGAAACTGCGAGAAAGGTCCCCGATTTCGTCGTTCGCCAGCACGCTCGGGAGGTCTACCTTGACCCTGTCCTCGTCCAGGGCGGCTTCGGCCGCGCTGCTCAGGCGCCGAATTCTCGACGACAGCCAGCTCGAGTAGCCGAGAAGAACACCCGCCGCTACCAGCGTCGCGATCAGCGTGAAGTTCATCAGCCTCGTCAACGCCCGGTTGGTAAGACTGAGAATTGCGTCGGTGCCCTGTTGGAGGATGACGGCGCCCGTCTGTACGTTGCCGAACCAGACCGGCTGCGCCACGGCGACAACGGCGCGGCCGTCGCTGCTGCTACGGAACCAGCTCGTCGCCGGCGACCCGTTCAGAGCCTGACCGACATAGTCTTGCTGCTCACGCCCCGACGGATGAGGCTCGGCCAGCAACGCCTCTTTGCCCGGCTCCAACAAGCTGTTGTAAGCGACGCGCATCCAGCGGGAGCTTCTCTTCGCTGCCCGGCTGTCTGTTCTGGGAAGTGATATGTCGCCGGCCCGGGCAAGCCGCCATCCGGTCCGATCGGTCACGATGAGTCGCAGGCCCGGCTGGGCGTAACCGGAGACTACGCTCTGGAGCAGCGCCGAGGTACTTACGAAACGGCCCGGCAACGGACCGCTGAAACTCGAGCTGCGAATACCCGGATCGTCCGAATGACTGGTGTTGGTGACGACGATTCCCAGGTGAGAATCGAGCAAGTGCTTCGGCAATCGCGCTTCGAGCCGATAACCGTCCGGCGTGTCCTGCCAGTGCGCGAGGATTCTCGGTTCGGCAAACCGCTGGTCACTTGCCCGGTTGATTGCGAGCAGCGATCCGGGCGCCTCGGCCGCGAAATCGAACCGGGAAGTTATTCTGGACTGATTGCCCGAAACCAGGATGACCCTGTCGGAATAGATATCCGCCGTAACGACATTCGCACCGGGGCCCGCGTAGACGACGTCATCGTCAGGCACATCGACAAACAGGTAAGCATGCTGCGCGTGAATGCCGATGACGAATCGGATGGGTCCGTCGATCCCGCGCAGCGTCCTGGCTGACTCGGACTCGACGGGCCAGTCGTCGAAATAGCCGTCGATCACCGGAGCCGAAGCGAGCGGGTGGCCATACAACTGGTACTCTCGGAATTGATCGGCGGGCGTATTGACGGAGAACTCATCGGGAAACTGTGCGAGGGAATCGGCAATCGCCAGCGCCGTGCCGGCCAGCATCTGTTGCTGGCCCTCCCTGAGGGCGGACTCGGTTTCGCGGATAAACTGACAACCGGCCCACGGCAGCACCAGGGTCAGCAGGCTAACCAACAGCAACTGACGTCGAAGATTCATTTTGGGTGGTCAATCGCTTAGCCAGCGATACCCCATTCCGTAAACGGTTTCTATCCCTGAGAAATCCGGGTCGATAGCGACGAACTTGCGTCTGATTCTTTTGACATGCGATGTGATCGTGTTGTCATCGAGGACCGCCTGCGCTGCATCCATCAACTGCTGCCGGTTTTTCACGTGGCCCGGGTAGCGGGCAAGCGCGTGAACCATCCAGAACTCGGTCAACGTCAGTGCGACCGGCTGGTCCTGCCATCGCACCGTCATACGCTCGATGTCCAGCTCGAGATCACCACGCGTCAGCCGGGACTCTGCGCCCTCCGGTTTCTGCATCGCATCGAGTCGCCGAAACAGAGCCGCGACTCTCGCCATCAGGTGGGGAAGGCTGATGTCCTTCGTCAGATAGTCGTCGGCGCCCAACCGCAACCCGGAAACGGCATCGAACTCACTGTCCCTTGCCGTCAGAAAGATTATCGGCAAATCGCCGGCGAGACTGCGGAGATCGCGGCACAGATCGAATCCGCCCTCGACCTCATCCTTGAGATTCACATCGATGACGACGAGATCCGGCAGCCGCGCTTCGAACGCCTGCATTGCGGGCCTGCGGGCGTCGTACAATTCGACTGCATAGCCTTCGCGCCTGAAAGCCGCGGCGTAGTTCTCTCGAATCGCGGCTTCGTCCTCGACAATCGCTATTCGTTTGGACATTGCCACAATTTGCCACATTACGCCGGTGTATTGCCATGCCGGCGCCTGTGACGCGCCTGAAAGCCTTGGTGCACTGGATCTGTCGCAGCCTCGTGCAGCAGCAATGGAGTGGCACAGATGGATGACCGGGCAACGGGCACGTCGAAATCCCCCGAGGAGCGGGAAAAGCGCTGGCACCCGATCGTGCCGACCCGAGATGCCGGTCATCGGATGTGTGCAGTCCTCAAACGCAGGGCGTCTTGGCAATGGCCGGCGCTGACGCTGCTCTTTTGCTTCATGCGGCCCGGCCTGGCCAGCGAGGCGCCGGATCACAGTCTGGACGAGCTGCGGCCCGACCAGATGCAGAGCGGCAGCCTGCTGATGCGGATGCGGACGGGCTATCGCGTCGCCACGCGCATCAACACCGATATCGAGCTCAGCGTGAGCGGGGTTGTCGCCCGTGTATCGGTGCGGCAAAAATTTCTCAACGACGGCGGCGAATGGGTCGAAGGCGTTTACGTCTTTCCCCTGCCCGACGATGCGGCCGTCGACCGGCTGCGCATGCACATCGGGGAGCGGTTCATCGAGGGGGAGATTCGCGCGCGGGACGAAGCCAAAAGGGAATACCAGAAGGCGAAAGAACAGGGAAAGAAAGCCAGCCTGGTCGAACAGCAGCGCGCAAACCTGTTCACGACATCGGTTGCGAACGTCGGTCCGGGCGAGGAGGTGACCGTCGAGATCGAGTATCTGCAGAACCTGAATTACGAGGACGGTGCGTTCAGTCTCCGTTTTCCATTGACGCTGACGCCGCGATTCATTCCCGGCGCGCCACTGCCGGACCGACACGGATCGGGCTGGTCGGCGGACACGACCCGTGTCCGGGATGCGTCCCTGATCACGCCGCCGGTCGTCACGAAATCGAAGGATCACAAGCTGACGCTGAATGCCAGGATCAACGCCGGCGTGCCGCTCGAGATCGTGGCCAGCCGATATCATCCGATCGAGGTAACGCCGGTCCGCGACAGCTACGTCGTGACGCTGATGAACGGCACGGCGCCGCTGGATCACGATCTCGAGCTTCTCTGGCAGCCGGTCCCGGATCAAGCCCCGCGAGTAATGCTGTTCTCGGAAATGCTCGAGGGAACCCCGTACGTCCTGTTGATGATGCTTCCGCCGAACGACGCCGGTGCGCAAGCGGTGACAGTGCCCAGAGAGCTGATCTTCGTCATCGACACCTCGGGCTCCATGCATGGTACGTCGATCGAACAGGCAAAGCGGGCACTGTATCTCGCACTCGACGGGCTCAACAGCGTGGATCGCTTCAACATCATTCAGTTCAACTCCGTAACGAGCGCGATATATCCACAGAGCGTCGCGGCGACTCCGGAGCGCGTTGCACTGGCCAAGGCCTACATCCGCGGCCTCGAGGCCAACGGTGGCACCAACATGCGCCCGGCGCTCGAGCGGGCGCTGGCCGCGGCCGCCAGCGAGACACACCTGCGGCAAGTCATTTTCGTCACGGACGGCAGTGTCGGAAACGAGCGGGAACTCTACAGGCTCATCGAGCACGATCTGGGTTCGGCGCGGTTATTCACCGTCGGCATCGGGTCGGCGCCGAACGGCTGGTTCATGCGCAAGGCGGCGGAGGCGGGGCGCGGCACGTACAGCTATATCAGCTCGCTGCATGAGACCGACGAAAAAATGCGCAGGCTTGTTCGCAAGCTGGAGCAGCCACAGATCACGGATATTAACGTCCAATGGCCGGGCGGGTTGAACCCGGTCAGCTATCCGGAAATCATTCCGGACCTCTATGCCGGTGAGCCGGTCGTCGTGAAAGCGCGACTCGCGAACAACCCGATGCCGGGAGATATCGTTTCAATCGGCGGTAATTTTGCCGGCGGGAGCTGGCGCGGCGAGCTTTCGCTTGCGCGCTCGAGCGAGAGCCCCGGGGTCGCCGCGCTGTGGGCGCGGGCCCGGATCGAGAAACTGCTCGACGAGGCGCGGCGCGGTGCCGATCCGGAGGAAACCAGGGCGGCCGTCGTCAGGACTGCGCTCGAGCATCACCTCATCAGCAGGTTCACGAGTCTCGTCGCCGTGGACAAGACGCCGGCCCGGCCGATCTCGGCCGATCTCGATTCAGAACAGGTTCCGAACCTTCTGCCCTACGGGCAAAGCCAGGAGGCGATTTTCGGATTCCCGGCAACCGCGACCAATGCCGCCGAACACCGGCTTGTCGGCATGGCATGCCTGCTGGCTACGCTGCTGCTGCTGTTACTCTCACGCGTTCAGAGTGCGGTTCGTGGTCTCGCGACAGCCTATTAAGGTCATCATTATGTCCTGTCTGCTGTGTTTCGGATTCTGGCAGTTGGGACAGGGAGCGTATATCCCCGCGAAAGCCTGGGTCGCGCAAGAACTCATGCAGCGTGCGTGGCGGCGCGCCGGCGAAGGCGAGCGTCAAGCCACGCCGTGGCCATGGGCCGATACTTTCCCGATCGCGCGGCTGTCGGTAAAAGGCGGCGATATCGACCTGATCGTCCTCGAAGGGGGTTCGGGCCGGACGCTGGCCTTTGCCCCCGGACATCTGAGCGCCAGCGTGTTGCCTGGCGAGATCGGCAACAGCATCATCGCCGGGCATCGCGATACCCATTTCCAGTTCCTGCAATACATGACAAAAGGTGAGACGGTCCTCATCGAGACGACCGAAGGCAAGAAGCACCTGTACCGGGTTATCGGCATCGACGTGGTGGACTCGCGCCGCGGCTCCCTGATTCTGGATACCGACTCGCCGATGCTGAGTCTCGTTACCTGTTACCCGTTTGCTTCGCCCGATGCCGGCGGGCCGATGCGCTATGTCGTGACAGCGGAGATGGTTTACTAGGAGAACGGGAAAGAGGGGTCGACCCCTTACTATTCCTGTTGTGTTGCCGTGACTTTCAGGATCGCGGCAACACTGATCGCGTCCGTGATCTCGCCACGGCTGACCATGTCGGCTGCTTCGGCCAGCGGCAGTCTTCTGATTTCCAGATCCTCGGTCTCCCCGAACTCGGCCTCACCCTCGGTCAGGTCTTCGGCGACGAAGACGAATCCCTCCTCGTCTGTTATCGAATTGCTGGTATGAACGTGCATGATCTCGGTCCACTTATCCGCGCTGAGCCCGGTCTCCTCCTTCAGCTCGCGCTTCGCGGCGTCTAAGGGTTCTTCGTCGCTGTCGCCGCCTCCCATCGGCAGTTCCCAGGAGTATGCGCCAAGGGTGTAACGTTCCTGGCCAACGAGCCAGGTGTTGCCCTTGTCATCGAGGGGAACGATCGCAATGGCCTTGTTCTTGAAGTGAATATGCCCGTATTGATTCTCGCCACCACCCGGGTTTCTGACGTGGTCTTCGTACACGGTGATCCACGCGTTGTCGTACATGACTTTCGAGCCGAGCTTTTTCCAGGTCATGATCGATTGCCGGCTGCCTCGGTCTCTACGAGCAGCTTGAAACGGTTCAGGTCGGCCTCGATCCGGGCACGAATCGATTTCGCGACAAACAGGGACATTATTTTCATGAAGCCCTTGAAACTCATATTCGAGTAGGAAACGAACCGGGTCGTATTCTCATCGATTGCTTCGAAGTGATTGAAGATGATCGTTCTTGCCCGGGCGTTGTCATAGACGCCGGCCAGGAAATGCGGTTCCCGCCTTTCGGCAACCGTTTCCCTCATTGTGACCTCCCTGCCGTTCTCTTTATATACAAGCTCCGCGACCGCGCCGGGTTGGCCGGGTTTGCCGGATTTATGGGTAAAGGATTCCAGGGTCGGCTGCCAGCGTTTCAGATTGCCCGGATTGTCGAACATCGCCCAGACGAATTCGGGGCTGGCCTGAATGACCTGTTCATATTTCATTTTCATTGTTCTGTACCGGATCAACCGGAGTCGGCAGATGATAACCTAGCAGTCTGTCGGACTTAGGCGGAATCTACTGCGGCGGTGTGCAATCGGTCTA
>JBHHWI010000075.1:0-14748 GCA_046756445.1 Woeseia sp. | reverse complement strand
GCCTCGGAAGTTCGGAAAGTTCGCTCCGGCACCTCAAGTCAAGTTAGGAAAGTTCGGAAAGTTCGCTCCGGCACCTGAGGTTCTTGAGGAATTCTGCCGGGTCTTCGCCGTTCTCGAGCACCTCGACGAGCGCAGAGCCGACGATTGCGCCGGCAGCGTGCTTGCCGACGCTCACGACGTCTTGCGCCGTCCGGATGCCGAAGCCCGCGCAAACCGGCAGGGCCGATGCCGAAGACACCCTATCCAGATAATCGGCCAGGTCGGGGGGCAGTCCTTTTGTCCCACCCGTGATTCCGGTGATCGTCACCGCATACAGAAAGCCGCGCGACTCATTGGCGAGCATCTCCAGCCTGCCCGGTGGCGTTGCGGGCGTGACGAGCTGGATCAGGCCGATGCCTCTGCTTTCCAGTACATCACGGATCTCTCCGCATTCTTCGTACGGTAAGTCCGGCACGATGATTCCGCAAACACCGGTATAGAGCGCCCGGTCGGCGAGTTGTTCGAATCCGAATGCGAGTAACGGGTTGAGGTAGGACATCAGAACGATCGGGATCCCGATCTCGCCCCTGATCAATTCGAGTTGATCGAAGATCCATTTCAGCGTGACGCCCTTTTGGATCGCGATGAAACTCGATCTCTGAATCGTCATGCCGTCCGCCATCGGATCGGAAAAGGGCACGCCTATTTCAAGCACGTCACCGAATGCTGCGACTGATAGCAATGTGTCCGGAAACTTTGCGGGTTCCGGGTATCCCGCAGTGATGAACGGAACGAGCCCCGTTCTGCCGGCGGCCCTGGCCGCTTCGATCGCCGCGCTTATCGATTCATGCGGCCGCACGGCCTCGGGTCCTCGCCGGATATTTTGTCAGCGTCGGCATGTCCTTGTCGCCCCGGCCCGAGTTGCCGATCAGAATCCGTTTGCCGGGATTGTCTTTGGTCCAGCGCTTCGCCGCAGCATAGGCATGCGCTGTTTCCAGCGCCGTGAGGATGCCCTCGGCCTCACAGAGTTCCCAGAGTGCCTCGAGCGCTTCGTCATCGCTTGCCGTCAGATACGTGACCCTGCCGAGGGCCTGCAGCAAAGCGTGCTCCGGTCCGACGCCGGAGTAATCGAGTCCCGCGGAAATGGAGTGCGTCTCCTGGACCTGCCCGTCGTCGTTTTGCAGGACCAGTGAGTAGCAACCCTGCAGCACGCCGGCTGTTCCGGTCGCGAGCGTTGCGGCATTCTGTCCCAACCCCTCTCCGGTGCCGCCCGCCTCGACGCCTATCAGTTCGATATCATCGGATAGAAGAGGGTAAAAAAGCCCTATCGCATTGGAGCCGCCGCCGACGCAGGCAAATGCCGCGTCAGGCAGACCGCCGGCGATCTCCAGCATCTGCCGGCGCGCCTCGGCGCCGATCACCGATTGAAGCTCGCGCACCAGGTAGGGATAGGGATGCGCGCCGACTGCCGAGCCCAGCAGATAGTAAATACCGAATGGATCCGAGACCCATGCGCGCATCGCTTCGTCGATGGCGGCTCGCAGGGTCTTGTCACCGGTTTCAACCGGCAGCACTTCGGCGCCCAGGCGGTGCATTCGATCGACGTTCGGCGCCTGCCGCTCGATGTCGACCGTGCCCATGTAGACACTGCAGGGCAGGCCGACTCTCGCGCAGGCGGCGGCAGCGGCGACCCCATGCTGGCCGGCGCCGGTCTCGGCAATGACACGCTTTGCGCCCAGCCGCCTGGCCAGCAGGGCCTGGCCGATCGCGTTATTGATCTTGTGCGCACCGGTGTGCGCCAGGTCTTCACGCTTGATCCACACCTGTGCGCCCCATCGTTCGCCGAGACGTGGCGCGAGACTCAGTGCCGTTGGGCGCCCCACCCACTCGTGCAACTCCTTGTTGTACTCGGCCTGAAACTCCGGTGACTTGAGGTGTTTCTCTACGCCTTGCTCCAGGCGCTGAAATGCCGGAACCAGCGTCTCCGGCACATACCGGCCGCCGAACGGCCCGAAACGGCCCCGCCGGTCCGGCAGCTCGCCGTTGATCGAGGCGTTCAGCAGCGCCGATTTCTCCCCGGCATCGAGGGTTGCCTTCATCAGGTGTGCTCCATGGTTACTTGCTCCGCGGGTTCGGCGTTTCCCTTACCCTCTCTATAAAAGCGCGAATCAGATCCGGGTCCTTCTCTCCCGGGGAGCATTCGACAGAACTGGATACATCGACGCCGAACGGCCCGACCCGCCGGATCGCTTCGGCAACGTTCTGGCGATCGAGCCCGCCCGCCAGGACCAGTCTGGCCTTCTTGGCGAGTCCGCTCGCCACGTCCCAGTCGGCGGCCTCGCCGCGACCGCTTCTGGCGCCTTCGTACACGAACGTATGGGGCAGATCTGTGTTCTCCGGAACCTTGCCCTCGCGAATCACCGGCCATCTGGCTATATCGTCCGGTACATCCAGATGTTCGAAATCATCGAGATCCGTCTGCAAAACATCCGGGCAAAAAATTGACTGCACCTCCTGCCACTCGGTCGCTGTCGGGTGCAGCATGACGGCAACACGCAATACATGCTCGGGGACGTTCGCCGCGATGAATGCCGCGTGCCGCGGCGTGACCTGTCTTACCGATTCTGCGAACACGAAACCGACCGCGTCTGCACCGGCCTCAACGGCTGCGTCGACGGCCGCTTTGTGCTTCATGCCACAGATCTTGACCAGGCAGCTCACGCGGCTCTCCGATCGCGGCCGGCATCGAGCATTTCGGTAATCAACTGCTGCGGATCGTCGCTGCGCATCAGCGCAGTGCCGACCAGCGCCAGGCGGTAACCCCAGCCTGCCACGGCGGCCGCATCATGCGCGCTGTTCAGGCCGCTTTCGGCCACACAGATGACGTCGTCGGGCAGGGCCGGCGCAAGTGCCTTCAAGCGCTCCGGATCGACATGCAGCGTGCGGAGGTCACGCGTGTTGACGCCGAACAGGAGTTGTCCCGCCTGAGCCTGCTCGCCGTGCCGCGGCCCATCGAGCAATGCGCGAGCGCGCTCGAGATCCTGCTCATCGAACGACTCCAGCAGGACGAACATCGAATGGTCATAGGCGCAATTCAGCATGTCCCGGATTTGCCCGTCCGACAACATGGTCACGATGAGCAAAACGCCGCTTGCCCCCACCGCTCTCGCTTCGAGTATCTGCGCCGGGTCCACGAGAAAATCCTTGCGCATCACGGGCACGGACCCGACAGCGCCGACAACCTCGTCCAGATGAGCAAGCCGACCGGCAAATTGCGTCGGCTCTGTCAGCACGGAAATCACGGCGGCACCGCCGGCAGCATAGCGCGCCGCCTGATCGCCTCGGCTCGAAGATTCCGGAGCAATTTCGCCTTCCGATGGCGAGCGGCTCTTGAGTTCGGCGATCACGTCGAAGGTGTTCAGATCCAGCGGAACGATCGGCCGGTCCAGTTCGGCAGATCGCACCGCGCCCCTCGCCGCCTCGGCTCTGTCGGCACTTGCTTTCGCCATCGTTTTCAGAAAATCGCCCATTACGGTTCGAAATGCCGTTTCAGCGCATCCAGCAGTTTTGCCGCGGCGCCGCTGTCGATAGCCGCCGCCGCCATGTCGACACCTTCTCTTGCATGCCTTGCCATGCCGAGCACTTCCAGCACGAGTGATGTGCCCATCAGTAATGCATCGCGGTGCGGTCCCTTATCCTGGTTTGAAAAGACCCGACGAAGCGCATTCGCATTGTGCGCCGCATCGCCGCCGGCAAGCGCCTCGGGCCTGCAGCGCTCCAGCCCGTACTCCTCCGGGGTTCTAACGACCTGTTCCACCGACCCGTTTCGGACGTCGTAAAGCACGAACTCTCCCACCGGCGTCGCCTCGTCCCAGCCGGGTTCGCCATGCACCACAAACGCCCTGCCGATCGGCATGCCTGCAAATGTATCCGCCATCAGTCTGGCCGCATCCCTGCTGAATGCGCCGATCAGCTGAAATGGCGTTGCCGCCGGATTGGTCAGCGGCCCCAGCATGTTGAAGATAGTCCGCACACCGAGCGCATTGCGCACGGGCATGATCGATTTCATGGCCGGGTGATACGCGGGCGCGAACAGAAAAGTGAAGCTGGTCGCCTCGAGGCAATCGATGACCATCTGCTCGTCGAGCGGCAGCGGCACGCCGAGTTGCTCGAGCACGTCGGCGCTGCCCGATTTGCTCGAGATCGAACGGTTGCCGTGTTTGACGACCCTTGCGCCGCAGGCCGCCGCCAGAAGCCCCGTTCCGGTCGACAGGTTCAGGCTGCCCGAGCCGTCGCCGCCGGTGCCTACGGTATCGACTGTCGGGCTTCCGTCCGGAATTGCCGGATGCAGCGCGAGTTCGCGCATTGCCAGGGCGAAGCCGCGTATCTCGTCCGCAGTCTCTCCCTTTGCCCTTAGACCCCCCAGCAACGCGCCGCCCAGGGCCTGCGGCATATCGCCCGCGGCCAGGTCATGCATGAGCGCACCAGCCTCCGCCTCGGTCAGCGACTCGCCGTCGAGGATCCGTTCCAGAGTTTGGCTGTGGCTCATGGTCCTTTCATCTTCATGAAGTTTCCCATCAACTTGTCGCCCTCCGGTGTCAACACGCTCTCGGGGTGGAACTGCACGCCCTCGAGCGGCAGCCCCCTGTGCCTGACACCCATGATTTCTCCCCGGTCCGTTTGCGCGGTCAGCTCGAGAACCTCGGGCAGTGATTGCTGCTCCGCACACAATGAATGATAGCGGCCTGCCTCGAACGGCTGCGCGAGCCCCGCAAACAGGGTCCTGTTGTCGTGTCGTACCATGGAGGTCTTGCCGTGCATCAGGCGTTCGGCGCGCACGATCTTGCCGCCGAAGTGGTTGACGAGACATTGATGACCGAGACAAACGCCGAGAACCGGCACTTTTTTCGCAAATACACCGATCATTGCAAGCGACACGCCCGCCTCTTCGGGCCGCCCCGGGCCGGGCGAGACGACGAGATGCGTCGGCGCGAGCGCCACGGCTTGCTCGGTGTCGATGGCGTCGTTCCGATATACCAGAACCTCGGCGCCCTTTGCCGCAAATGCCTGCACGAGGTTATAGGTGAACGAGTCGTAATTATCGATCAGCAGGATGCGTACGGTCCCCTGCATCATAATCCTTCTCCCGCGATCTCCAGAGCCCGGCGCAGTATCGCGCTTTTCGCCAGCACTTCCTGATACTCCCTTTCGGCCACGCTGTCCGCAACAAGCCCCGCGCCGGCCTGGTAACGGTATTCGTCGCCCGAGAACACGAGTGTGCGGATCGTGATCGCCTGATCCATATCGCCGCTCCTGCCATAGTAGCCGGCCGTTCCCGCGTAAAGGCCCCGGCCGACGTCCTCCATTTCCTCTATGATCTGCATCGCCCGCACCTTCGGTGCGCCAACCAGCGTGCCCGCCGGAAAGCTCGCGGCAAAAAGATCGAACGCGTCAAATTCGGGAGCGAGTTCGCCCTGCACGCCGCTGACGATATGCATTACATGACTGTATCGTTCGATCGCACGATACGGATCGACGCGCACGCTGCCTGCCCTCGCAACGCGGCCCAGATCGTTCCGGGCGAGGTCCACGAGCATGACGTGTTCGGCAGACTCTTTCGGGTCATTCAGCAATGCGATCTCGTTTTGGCGATCCTCTTCGGGCGTTGCGCCACGCGGCACGGTGCCGGCGATCGGCCTCAGGGAAGCGGCCCTTCCGTTCAGCTTGACGAGTGCCTCGGGTGACGATCCGACGACCTTCAGGTCACCGAATTCGAGATAGAACATGTAGGGCGACGGGTTGAGCAGCCGCAGCGCGCGATATACCTCGAACGGAGGGACGTTCGATTCGCCACGAAACAGAACCGAAAGGACGATCTGGTAGATGTCGCCGGCAGCAATGTATTCCTTGCATGACTTCACCCGCTCTGCGAACTGCTTGTCCGTCATGCTGCCGGCGGCGGGCGAGGTCTTGATCGTGTTTCCGTCTTTCGGTATCGCGCCGCGCAGAAGTCTTATCACTTTCTGTCGGAGGTTCTCGCGTTCGGCTGCGGAACCGTCGTGCAGCAGTGCCACACGACGGGTCAGGTGGTCGAAGACCAGCGTGGATGACGGTGCCGTAAACGCCGCCTCCGGGATACCCCTCTGCGGCGTGCTGCGCCTCGGCACGTTCTCGAAAAGTCGCACGACGTCGTACCCGGAGACCCCGACGAGCCCGCCCGAAAACGGCAGATCATCGACATCCGGCTTCGGTTCGGGCACGGCCGCCATCGCTTGGCGGAGAAGGCGCAGGTAGTCGTTGCGGGTCTGCGGCCGCGGGAACGCCTCGTCTCCGATCGAGAACAGATGGTCGTCGAGCCGGACCTCGAGTGCGTCACCGAAGCCCAGGAACGAGTACCGTGCAAGCCGTTCGCCGCCCTCGACACTCTCGAGCAGAAATCTCGGGTTGAGATCCCGAAGCTTGAGATACGCCGATACCGGCGTATCCAGGTCCGCAGCGATGTCGAAATGCGCCTGCATAGCCATAAAAAAACCCACCCCCACGGTACAGCGGAGATGGGCATTTGATTTCAGTCTGCTCAGCTAAACGTCAGCCAGCCGCCCACTCCCCGTGGGGCAGCCACCACCAGTTCCGGTTTTCAGCCGAGTGAGCATTCATGGACCGAGTATCTCCGCGACTCGCCTCCCCGTCAACCCTGGCCGGAATATCGCACCGCGAACGGACAACCATATTCAGCTAGAGGCCGTAGAGCAAGGGCAGAACGAACGAGAAACCGATCCACATGATCACCGTAAGCGGTATGCCGACCCGCAGAAAGTCGGAGAATTTATATCCACCGGCGCTCAGTATGAGCAGGTTGGTCTGGTAGCCGAAAGGCGTCGCAAAACTCATGTTGGCTCCGAACAATACCGCCAGAACGAAAGGCTCCGGACTGGCATCGAGCTGCTGGGCTATTGCCACCGCAATCGGGGTGCCAATGACCGCAGCCGCGTTATTGGAAACTACATTGGTCAGCAGCGTCATGATCAGCATGAAGGCGCTCAGGATCAGCGGTATCTCCATACCCGAGGCAACGCCGACAAAACTCGTGGCCAGGAAGTCGGCCATGCCGGTGCCCATCAGTGCGTTGCCGAGCGCCAGGCTGGTCACGATGATCATAATGACGGGTACCGACAGCGCATGTGCCGCGTCTTCCCAGGACAGGCACCGCATCGTGATCATGAGACCCACACCGATCACCGCGCTCACGGATATCGGCATGATGCCCAGAGCCGCCGCAAGGACAACGAATGCCATCGCCCCCAGCGCGCGGTTCGCACGATCCGTATGCGGCAGATCGGTCGTGCCGTCGAGCACCAGCATGTTGCCGCTGGCCTTGAGGCTATCGATCGCCTCGCGAGAGCCCTGAACCAGCAGGACATCGCCGGCCCGCAGGCGAATCATGCTGAGGTCGCCGGTGGTCTGGGAGCTCGGTGCCCGTGCCCTGTGCACGGCCAGCGGCAGGAGTCCGTAACTGGCGCTGAAGCGCGCGGCGGCAAGGCTTCGCAGGTGCAGCGGAGAACCACGGGTTACGACCACTTCCGCGAGTCGCTGGCCCTCCGCCTTGAGCGGCGTATCTTCGTCGACCGGGTGCTCGATGTCCGAAATATTGTACAGGGTTGCGCCCAGCAGCCGCTCGAAGTGCTTCAGGTTGTCCGGCGAGTCCTTCACGAACAGCCGATCGCCGGGTTGCAGTATTACCGACGGCAGTTTGGCGAGAAACAGGGATTCGCTCCGTTGTATCTTGTCCACCCGCATGTGCCCGTCGGTCTTGGAAAGAATCTCCGACAGCGTCTTGCCATCGGCGAATCCGCCCTCTTTTACGTGGAGCTGACTCGAGAACACCCGCGGCGACGTATCTGCCATCGGCGGATCGCGATCCGGTAACAGGCGGGGCGCAATCAGCCAGAGGAACGCCACCCCGACCCCGCCGACGAGGACGACCGGCAGCATGAAGTCGAACATTTCAAAGCGCTGCATGCCGAGGTCTTCGGATATGCCGACGACCAGCAGGTTAGTCGAGGTGCCGATCGTCGTAGACATGCCGCCGATAATCGTCGCGAGCCCCATCGGCAACATCACGCCGGACACCGGAAGTTTGACCCTGAGAGACACGCCGACGAGGATCGGCATAAGCAACACGACAATGGGCGTATTGTTCATAAATGCGCTGAGGACGCCGCCCGCCACGAGCGTGACCAGTAACGCCAGTAGCGGACGCGTCGACCATGCGCGGCCAACGACCGTTGCCAGTGGCTGCAATGCACCGGTCGTCTCCAGCGCCTTACCGACGATCATCAGCGCACAAATCGTTACCAGTGCCTCGTTGCCGAAACCGGCGAAAAACTCGGCCGGCCCGAGCCTTTCACCGTCACTCACGTAGGGATAGAACTGAAATCCCGCAACCAGAACGATGAGAATCCCGAGGCTCGAAGATTCGAGCGGGATGCGATCACGGGTAAACAGGAACAGCGCTACCAGGGTGAGCAGCAGGACGGCGATCCCGTGAGCATCTGGGGTAATTGGGTGCAACGGAGCCTCGCTTACTGGTCTTCAGGCCGGGATCGATCCGCAATTGTCCGTGCAATGGGCTGCCTGCGGTAAATTGCGGATCGACGCCGTTTTCACATTTTGAGACGGTATATCAGTTCATACCGCGGCTGCAACGAGCGAACGACCGTATCGCCGTTGCATCACGGCCCACGCCCTGGTGTGAAATCCCCTGAATTCCTTGACATTCCAGCCGTCCAGCGGTGGTCGATCCGCGAATGCGTAGGCATCGGCATGCCTGAGCACCGGCAGCAGGTCGGTATAAGCTGCCGCCGCACGGCCTTTTCCCGGCAGCACCGAATACGGCGACATGACCACCAGGTTTCGGTGCCTCACGGCGGAACTCGCCAGCGCGAGACGCCACCGGCGTTGCCAGTCCAGTCTGTGTGATTTGTTGCCCAGACCACCGGACGGGTCCGAACGTTCCAGGGCCGGCAGCACACCGGTTTGCGCGGCGATGACATGCGAGCGGTCCCATAGGGTTTTTCGGACCCGCAAAACAGTCTCGTCGACCCACTGCAGGCATTCGAGGCTGGTCGGGTCGGCGCCCCGTTTCCGCACCAGGTCGCCAGCGCCGGTCACGAGGACCGCGAGCCTGCGGTTCAGCCATGCATCGGTCCGCTGGCCCGCGGTCGGCCAGCTGAGAAAATCCAGCAACTGGTCACCGAGATCGATGCAGCTCTCGAGTGTCCCTTGCAGCAGTGGCCAGTCGACCCGGCCTTCGTCATCGGCAAAGCGAGGCAAGTGCAGACCGATGGGTAACCAGGCCGAGCCCGCCGGAACCTGCATGCCGTGTTGCGGCAGTATTCCTTGTGCGGCCTCGTCTCCAAGCAGTGGGCAGCCGGTCCTGACACCGGCGCCGTACGCAGGGACCAGCGAGGCGGCAGAGGCTCGCTGTCGCCACAGGAACGACCAGTTGCGCTCCGTCTCATCCTGAACCCTCTCCTCCCTGTGGTGTTGCATCTGCAGACTGTCGAGGATCACGTATCGGGGTCCCCCGCCGAGCAATGTGCGCGAAATCAGCAGGTAGGCCTGCAACGGCATCTGATGCGAGTGCAGGCTCAGGCCGACTTTCGATGCACGATCCGCGCCCATGAAATCCCCGATGCGGGCACAGAGTTCCTCGAGAATCTCGACTCCGCCGTCGCCAGCGCCCGGCTGCCGCAATGTCAGGGTGACCGGCACGCCGTCCTCGACCAATTCGGTGACACGCCCCAGTAAATGCTCGGTCGCAATCCCGGATCGGGCGAGTTCGCGCGGCCATACCTGAAGATCCACACCGCCCGCTGTCATGCCGGAGCCGCCCCGCAGCAGGCCCGGTTCCAACCCCAGGCCACGCAATTGCGAGCTCAGGTGCAGGGCGAGGTCAGTCGCCGATCCCGCAGGGGAGCGGCCGCGGCCCTGCCGACAAGCAGGCGCATCAAGCGCTATCGATTTTTGCAACATATCCGTCCCTGGACTTTGCTGCATTGTCGTACCACTGGCCTCGCCGTGCCGCACCCCTAACTGGGCAGCTTGCGAAGTTTTTGGCTTCCGTCCCGGACGCTCGCCTTGCTTTCTCGAACGCGCGCAAAAACGCCGGCGGACGCCCCGGCGGAAACCGGACTGAAGGGTGCCCGCGACTGCGCTACACTTGCCTGTCCCGCCACACGGACCCGACAGGACGCCCGGAATGCGATGTAACCTTGCCAGGACTACGGCACTAATGGCGCTTTTCGCGGCCGTCGGCTGCAGCCAGGACCCCCCGGCGGCGGGGCCCGCGCAATTGCGAACCGGTTACTGGCGGGTATCCATCAGCCTGCCCGGCGGCGACATCGAAACCAGCATCGAGATCGGCCACGACAGTGAAAATTACACCGCCACGCTGATAAATGGCCAGGAAAGGATAAGGATCGACGAAGTCAGCTTTTCGGATGGCCGCTTACTCTTGCGGTTCCCGGCCTTCAACAACGAGATCAGTGCAACGCTCGAGGACCACAGGCTCGTCGGCTCGCTGACCCTGGTCAAGCGATTCGGAGTAAAGCAGATACTGCCTTTCGTCGCCGTCCAGGGCGTGGAGATAACGCACACCGAGGACTATGAAACCGACACGATCGATCTGTCGGGCCGATGGGCCGTGCAATTTCATAACGATGACGGCACGAGCGACGTGTCGGTCGGCGAGTTCGCACAACGGGGATCCCGCCTGTTCGGGACATTCCTGAATCCGACCGCAGATTACCGGTTTCTTTCCGGTCACGTCGAGGGCGATGAATTTCATCTGGCAACCTTCGACGGCGCGCACGCTTTTATTTTTGCGGGCAGAGTCGACAACGGCGACATCACCGAGGCCGACTTCTGGTCCGGCACCGAATTTCACCAGACCTGGTCGGCCGTGCGTGATCCCGGCGCGGCCCTGCCCGATGCATACAAGTTGACTCATCTGAACCCCGGTTTTGATCGATTCGATTTCGAATTTCCGGATCTTGACGGTCGGCTCGTATCTCTGGCTGATGACAAATTCAAGGGCAAGGTCGTCGTCGTAACGATCACCGGCACCTGGTGCCCCAATTGCCACGACGAAGCGCGGTTGCTCGCGCCGCTCTACAACGAGTACCACGACCGCGGTCTCGAGATCGTTGCCCTGATGTACGAACATTTCGAAGATCGCCAAATCGCCATAGAGCAGATTAGGAAATTCAGAGAGAAGTTCGATGTTGGATATGAAACGCTGCTCGCCGGAATCTCCGACAAGACAGAAGTATCCAGGACTTTGCCTTCTCTCAGCGCGGTCATTGCATTTCCCACCACGATTTTTGTCGATCGGAACGGCCGGGTCCGGGTCATCCACACGGGTTTCACAGGACCCGGCACAGGCAAATACTACGACCAGCTTCGAGAGGAAATCACAGGCCTGATTCTCGAGCTGATCGGCGAACAGCACGAAACATGACAGGGGCAGTTCACGTGCCATCTTTTGATGTAGTCAGCGACTTTTCCGCACACGAAGCCAGCAACGCGGTCGATCAGGCAAACCGGGAAGTCAACACCCGTTTCGATTTCAAGGGAACGGGCTCGAAGTTCGAGCTCGAAGGTCAACTGATCACGCTCACGTCCCAGTCGGATTTTCAACTGAAGCAAATGCTCGATATTCTTCGCCAGAAACTGTCGAAGCGGGGCGTTGACGTCGCTTGCATGCAGGAACAGGAACCCGAGGTAACGGGCAGCCAGGCACGGCAGAAAGTCATTTTGCGCAAGGGCATCGACATGCCGCTTGCGAAGACCCTCGTCAAGACAATAAAAGGCAGCAAGCTAAAGGTACAGGCGGCGATTCAGGGCGACCAGTTAAGGGTCAGCGGAAAAAAGCGGGACGATCTGCAGTCTGTAATCAGCCTGCTGAAGAACACGGATGTCGACCTGCCGTTGCAGTACCGGAATTTTCGGGATTGATCAGGCCCGGGCAGTACCATGCCAAGAGCGTTGCGCAGACAGGACATCACCTTCGAGGACAAAGACCAGGCATTGCGGCATGACGTGCACATGCTCGGCGCCCTGGTCGGCGATCTGATCCGGGAACAGGGCGGTGATGAACTGTTTGACCTCGTGGAGAGCGCACGGCTTCGCTCGATTCGGCGGCGCGAGGGTAACGAAAAACCCGGCGAAAACCTGCCTGACCTCGTCAAGAACCTGGAGCCTTCTCTGGCGATGGAGGTCATTCGTTCCTTCTCCACCTATTTTCAGATGGTCAATACAGCGGAAAAGGTGCACCGGCTTCGACGGCGCCGCGAGTACCTCCAGGAGGTGGGCCAGTACCAGCCCGGCGGCCTGGAGGACACGCTTGTCAAACTGAAGGCCTCGGGTTTCGATGTGGGCGCCTTACAGGACCTCATGAACGCAATCCGCATCGAGCCGGTATTCACAGCGCACCCGACAGAGCCGACACGACGTACGATTCTGCGAAAAGAACAACGCATCGTGCGTCGCCTGATCGACATGCTAAACCCGACCATGACCGCGCAGGAGACTGAAGCCTGCGTACAGAACATCAAGCTCGATGTCACGACCAGTTGGCAGACGGATGAACACCCGTCAGAACAAATGACGGTTGCCGACGAACTCGAGCACGTGCTTTTTTTCATCACGGACGTTCTTTATCCTGCGATGCCGCCGTTTTACGAGGACATCGAGCAAGCATTCGTTCGCGTTTACGGCGATGAGGGACGGCACGTTATAGTCCCGTGCCTGTTGAGGTTTGCATCGTGGGTCGGCGGTGACATGGACGGCAACCCGAATGTCAACGCAAAGACGATCCGCGCGACGATGGCCCGGCAGAGATCACTGATTCTCGACCTGTATTACAACGAGTGCGCCCGACTTTCCGCCAAGTTGAGCCAGGCGAATTCCCGCATCGGAGTGGACGAGGGCATACAGGGGAAAATCGACGAGTACGGCCACGTATTCCCGAACGCTTATCACGCCGTGCCGAAACGACACAGGGATATGCCTTACAGGGTCTTCCTTAGGCTTATCCAGCAACGCCTGCAGGCAACTTATGACGATGACGTGTATCCCTACGAGAAAGCGGAACAGTTTGAGGCCGACATTCGACTGGTTGCGGCGAGTCTCGAGGCGAACAAGGGTGAGCATGCGGGGCTGTTCGCCGTTCGCCGTTTGCTTCGACGGATCGAAACCTTCGGCTTGCACATGGTCACGCTCGACCTGAGGCAGGACGCCGTGGTGCACCGGCAGGTGATCGGTGAATGCCTTGGTGAGGCCGACTGGCTGGACCGCAAGCCGGAGGAGCGCCTCGGCCGCATCGAGGCCGCGTTGAACTCCAGGGAATCACCGGTCAATACCCAGGGTGTGCTGACGCGCAAGACGTTGGCGGTATTTCAGGCCATTTCCTTCTGCCGACGCAAATACGGTAAACAGGCAATCGGCCCGTTCATCGTAAGCATGACCCAGGGCGCCGATGACGTATTATCGGTCCTGTTGCTGGCGTATTGGGGACAGTTGCACAACCGCAAGGAAGAGATTCCGCTCGATATCACGCCATTGCTCGAGACCGTCGAGGACCTGAAGAACGGTCCGCAGATTCTGCGGTCGCTGCTCGCCAACGATCTCTACCGCAAGCATTTGCGATATCGCAACGACCAGCAAATGGTCATGATCGGCTATTCGGACAGCAACAAGGACGGCGGCCTCGCATCGGCCCGCTGGGCTTTGCAGAATGCGCAGATCGAACTGCAAAAGACTGTTGCTGACAAGGGAATCGAACTGACCTTGTTCCACGGACGTGGCGGTTCCATCAGCCGTGGAGGCAGCAAGACCCACGCGGCCGTTCTCGGTGCTCCGCCCGGGACCGTGAACGGCCGCCTTCGCGTCACGGAGCAGGGCGAGATCATCAACGAGAAGTACGGCCTGCGCGGTATTGCATTGCGCACGCTCGAACAGGTCGTCGGCTCCGTAGCGCTGGCTACGGCAATGCCCCAACACCGCGGCAGTGACATGCCCGAATGGCACGCGATGATGGACGTCATTGCGCAGGAGAGTCGCCGGACCTACCGCAGGCTGATTTACGAGAATCCACGGTTTTACGACTACTTCAGAAAAGCGACGCCTATCGACCTGATTGAACGCATGAGAATCGGTTCGCGTCCGTCGGCGAGGCGTGAAGGCGAAGGCGTACAGGACTTGAGAGCAATTCCGTGGGTGTTTGCCTGGACGCAGAGCCGTTACGTCCTGCCCGGCTGGTACGGCTTCGGCGCCGGTTTGAAGGCTGCTTCCAGGGAGTTCGATTATGCGGCATTCGCAGACATGTTTCGCGAATGGTACTTCATGCGTGCGTTGACGGCAGATGCGGAGATGGTGCTCGCCAAGGCCGACCTGGGGATCGCGAGACTCTACTCCGAGCTTGCGGGTGACCTTCACGAAGAATTTTTTCCATTGATCGAGAGCGAATACGAGCTGACTCGTGATCTCATACTCGAGTTCTCGGGGCACGAGGCATTGCTTGACGGGGACACAACATTGCAGCGCGCAATCATGCTGAGAAACCCCTACGTCGATCCGATGAGTTTCATACAGGTGGACCTGCTCGCTCGATGGCGCGCATCGAATTACGAAAACGAAGAGCTGTTTTCGGTATTGCTTGCGAGCGTCAACGGAATCGCGCAAGGCTTGCAGAACACAGGCTAGCAG
>JBHHWI010000074.1:0-14825 GCA_046756445.1 Woeseia sp. | reverse complement strand
GTTGATGCAATGGCACAAACGGTTCAATACGTCCGCCATTTGCCTGGCGGAGCCGGCCTCGTTCCGGCTGCCGGCGCCTGTCGATTCTCGGTTACCGCCCTTATCCATGCTGCACCGTGTCCGGCTACGGAGTACCGTCGCGCGACAGCGCGTCCCTGACCGCATCGATCGACGGATCGATCACCAGCGGATCGCCACAGGCCATCTGTGCGCGAGGGATATCCTTGAGACCACTTCCGGAGACGATGCAGACCACGAGCTCATCCGGTCTGATTGTATCGTCACGGACCATTTGCTTGACGGCCGCCCATGGCGCGGCCGCAGCGGGCTCGGGAAAGATCCCGGTGGCGCGGGCCATTTCCGGGATGGCCGCGAGAATCTCCTCATCCGGAACCGTTACCGCCTCGCCGCCCGAATGCAGAACGGCTTTCACCGCGGCAAGGCCGTCGCGTGGCCGGTCCACGGCAACGGAGTCCGCGACAGTGGCGGCCCTGACCTCGTCGACGGCGACCCTCGACCAGTCGACGTCCGCGTTGCTCGTGTCCCGAAGTCTGCGCACGGTGTTGCTGATCGCGGCGCTGGCGTCGGATTGAGCACAGTCGACCTTGGGCAGCCGGTCGATGAGCCCCACCGCGCGCAGATCGCACCACCCTTTCCAGATGCCACTGAGCAGATTTCCGTCCCCCGTCGGTACCACCACCCGGTCCGGAATCCGGCCGCCCAACTGCTGCCAGATCTCGTAAGAACAGGTCTTTTTGCCTTCGCGGGTGAACGGGTTGTAACCGGTGCTGCGATTGAACCAGCCGAATTCATCGGAGGCGGCGAGGCAGAGGTCGAAGGCATCGTCGTAGTTGCCCCGCACAGCCAGGACCACCGCGCCGAACGACAGCAGCTGGGTGAGCTTGGCCGCAGGTGCACTTTCCGGCACGAACACCACGGCGGACATGCCGAGGGCCGCAGCGAGACAGGCAAGGGAGGAACCCGCATTCCCGGTGCTGGCAGCCGATACGACGGTGGCGCCGATGTCGATGGCCCGCCGAAGCGCCACCGCGGTGGCACGGTCCTTGATCGAGGCGCTCGGATTCAGCGTGTCGTCCTTGAGGTACAGATTCGACAGCCCCGACGACTCCGCCAGGCGGGGCGCTGCGTGCAGAGGTGTCGCTCCGACCCTCAGCGGGAACGGGGTGTCGGACTTCGCGACCGGCAGCAGCGGTGCGTAATCAAAGACATCGCCGGGAGCATCGGCAAAGCCCCGGCGGGTTTCCCTCGCGGCAGCGGCGTAGTCGTAAGTGATCTCCAGGTTGCCGCCGCAAGCGGGGCAGAGGAACCCGGCGAAGTCCGCGGCTTGCAGCGCGGCGCAGGCATGACAACGGTAACCGTTCATGTACAGCCCACCCGTCAGGGCACGATGTGCGTGCCGTAGATCCCGTGCAACGCGGCTTCGAGGCGATGGGGCTGAGTGATGATCACTTCGGCGCCGCCCTTCTCAATAAAAGTCAGCGCGCTCTCGATCTTCGGCCGCATGCTGCCGGCGGCAAAATGGCCTTCCTCCAGATAGCGCCGGCACTCCGCGGCATTCATGCGATCGATCTCGACCTGCTCGGCTGTGCCGAAATTCAGCGCGACTTTGTCGACGTCGGTGGAGATGATGAACACCGATGCGCCGAGCTCGCAGGCCAGCAAACAGGACGCGGCATCCTTGTCGATCACCGCGGGGCGGGGCCGCAGCGTGCCGTCGGGCTTGCGTACCACCGGGATACCGCCGCCCCCGGCGGCAACGACCAGGGTGCCGTGGTCGAGCAGCGCCCGGATGGCCGGCAACTCGAGGATCTCCAGCGGCGCCGGCGATGGCACCATGCGCCGCCATCCGCGGCCGGCATCGTCGGCGATCGCCCACCCGTCCGACTCCGCGCGCTGATGCGCTTCCGCCTCGCTCATGAACGGGCCGATCGGCTTGCTGGGTTTTCCGAAGCTCGGATCCTCCGGGTCCACCACGACCTGGGTCACCACCGAGACCACCTGCCTGTCCAGGCCCTGGCGGAGAAACTCGTTCCGCAGGGTCTGAGCGATCTGAAGACCGATCGAGCCCTGGGTGTCGGCCACGCAGTTGGCCAGCGGGACCTGATGGAGAACGTCCTTTGCCAGCTCCGAGCGCAGCAGAATAAACCCGACCTGCGGTCCGTTGCCGTGGGTCACGACCACCCGATAGCCTTCGTTGACGATCGGTGCGATGTGTTGGCTGGTCTCGCCGGCGGCGCTGTACTGATCGAGCACGGACATGTGCTCGCGATCCTTGATCAGCGAGTTGCCGCCGATCGCGATCACCACCAGCGGGCCGTTGCTGTCCTCGTCGGGCCTGGGGATCGTCATTCGAGTCGCCATGTCTTACATCGTGAGTGCCATCAGCGCCTTGGCCGTATGCAGCCGGTTTTCAGCCTCGGGATAAACGCGCGACCGGGGGCCGTCGATAACGGCATCGCTTACCTCGCAGCCGCGGTCCGCCGGCAGGCAGTGCATGTAGATCGCCTTTTCCCTTGCGCGGGCCATCATTGCCTCGTCACAGATCCAGTGCCGGTACTGTTGGGCAACCTTCATCGCATCGTCCGGTTTGTGAAACAGCGATTCCACGCCCCAGCTCTTCGGATACACGATATCGGCATCGGCGAAAGCGTCTTCCATGTTGTCCACCACCTCGAACGTGCCTCCGGAACGCGCGGCGTTTTCGCGGGCCAGCCTCATGGGTTCGTCCATCAGGGTGTACTCCGGCGGGTGGGCCAGTGTGACGTTCATGCCGAACCGCGTCATCAGCATGATCAACCCCTGAGGCACGGACATCGGTTTTACGTAGCTCGGCGCGTATGCCCAGGACACGGCGATCTTGAGGTCTCGGAGGTCCTTGCCGAACTCCTCGCGAATGGTCATCACGTCGGCCAGATTCTGACAGGGATGGTCGATGTCGCACTGCATGTTGATGACCGGGACCGTCGCCCATTCGGCCACCTCCCGCATGTATGACTGGCCTTCGCCGGGGACCAGGTCATGGCGGATGGCGATTCCGTGGCCGTATCCGGACAGGATGATGCCCATGTCTTTCGGGCTCTCGCCGTGCGCGATCTGCGACGTTTCCGAATCGATGAAGTGCGCGTGCCCGCCGAGTTGCGTCATGCCGGCCTCGAAGGAGTTGCGCGTGCGGGTGGACTTGTCGAAGAAAATCAGGAACAGCGTCTTGTGTGGAAGATGCAGAGTCGGCACCCCGCTTCGGAACTGTTCCTTCAACTGATCCGCCGTATCCAGGGCGAGCTCGATTTCCTCGTCCGACCAGTCCTGCGTCATCAGCCAGTCGCGGCCCTTCATTACATCGGTAATCGGTCGTGCTTTTTGAGTCACCTGCGGAATCTCTCCTTATTCTTGCATGAAAACGATGCGGGTCAGGGATTCATGCCTTGGCGAACGTATCCACGAGGGCAGAGTAAAAAGCGGTGCAGCGCACCAGGTGCTCGATCTCGACCTGCTCGTTGGGGGCGTGAGCGAAATGCTCATGACCGGGCCCGAACCCGATGGTCGGAATATCATGCATCCCTGCCGTAGCGACTCCGTTGGTGCTGAACGTCCAGTACCCGACTTCGGGTTCCTCGCCGAATGTCTCGCGATAGGCGGTCCTCGCGGCCTGCACCGCCGGTTCGCTCTCGGGCGTCTCCCAGGTGGGGTAGTACTTGCGGGTCGGGTAGGTCAGCCCGGAATAGCTCGGTACCGCGTAGTCGAGCACCGTTACCGTCGCTTCCGCGGCCTTGACCGACGGCAGGGCAAGAATCTCCGCCACCGAGGTCTGTTCGGTTTCCCCTATGGTAAGACGGCGATCGAGATGTATGGTGCATCCATCGGCCACCGCGCAGAGGCTGGGGGAGGTGGACCGGATCTCGCTGATCGTTACTGTGCCCTTGCCGAGCGGGTCGCGCGGCTCCAGCCGTTGGTTCAGTTTCTCGATGTCCGCGATGATGTCGGCCATCTTGTACACGGCGTTGACCCCGCGCTCCGGCGCCGACCCGTGACACGAGATCCCCGAGGTGTGGATTTCCATTTCCATCCGGCCGCGATGTCCGCGGTGGATGCGCAGGCTGGTCGCCTCGGTAATCACCACGAGGTCGGGGCGAAGACCGTCTTCGTTGACGATGTATTGCCAGCACAAGCCGTCACAGTCTTCTTCCTGCACGGTCGCGGTCACATAGAGGGTGACGCCGTCGGGAAACCCGTTTTTCTTCAGCAGCGCGCCCGCATAGACGCTCGAGGCGACGCCGCCTTTCATGTCGCTGGTGCCGCGGCCATAGAGAACGCCGTCCTCGATGTCGCCCGAGTGCGGATCCCGGTCCCAAAGCGAGGGGTCGCCGATGTCGACCGTATCGACGTGGCCATCGAGCGCGATCACGCGCGCCCCGGACCCGATGCGCCCGAGCAGGTTACCCATGGGATCGACGCTGACCTCGTCGTAGCCGAGCTGCAGCATCTCCTCGCGGATCCGCTGGATGACCGCGCCTTCCCCGGAGCTCAGTGACGGGATGCGAATGATGTCCTGCATGAAACTCACGAGCTCACCCTTGAGTTCTCTGGCGCCGGCATAAAAGGCGTTAGTCATTTGTCGTCTCCACCATCACCGTTGTTTTTCAAACCGGTTGCTTCATTAAAGGCATCGATAAGGCGATCCCACTCGTCCACGACCTCCTGGGAGAAGACCTCCCGCCAGAAGTCTTCGTCCCAGAGTTGCCGCAGCTCGTCCGCGGTCCGGCCCTGTTGTTCCACCCAGGTGAAATACTTGAAGTTGTGCAGCGCCTTGCGGTCGGCGTAAGTCAACTCCCGCAGGTGGTCGGTCGTTGTTCCTTGCAGGTAGCGCGCGTAGTGCTGATCGGCCAGGCGCTCGGTATAAGGCCCCTGCACCTGCTGCATTTCCCGCACGCGGGATGCATACAGCTCCATGGAGTCGGTCAGCGGCGTAAAGATCACATCCCGACCGTCCATGTCGTAGTAACGCGCGGCTTTGATGCTGGCCACCAGGTTGCAAATGCCGGAGATGCCCATCAGCTCGAGCGCGGCAAGCGTATCCTGGTCCACCCCTTCTCGATGCAGGCAGGCGCGCCCCGCCTCTTCGTTGAAAAGACGCATCAACTGCAGGGTCTGTTCATCGTCGACGGCTGCCACCAGGTCGGTATTGCGCACGTTGTGAATCCAGGGGACGTGCTTGTCTCCGATGCCCTCGATCCGGTGCTCGCCGAAGCCGAAAGCCAGCAACGTGGGACACTGTAAGGCCTCCGTGGCCACCACCCGGATGCCGGGATGGCGGGTACGCAGATAATCGCCGGCGGCAATGGTTCCTGCGGAGCCGGTGGCGCTGACATAGGCGGACAAGCGACGCCCGTCCCGGTAGTGCCTGTCGAAGATCCCCTCGATGACCGACCCGGTCATCTGGTAATGCCAGATGGCATTGCCGAATTCCTCGAACTGATTGAACACGACGATGCCGTTTCCGCGATCCTCTTTCAGTTCCCGGCACTTGTCATAGATCTCCTTGACATTCGATTCGGTGCCGGGCGTGGCGATGATCTCGTCGGTGCCGATTTCCTCGAGCCATTCGAATCGCTCACGGCTCATACCCTCGGGCAGGATCGCCACCGCCGGGCAGGCCAGCAGGGCACAGTCGAAGGCGCCGCCACGGCAGTAGTTGCCGGTGGATGGCCACACTGCCATCTGGGAGTCCGGATCGAAGGCCCCGGTGATCAGGCGCGGAACCAGACAACCGTAGGCCGCCCCGACTTTATGGGCGCCGGTGGGAAACCACTTGCCGACGATGCCGACGATGGTCGCGTCTGTGCCGGTGAATGCGGGCGGAAACTCGATCCAGTTTCCCTCGCCGAATCCGCCGCCATGCTCGACCGGCTCGTTCTTCCAGCTTATTCGAAACAGGTTTGCCGGGTCCCGGTCCCACAGACCTATATTCCCGAGTCTCGCGGTGATCGCTTCAGGCACCCGGGTCGGATCCTTCTGCTGGCCGAAGGTCGGCAGGATGATGTTTCGCGCGCGGGCGCGAGCGATGCTTTTGCTCAGAATATCTTCCCGAATCTCGGGTATCAGCCTCAATGTTCTGCTCCAAGGGCTACTGCCGGGATGGGTTCAAGGTCGCCCCATGCCAGTTCGACTTCGGTCGCCCCGGCGCGCATTGCCCGCAGCAGCTCGTCCTGATCGACGGGCAGGCTGCGCACGCGCACCCCGGTGGCGCGGTAGATGGCATTGCATATGGCCGGGCCGGTGGGAATGCTCGGCAACTCGCCCACACCTTTCGCACCATACGGCCCGGCGGAGGTATTGTGCTCCACGATGTGAGAAACGATTGCCGGCGCGTGCCTGATGCCGGGTATCTTGTAACGCGCCATCACGGTCGTCCAGGGCCTGCCCTGCTCCTGGATATAGTGCTCGGTGAGCGCGAAACCGATGCCCATGACCACACCGCCCTCGACCTGTCCCTGAAGCGTCAGCGGATTGATGGCGCGACCGACATCGTGCGCGGCGATGATCTTGTGGACCTGGACCTCGCCGGTCTGCATGTCGATCTCGCACAGGGCGGCCTGAACGGCGAAGCTGAAGGCGACGTGCATGTCCCCGCCGCTACCCAGCGGCTGCGTCGCCGGAGCCTCGTACTCGTGCCGCGCCAGGGTCTTCACGCCCGTCTCAGCGGCACGGGTGATCAGCTCGGCCAGGCTCATGGATTTTCCCCCCGCGCCGGCCCGGCTGTCATCGAACACCACGTCTTCGGGCGCGCAGTCCAGAAGGGGCGCGGCCACGGTTGCGAGTTCGCGGGCCACGGCGATGGCGGCCAGGCGCGCGGCGTTTCCGGTGACATAGGTCTGGCGGCTGGCGGTGGTCGGGCCGCCGTCCGGGCAATGATCGGTGTCTCCCAGCAGGACATTGACGCGGTCGACGGGAAGACCGAGCTCCTCTGCGACGCAGGCGGCCAGCACGGCGGGCAGGCCCTGACCCATCTCCGCGGAGGAGGTCCGCAGCTCGGCGGTCGCCCCCGTCTCGGGGTCCACCCGCAGTTCGACTTCCGCGGTGGCCTTGTCCGGCGCGCCGCCGCCCAGACCGGTATTCTTGTAGCCCGCGGCCACGCCCCAGGCGAAGCGCCGATGGCCCTGCTCCCAGGTCCACGAGAAATCATCGCCCCGCATGTCGCCCTCGACCCTGTCGATACAGTCTCTCAGGCCGGCGCTTTCGCGCATCAGCTGTCCGGTCGAGGTGACCGAGCCGACATCCAGTGCGTTCATGCGGCGAAACGCCACCGGATCGAGGCCCAGCTCGTCGGCCAGGCTGTCCATGTTGCTCTCCACGGCAAAACAGCTCTGGGTCACGCCGAATCCGCGGAAGGCGCCGCTCGGCGCGTTGTTGGTGTACATGGCGAAGCAGTCCACTTTCACGTCAGGCACATCGTAGGGACCGGCGGCATGCGTGGTCGCCCGGGTGAGCACCTTGTCGCTGAGGCTGGCATAGGCCCCGCCGTCGCCATAAAGGGTCGCTTGTACGGCGGTGAGTCTGCCGGCGCGGGTCGCTCCGGTGCGAATGCGGATAATCGTGGCATGCCGCTTGGGATGGACCAGCAGACTCTCCGGCCGGGAATACAACACTTTCACGGGGCGCTTTGTTGCTTCGGCGAGCAGGGCAGCATGGATCTGACCGGCGATGTCTTCCTTGCCGCCGAAGCCCCCGCCCGTCAACGTCGCAATCACCCGTACGGCGTCCGGTCTGACCCCCAGGGCCGCGGCGATCTGATCGCGATCCGCATAGGGAATCTGGCTGCCCACGTAGACGGAGGTCTTGGCGTGGGTTGCGGTTTCGCCGCGCGCCGCATCGGCGTCGCGAGGTCCACCGAAGCTTGCGGGGTCGTACCCGGCGGGCACACCGATGGAGCACTCCGGCTCCAGGAACAGGTGTTCGGTCGCCGGCGTCCGGTAGGTCCGATCGACCACCACATCGGCGCCGGCGAGGCCGGCCTCGACATCGCCCTTGCTCATCTTGATGTGTCTGAGCAGGTTGCCGTCAGCACGACCGTCATGAACCAGCGGGGCGTCTCCTCGCCGGGCCTCTATTGCATCGGTGACCGCGGGCAGCTCCTGGTAATCGACCTCGATCAAGTCCAGCGCCGCGGCGGCGATTTCCTCGGTATCGGCAGCCACGATCGCCACCGCGTCGCCGGCGTATCGGACCTTGTCGCCGCACAGCACCGGCCAATCGGTGCTCACCAGCCCGTGCAGGTTGCGGCCGGGCACATCTTCGTGGGTCAGCACTGCATGCACGCCCGGAAGCGCGCGCGCAGCCGAGGATTCGATCGAGCGGATCCGGGCATGGGGCAGGCCGGCTCGTTTGGTGCGTGCATGGAGCATGCCCGGAAACTCATAGTCGTCCGTAAAGCGGGCGCGCCCGGTGATCTTGGCCAGGGCATTCGGGTTGGGTCCGGGTTTCCCCACGGCCCGGCCCGGTCTCCGGGTGCCGGGAACACCAGGCGGGACATCCCGGCCCGATGCCTGAAGGATGGCCCGGATCACGCTTTGGTAGCCGGTGCACCGGCAATACGAGTCCTTCAGCGCAGTCCTGATGTCCGCCTCGGTCACCGGCTCCCCCGCGGCGTTTCTCTCGTCCAGCAGCGCCTTGGCGGTCATAATCAATCCCGGCGTGCAGATGCCGCACTGAACCGCGCCATGTTCCAGAAAGGACTGCTGCAGCGGATGCAGTTTGCCGTTGTCTGACAAGCCTTCGATCGTCTGCACAGCCGCGCCTTGCGCCTTGAATGCCGGAAAAACACAACTGACCACCGGCGTGTGGTCGACCAGAACGGTGCAGATGCCGCACTCGGCCTCGTTGCAGCCGATCTTGGTGCCGGTCAGCCGAAGGTCCCTGCGAAGCACCTCGGAGAGATAACGCGATTCCGGAACGTCAAGATCGACCGGCCTGCCGTTCACCGACATTTGCAGCCTGCTCATGAACCGGGTCCCCCGGCAACGGCCCGTGCGCTGACCGCCCGCTCCGCGGCCCGGGCCAGGATGACGGGCAGCTGCGTCCGGATCATCTGCGCCCGGTAGTCGTCCGAAGCGCGGTATTTGCTTGCGCGCAGGGTGACACTGCCCAATGCGGCCTCGGTCGCCTCATTGAACGGGTCCGTCGAGGCCGGCGCGCCCAGAAGCACCGCCATCGCCGGTTCGGCAAGATACGGCACGGGTCCGACAGGACCCATGCCGATGTTGGCCGCAGTGATGATGCCGTCGTCATCCAGCGCCAGTCTCACCGCCATGGAAATGATGGGCAGGCACAGACCCTGCGGCCGCATCACGCGGTGAAAAGCAGAACCCTCCCGGGTCCCGGTGGGCCTGAAGCGCAGTCTCGTCAACAGCGCCCGGCGACCGTCGACTGCGCTCTTGCCCGGCCCGAGAAAGGCGTGCCTGACCGGCATCCAGAGGCTGCCGTCGGCATCGGCCACTTCGATCTCGCCGCCCAGCGCCAGCAGGCCGATGGTGCCGTCGCCTGCCGGCAGCGCCTGGGCGATGTTGCCGGCGAGCGTGCCGGCGTTGCGGACCTGAGGCCCGCCGATGACCCCGCAAGCCTCGGCCAGACAGGTCCCGTGTGCGATGATCCGTCGGTCGCGGACGATCTCGCTGTGGGTCACGCCGCAGCCGATCACGAGGTAGCCATCATCCTCTGCGATGGCGCCGAGACCGGCGATACGCGAGGGGTCCACCATGGCTTCCACCGGCCGGCGCAGGCCTCGCCTGATCTCCACCAGCAGGTCCGTGCCCCCGCCGACCACGCGGGCCCGGCCGTCGTAGTGACGCAGCAATTCGACGGCTTCATTGACCGATGCCGGCGCGTGGTAGTTCTTCCAGCGCTCGGTCACGTCACCAGCCTCGTCCGCGATTGGTCATCGGATTCTTGCCCAGATTCCGGGGGCCCTTTCGGCGCAATGGGCGCGGATCGCTTCCTCGTCAAGCGCCGGCAGACGGCCGTCATCGACGACTACCTCGCCTCTCGCGATGGTGGTGCGTACCGTGGCGAAACTGAGTCCGTAAAGCAGGTGCCCGTAAAAAGTGTCCGCATTCAACGGTGTAAACGGTACGTAATCGGGGATGATGACGTCGGCGAGCTGCCCCGGGGCCAGCGCGCCACGCGGTTCAGGAAATAAGCGGTCGCAGATGCTGCGGTTGTGCTTCAACAGGATCTCGCAGGCCTCGGCAAAAGCCAGGCTCGGGTCCCGGTGATGGCCGCGCTGCTGCAGATAAAGGGCGCGGGCCTGGGAAATCATTTGAGAGGACATCCCGTCGGTGCCGATCCCGACCGTGATGCCGCGTTTCAGCGCATCGAGGACGCGCGCGACACCGACCCCGTTGTTCATGTTGGATTCGGGGTTGTTCACCAGCATGGAACCGGTGGAGCGCAGCAGATCCAGCTCCCGGTCTTCGAAATGCACACCGTGCACCAGCAGGGTCTTGGGGCCGGGGATGCCGAAATCGAGAAAGCGGTCCATGAGTCCTCGCCCATATAGGTCCCTGGCCAGGCGTACATCGATCTCGTCCTCGGCCGCGTGCACGTGGAAACCGGCGTCGAGTGCATGCCCGATTTCGGCGCACCGCTCCAGTGTCCTGTCGCCCAGGGTCATCGCCGCGTGCATGCCGAACATCGCCGCTATCTGACCGTCATCGGAGTCGCGGCATTTGCGGATGAAACGCTCGTTTTCTTCAATGCCTTCACCGTCCCGGTTACGGTCGGACACCTCGTAGCAGATGCAGCCACTCAGCCCCACATCCCTGAATGCCCGCTCTACCTGATCGAGGCTGCCGTCACAGCAGGACGGCGAGGCGTGATGATCGATGATCGTCGTGCACCCCGCGCGGGCGCTGTGCATCAGGGCCAGCAAGGCCGAGTAATAGACGTCTTCGGCATCCAGGGCCGAATCGAGTTTCCACCACAGCCCTTTAAGGATCTCTTCGAAATTGCGCGCCGGCGGACCCGGCGGCGTGAATCCCCGCGCGAAGCTGGAATAGAGATGATGGTGGGCGTTGATCAGCCCCGGCATGATCAGGCTGCCACGCGCGTCGATGCTGCGGTCCGCCGGGTAGGACCCCGCAGCAAAATCACCGACGTCGACGATCCGGTCACCGTCGATGTAGATACTGCCGTTTTGGATAAACCGATTCTCGTCATCGAGTGTGACCAGATGACCGTTGGTGATCAGCAGCGAGCTCATCTCGCACCCCGCATAAGATGTCCGATCACGGCGATTCCTCGTACCCGGGATGCGCGATCCTGCCCGCCGCGGCCGTGTTAGCGCGGTACGCCGTGGGCAGGTGCGGCATCGATTGCCTGATGCCCGTCAGCAGGACATACATCGCGGCACAGGGGTTGAGCGATAGCGGCCCTGCGGCATCGGCGCTGCCGGTCGGCTCGGCCCGTTCCACCTCGAAAGTGGCCGGATCCAGGCGCGCCCGGAATGCCGGCGCGGTGTAGTCCAGACGTCCGTTCAGATCGATCCGGTGCGTGGCGCCCCGCCAGCGCGCGTCCATCGCCCATTGAGCGCCGTCCCGGAACACCATGAATGCATTGTCTTGCTGCTCCTCGAAGTCCGGACGGTCCAGATAAAGCCGGGGTTTGTCGCAGTACGGCTGTCCCGACGCCGGGCAGAATGTCGTGCAGTTGCCGCACTCGTTGCACAGGTCCGCCAGCACGGCTACCTGAAATGCCTGTCGCACCCTGTAATACGCGCCGGCGGTGACCCGGATCTGATCCGCTTCGAGCCTCAACTCGGGCAGGCGCACTTCGAATGGATCCATCCGAAATGTCTGCAGGGCCAGGTTGGGACAGACTCCAACGCACAGACTGCAATAGCCGTGACAATCCAGACAGCGTGCAGCCTCCTCGCGCGCCTGCTGCTCGGTGTAAGTGAGCACCACCTCCCGGAAATTGCGCCGGTACGCGAGCGGCGTGCAGGGCGCCGGGATTCGCCATTCACGGCGAGCCCGCCGGCGCAGGAGGGTATCGGGATCGAACGATGCCACCGGCGACGGGTCGGTCCCGGGACCGTGACGGCGAAGTATATGATCGGCAATGGCCTTTCCGGCGGCCGCTGCCTTTACGATGGACGACGGCCCGTCATTGGCGGCGTCACCGCCGGCGTAAATGCCGGCCACCGAGGTTTCGAAGGTCGCGGGATCGACCTCGATGTACCCCCGGTCATTCACCGCGATCGGTTCCTCGTCGAAGAAGTCGAGGACTGCGTGCTGGCTGATGGCCGTTATCAGCGTATCCAGCGGCACTTCGAAGTCGGACTCGGCCACCTCGTGCGGGATCTTGCGGCCGGAGGCATCCCGATCGCCGTGATAGGCCGTTCGCCGGCACACCAGCGCGCAGAGCCTGCCCTCTCCGATCACCAGCCGTTGCGGTTTGGCCAGCTCGAGCACCTCGATGCCTTCTTCGGTGAGATGCGCGATTTCCTCGCGATCCGCCGGCATCTGGTCGATGCTGCGGCGGTAGATCAGCGTGACCCTTTTGTCCGGATAACGCCAGGCGGTTCGCGCGCAGTCCATGGCGGTATCCCCGGCGCCGATAATGCCGACCCGAGTGCCGATGTCGATCGGGCGTCCTTCTCTTGCCCGGCGGAGAAACTGCAGGGCGTCCACCACGCCGTCGCAATCCTCACCCTCGAGCTCCAGTCGCTTGCCGAGCTGGGCGCCGACCATGATCACGATCCGGTCAAATCCATCGCGGCGCAACTGCGACAGACGAATCTCGCGCCCGGCTCTCGTGTTGTAATGGACTTTGACTCCCAGCTCTTCGAGCACACCGAAGTCCCTGTCGAAAACGGACCGCGGAAGCCGGTATTCGGGAACCGCCCCGCCGACCATTCCGCCGGCGTAGGCGTGCTGCTCGAATACCTCCACCTCGAGTCCACCGCGAGCAAGCTCCGATGACGCGGCGATGCCGCCGGGTCCGGCGCCGATGATCGCGACCTTGTTACCTGACGGCCTCATGTGCCGGTCGACCACCGGCGTTGGTCGGCGGTCCATGATAAATCGCTTGATGTCCCGGATTGCCAGCGGCTCATCCAGGTGGGTGCGGACACAGGCCTGCTCGCACAGATGGTCGCAGACGCGACCCAGGATGCAGGGCAGCGGGTTGTCGGCCCGGACCAGGCGTTGTGCCTCCGCGAAATCGCCGTCTCGCACGGCCTTCATGTATTGCGGAACCTTTTGACCGAGCGGGCACTCGTCCACGCAGGGCGCCCCGATGCAATCGAACAGACCCAGCTCGCGCGGGGTCTTGGTATGTGACGTCGAGAATGTTCCCTTCACGTAATGCGGATCGTCGAGGACGCGCTCGGCGTACCGTTGCAGATTGAGCCGGGCAGCGGCAGTGGCGTCTCCTCGAGCGGCGCCTGCTGACGCGAGGATGAACGCCTCAACGCTGGACGCACCCGTGCTCCGAAACGCGTCCTCGACGGTTTCGAGATACTGGAGCATGCGCCGGTAGCCGCCGGTCTTCAGCAGATCGGAACAGACCGTGACGGTTTGCATGCCCGCGGCCAGCAAGCGCGGCGCATTGAAGCAATTCGCCCCCGCCGAAAACGACATGGGCAGATCACCCTCGAATTCCTCCGCCAGCATGTGGGCGAGATTCACCGTGACGGCGTGCAGCGGGCGTCCTGAGAGATACATCATCTTCTCGGTCCGGTCGAAGACCTGGCGGAAGTTTTCCACTTCGAGCGTGTTACTCAGTTTCACGCCGAAGACCCGGCCGCATTCCTTCGCGACGGTCCGCAGATTGTCCAGCATCGGCACGGCATCGGCGTATTTCAGGTCGTGCTCGAATGCCGAGTCGGGTATCGGGACGTCCGTGTATTTCAGATCATCGTTCAACAGCTTGCGCACTCGCCCCGGGCCCAGGAGCGTCGGGTTGCACTTCACCAGGGTGTGCAGGCCCCGCTCCCGTAACAGATACGTGCTGATACTCTCGATCTCGTCGGGCGGACATCCGTGCATGGTCGATACGGTCACGTTATCCGAGAGGCAATCCGGAACGTCCAGGTCCCGGATCTCGGGATAGAACTCTGCAATCTGATCGACGAGGGTTTGCTTGTAGGCGGAGCAGTCTCCCATCTGGTCCAGAAACCATTGCATGTTCGGTTTGTGAATCCCGTCGAGGTCGTAACCCACGCTGAGATTGAACACGAGACCGGGCGATTCGCCGGGAAAGCCGAGCTTGTGATGTAAAGCATGGATCAGAATCCAGGCGCGGAGGTACTCGTCGAAGGACTGATAGACTTTCAACTCCTGCGACCACTCGACGTTGTAGCCCTCATCCTCCATGTCGATACAGGGCTTCGGCAGGTCCAGCACGTCGAGCGTCTGTACGGTCTTCAGTTCGATGTAACGCGCACCACACAGCCACGCCGCTACGATGTTCTGCGCCATCTGAGAATGTGGCCCCGCAGCCGGACCGAACGGCGTTTCCAGCAGATGGCCGCACACGGTGGTACGGAACGGCGCGTCTTCACGCGGAACGAAAAAGTCCTGGCGGGGAATGCCGAAGACGGAATCACGGGTGTCCAGCTCGGAGAATACCCAGGCGATCAATTGTCCCGCAGCAATCGGTTGGAACAGGTCAGACATAAAATCTGTATCCGGGAGGCCCCGATCTGCCGGTCATGCGACCGGCGCACCGGCGTGTCGCTCGGCGATTGTCGGGCCCTTCATGTGCCTGGGTGAATTGAACCGCTAATGCCGGATTCGTCGATATACGCACTT
>JBHHWI010000073.1:0-14922 GCA_046756445.1 Woeseia sp. | reverse complement strand
CTAGGTCGAAAAGGACACGATATCGCCGATGATCGCGTAACCGGTCTCGACTCTGCCTGCGCCGGGGCCGATCAGCGTGATATCGCCCAGGAGGTCAGTGCTGTAGGTAACAGCATTGGCAGCGCCACTGACACCATACAAAGGGTGCGTCGCATCCAGTTTGACCGGTTTGACGGACCCGTGAATCCGGCCGTTTGCGCTCTCGAGCGTCCCGATCAGTTTCCAGCGCCGATTCTCGGCCTGCGCCGACTGGATTTCGGCACGGGTGAGCCCGCTGATGCCGGTGCAGCTGACATCGTCCATGGTCATGCTTTGACCCATCACCAGGTTGGCCAGTATGACGACTTTGGCGGCGGCGTCGTGGCCGTCCACGTCGCCGGTGGGATCTGCCTCGGCGTAACCTTTGGCCTGGGCATCTTTCAAAGCAGTTGCATAGTCCGCGCCATTCTCCATCTCGCCAAGAATGTAGTTGGTCGTGCCGTTGAGAATGCCCTGAATGCGGGTCACGCCGGCTGCGGCCAGCCTGTTCACGCCCAGAGCCAGGGCGGGTGTGCCGCTCATGACGGTGCCCTCAACGCCGATCTCGCCACCGTAAGCCCTGCTCAACTCCAGCAATCTTGGAAAATGCAGTGCCGCCGGCCCCTTGTTGGTGGTGGCGACATGCATTCCCGACTCGAGCGCCTGGATCATGTGGCTCAGTGCCGGCTCACCGGTCTCGAGGTCGGTAAAGGACAGCTCCACCAATACATTGGCGCCGCTCAATTCGATCGATTCACGGGCATCCCAGCCCTTATCGGGAGCAGGAAACTCCTTCAGGTCACCCTTTTCGGTGATGTGATCCAGCAAAGCCTGAGGATCAAGACCGTCTGCATCGGCGATGCTGCCCTTGTAGAGGTCGCAGACAGCGACGATGCGAATATCGACGCCAAATCTCTCACGCAGCAGTGCGGTCTTTTTTGACAGGATCTCGGCCAGCCCCTGGCCTACATTGCCGAAGCCGATCAATGCCAGATTATATTCTTTAGTCGGCTTCGCCATTGGTGTGTTGCAGGTTAAAGCAATAGGTTTTCAAATCGGTCATTTCGTGGATGGCGTGAGCCACTCCTTCGCGACCGAGACCGGAACTTCGCGTGCCGCCAAAGGGCATGGCGTCGATTCGGTAGTCGCTACTGTCATTGATCATTACACCGCCGCAATTCAAGGCGTCGGCTATTCTATGGGCTGTGGCCAGATCGCGCGTGAACACTCCTGCCTGCAGGCCGTAGTCTACGTTATTCGCCAGGTGAATCGCTTCCTGAATTTCTCTGAATGCGTAGAGCGCGACCACTGGACCGAACACCTCTTCCTTGGAGATGAGACAGTCGGCAGAGACATGGTCCAGAACCGTTGGCTGGTAGTAGCGGCCGTCACAATCACCACCAGTCAATATTCGGGCGCCCCTGGCGACAGCATCCTGCACGAATTCACTCACCTTGAGTGTTGCTGCGTCGCTGATCAAGGGTCCCATATCCGTCGTTTCATCCATCTTGTCGCCTACTTTCAGGCGTCTGGTGCGCTCTACGAACCGATTCGAGAAATCTTCGAAATGATCTTTCTGAATGATGATACGTTGCACATGCAGGCAATTTTGACCGGCGGCCCAGAACGCTCCGCTGACGGTGGCTGCCAATGCCGACTCCATATCGGCATCACCCATTACGATGGTGGGGCAGTTACTGCCGAGTTCCATGCTGATCTTTTTCAAACCGGCCTGTGTCAAGATCTTGTGCCCCACCACGGGGCCGCCGGTGAAAGACACCATGCGAACCCGAGGGTCAGAAACCAGCTTATCCCCGATTACGGCGCCGGGACCGGTGATTAACTGCAGGACCCCGGTGGGTAGTTCAGTTGCCTCGAACAGCTCTACCAGTCTCCTGGCGGAGAGGGGCGTTGAGGAATGGGGTTTCAGAATCACTGCGTTGCCGGCCGCGATGGCAGGCCCGATCTTATGGGCCACCAGGTTGAGCGGGTCATTGTAAGGTGTGATAGCGACTACCACCCCGACCGGCACACGTTTGAAGTAGCCGAGCCGGTTCTCGGAGCCAGGCATCTGGTCAAAAGCGATTGTTTCCCCGCCCAAACGGCGGGCTTCTTCCGCGCTGATTTTCAGGGTCTCGACACAACGCGATACCTCCTTGCGGGCCTCGCGTAGGGTTTTGACACCCTCCCTGGCAATGACCCGGGCGAATTCCTCGTGACGATTCAGTACTTGTTCGGCTACTTGACGCAGCACGCTCATGCGCAGATGGGTCGGCATTGCACGAGCGATATCGCATGCATTGCTGGCCCTGGCCAACACGTGTTCCACATCTTCGCGACTGGCGCTTGGAACAGTCCCGACCAATTCATTGTTGCCCGGGTCGTAGACTTCAATCATGGCCGAATCTCAACGGTGCGGCCGTTCGATAATCTTGCCCATCGAAATGTCAGGCATACGCAAAGTCGTAGCTGTTGCCTCGTGAAACGATGTGACCGATTGAAGGCGAAGGGAAGTGCGCCGTCAGGACAAGGGTGTCACTTTCGCAGTGCGCATTGAGGAAGGTCTTGCGGGTGTTGGCCGAAGCGGCCAGATCGTAGTCGGAGTTACAGCTCCACTCGGGCTCAGCGAGCTGCAGCGGACTGTGTATCAGGTCCCCGCACATTGCGGCATGATGCCGACCGGACTGGAGATGAACCGCCACGTGACCCGCCGTGTGACCTACTGTGGGCTCGAGCCAGACCTCGTCATCCAGCGCGTAGTCCAGATCGACCAGAACCGCCTGCCTGGCCTCCAGAATCGGTTGTACGTTGTCGATGAAGATCTGGCTCATCTCCGATTCCATCGCCTGACATTCATCAAGCGCAAACACGTACCTTGCATTCGGAAACGTCGGTACCCATCGGCCATCGATCAGACGCGTGTTCCAGCCGCAGTGATCCGAGTGCAGATGGGTGCAGAACACATAATCGACGTCTTCGGCGTGCACGCCGGCGGCTTCGAGATTTCCGAGCCAGGCTTCGTTGAGACGCTGGTGCCACTCGGGTGGTTCCGCGTACGACTTGTGGCAACCGACGCAGGTGTCAATGAGAATGCAGTGGTGTCGGGTCCGTACCAGATAGGATTGAACCGGCATGATCAGACGGCCGGTCCGCGGACATAGTGCTTTCGGCTCGAGCCATTCCCGATAAGGCTCAACTGCTTCGGCAGTCGCCTCATCGAACATCTCAGACGGCAGGTAGACGGGAATCTCATGCTCGACTATGCGCTGAACGGTAATGTCACCCAATTGCAGCACGGCCATGATTGACTTCCGTCCGGCAGACGACGAGCGGAGCGTATCGCACCAACTTCACGGCCCCGACAATCGGGGGGAATTTCCGGACATGGCCGGAGGCGCCAGCCGGTTGTATTGGACAAATACGACCGTTTCCCCCATTCAATCGGTTCGCCTCAGAGCGGCCGGATTTATTTCGCGACCGATCCCTTCCGATGTTGCAGTAAGTTCTATAATGTATAACAGGAACACACATTTTGAAATGTGCCATATTGGTCGACAAAGTGCAACACGATTGATCAGGCTCCGGGATGTACGTAAACTGGGAATGCGCTTGTTCGTACTCTTGTAATCTTCGTCGAGAGGGCGGTGTATAATGTATATCGGCCGTAACAAAGGGGGAGGGTGCTCCTGCCATCGGTTCACTATCCAATGATCGCTTCATCAAGTGGCTTCACGGCGGTCGATGTACTAACCGTTAGCGTTCACGAAGAGTTTTAGCCTTGCACTTCACCGGAGCTGACAGCGGCCAATCACCTCGCATCCGACAAACCTTACCGATCACGGACCGTAGTGCATAATGCTCACGGGGTCCGGTTCCTCATTGCCAAGTCCAATCCGACGAGGGTACTCTGGAGTGCCAGTGAGCATGAACGAGCGGGGCATTATCTCGATCCGCGGGGTGTCGAAGCAATTTGGCGCGGTGCGGGCCGTCGACGATGTCGACCTGGAAATTCATCGCGGCGAGTTCTTCTCGTTACTGGGACCCTCCGGCTGCGGTAAGACGACGTTGCTCCGCATCCTGGCGGGCTTCGAGACGCCCGGCAAGGGCGAGATCTATATCGACAGCCAGCCCATGTCGGCGATCCCCGCATACCGCCGGCCCGTGAATATGGTGTTCCAGAACTACGCCATCTTCCCGCACCTGGACGTGCGCGGGAACATCGCCTTCGGCCTGCGGAAGTCGGGCCTGGCGAAGGCGGAGATCCACGCCAAGGTCGAGGAAATGCTGAAACTGATCAAGCTGCCGGGCTATGCCGGGCGGGGGGCCACGCAGCTCTCCGGCGGCGAGCGCCAGCGCGTCGCGCTGGCCCGGGCGCTGATCAAGAGACCGAAGGTGCTGCTGCTCGACGAACCGCTGGGAGCGCTCGACAAAAAGCTACGCGAGCAGATGCAGCTCGAGCTGAGGGACCTTCAGAAGTCGGTCGGCATCACCTTCGTCTTCGTCACCCACGACCAGGAAGAGGCGCTCACGATGTCGGACCGCATCGCGGTCATGGCGCAAGGACGGGTGCATCAGGTGGCGTCGCCGACGGGTCTCTACGAGCGGCCCAACTCTCGTTTCGTGGCGAACTTTATCGGGACCATGAATTTCTTCGACGGTCGCGTACGGCAGGCAGACAATGGCACCGCTATTGTCGATGCGGGTCCTCTCGGTACCGTCGAAGCTGAGGCTGACGGCGAGGCACCCGGCGTCGGTGACGACGTCACAGTGGCGATACGCCCCGAAAAATTAAAGCTCCATTTCGACGCACCGCATGAAAACGCCAATATCGTCGAGGCCCGCATGGGCCCGGCGGCCTACCTGGGCGACCGCAGCCACTTCCATGTCTTCCTTCCCGGGCGCGAGCAGCCGGTCGCCGTGGCCGTGCAGAACATGGAATCGTCGGCGGCGGGGCTGGCCGCATCCGACCAACCGGTCTGGCTGAGCTTCAAGGGTCAGTCCGTGGTTCTGCTGAGACCCGAATAAGTATGACCGGAATTCAAAAATCCTTGCACAGGCGTCGCGAATCAAGAATGGCGCAATGGATGTCTCTGCATGACACGGCATCGCCAACTCTGAAAAGTTCGTAACCGTCCCTGCGCTCATCCGGGGACAATTGCGGCAGTCCTGTCAGGAGTCTTTCCATATCGACACTGCCGTTGTTACACGACGCTGCTCGTAAGTCTTCATATAGATTGTCGAGCGGAATGGTGCCGTGCTCGACGACAACCTGGTCGGTCAGCCGTTCTTCAACTTCTCCGGTCAGCTCGTTTTGGAAAGTCGAGCGTAATTGCTGGCCGATCTTCTCGACTTTTTCCAGACGACGGTCAGGTGTCAGCACGACGCCTTTCTCATAGAAATGCTTGAGATAGACAGGGTAGTTGCAATAGCCTGAGTTTTGGGCAGCCTGATGGCCGCGAAAGGCGAGTTCAACGTTGGCACCTTTGTCGGCCAATACCTCGGCGCAGCACGCTCCGGCATGGTCACCGAGTTCGTCATAGAGCAGAACTTCCTTTCTGATTTTCGTGCTGCCACTCAGAATATCCCACACGCTGTCACAGTGATCATGGCCGTCGAGCCACTCGAGGTCGGGAAGACCGCCCGTTGCGATCACGATGACATCCGGGTCCAACCCCATAACCGTGTCGTGTTCGGCAAAGACCGAGTATCGTACATCCACGCCAAGGTGACGGACTTCTTCACCGAGCCAGTCTGTGACCCCCAGTAGTTCGCGGCGCCATGCTGCCTTTGCTGCCAGAACAACCTGTCCACCAAGACGGTCCAGCGCCTCGAGAAGAATGACATCATGACCGCGTAACGCAGACACCCGTGCGGCTTCGAGACCCGCGGGGCCGCCGCCTACGACGACCACGCGCCTGCACGCATCCGTGCGTTGCACCTTGTGCGGCAGGGACTTCTCGCGCCCGGTCGACGGGTTGTGCAGGCAAAGCCGATGATCCATGCAGTACGTGGCTCCGACGCAAGGACGAATACGGCCTTCCTCGCCGGCTTCGATCTTCTCGACAATATGAGGATCGGATATGTGCGCCCGTGTCATGCCGACCATATCGATAATCCCCTCGCGAATCGCGTGGCGCGCGGTGGCTGCATCAATGATCCGGCAGGCGTGAAATGCCGGCAGCTCGATCTCACGCGTAAATTCCTGCACGAGATCGAGGTACGGTGCGGTCGGTGCCGACATACCCGGCATCAGGTTGATGTAGTGGATTTCAGTGTCAACGCGTCCGTAGTTGAGATTGAGAAAGTCGATCAGGCCTGATCTTTCATGAATCTGGGCGATCTCGAGACAGTCTTCCATTGACAGACCGCCATCGAGATTCTGATCGATGGCGACACGCAGTCCGACGATGAAATCGTCCCCGGCCTTGCGGCGGATTTCTTCGAGAACCATGAAACCGAAACGCAGGCGATTCTCGAGGGAACCGCCGAAGTCATCCGTTCGCCAGTTCCATGCCGGCGACCAGAACTGTTCGAGAAGGTGGGCGTGGCCGACGACTTCACAGCCATCCAGACCACCCTCTTTGCAACGCAGTGCGGCTTCGCCGTATGACTTGACGATTCGGTCGATATCGTTGCGATCCATCACTTTGGGAAAGCCACCGTCGACCTCACGGCTACGAGACGATGAAACCGTTGGCAGCCAGTCGAACGCTCTCGCTCTTGCGCGGCGCCCCAGATGCGTTATCTGACACATGAGCGCGCAATCGTATCGATGGATGCGCTCAGCGAATTGCTGAAAATAGGGAATTATCGTATCGCTCGTGAGGGTCACGATGCCGCTGGCGGTGGCCGAGTCCGGGGCCACGTTAGACGAGCCACCGAACATGGTCAGGGCGATACCGCCCCTGGCTTTTTCTTCGTGGTAGAGCTGATACCGCTCCAGAGGCACACCATCGACCGCATACAACATCGTATGACTGGTACTCATGATCCGGTTCTTGAGCGTCAGATGCCGCAGATGAAAAGGCTGCAGCAAGGGGTCCTTGGAAGTCATAGTCAGGGTTGCTGATACATCCAGGCGTAGAGGGCCAGCAGGGGTTCGTCTCCGGCCCGCTTGCCTTCTGCGCCGTTCCATGGCCGGCTTATGATGCTGCCAGCCTCGACGCGCTTCCAGGGCTCGTCGCCGCACTTCCATTCCGGTGATCCGCCGATCACGAGAAAGACGCCTTCCGACTCATAGCTCGTCGGCGGATAGGTGGCTCCCGGACCGAGCAACAGAACGCCAAACGACATGTCGTTGCTACCGCTCAGACCCAATCCGCTCCAGGCGTAGTTATCCATAAAGTGAGCGCCCTTGTTGTCCACGTTGTAACGTGGATTCTGTTCCCAATGAAGCGTGGGTTCGAGTTTGCGCAAGGCTTTCGCCACGGATGCTGCCGGGCCGGCTTCCCCGAGATCGAGCGCGCGGGAGAGATGGCGGCACCCGGGCAGTTGTCTGGCTTCGGGCCGTTCCGGGCCCGGCCGGAGTTCCTGCATCAAGGTGAGTGCGCGTTTCAGTTGCGGGGCTTTGGCCGTGTCTTTGACGGCCTCAGCTTCGAAGATCACCCGCACAGCGTTAACCAGGTCCATTGTCGAACTATTGACGTTATCCTGCTCCATCGGGTTTGCCCTCCAAATAGCGCGGCATCGGGTTGGGAACATGGTCGTTGATGACATCGCGTGGCCTGTACAGCCCGTCGAGTGTCCCGATCTCATTCGCGGTGAGCTCGAGATCGAGAGCCTTGACGTTGTCTTCCAACTGGCTCACCGAACTGGCACCGATAATGGGACAGCAGATGGCTTTCTTCGCGTGAACCCAGGCCAGAGCCACCTCGGCCATTGTCACGCCACGTTTTGTCGCGATGGCCTCGACCTTTGCGCAGATTTCACGGTCCAGCGCATCCCCGTAGAACCGGAAGACGAAGACATCCGTTTTCGAACGGCATGCCTTGCTACCTGCCAACCAGCCCCTGGCCAACGGGCTGAAAGCCGTAACGGCAATCCCCTGGTCACGACAGTAGGGCAGCATTTCCCGCTCCTCTTCGCGGTAGAGCAGGTTGTACTGGCATTGCATGTTCACGAAAGACGTCCAGCCGTTTTGCCGGGCAACGTGATTCATTCGCGCGAACTGCCACGCAAACATGGTCGAGGCGCCCAGATAGCGAACCTTGCCGGATCTGACGATGTCGTGGAGGGCCTGCATCGTCTCTTCGATCGGGGTATCAGGATCAAACCCGTGGATGACGAAAAGATCGATATAGTCGGTGTCCATTCTGCGCAGGCTCTCATCCACCGATGACAGCAGATGCTTTCGCGACAGGCCTCGATCATTTGGATCATCGCTCATGGCGTACAAGGCCTTGGTGGCGAGTACCAGACGATCACGCGGAATCATGGATGTCAGTATCGATGCGACGACGCGCTCGCTTTCACCGATCGAGTACCAGTTCGCGGTGTCGAAGAAAGTGATGCCGAGATCGAGGCAACGCTTCAGCAGCGGTTTTGCATCCGCCTCGTCCAGCACCCAGGGCTTCCAACTCTTTGCGCCGATGGTCATCGTGCCGAAACACAGCCGGCTGACTCTCAACCCGGTCCTGCCAAACGATATCGTCTCCAAGGGCTTATTCCTCTTTAGAATCAGTTGGATACGGGCGGTAATGTCGGGCGTAATGATCCTTGTCGATAAAAGAGCTATCGCTTCCATAGTACTTGCCGAGACGATCCCCCAGTCTGTCATGGGTCGTGTATCCGAGCAGGCGACGCATCCGGTCATCAAAGGTCCGCGCAAGCTTCACGGGAATACTCAGATATTGATTCACCTCCTGTCTGAGCCAGCCCAGCGAGTAGATATTGATCAGGCCGATGCGCGACGCATCGCTGCCATTCTCGCCGGCGCCGTGCCAGGTCGATCCCAGATAGAAGAGGGCAGAGCCTTTGGGCATGACCGCCATTTCGCAATCGGAAAGGTCGACATCCTCACCCATACTGATATGGCGATGGCTACCCAAAACTACCCGGGTTGCGCCGTTCTCTTCAGTGAAATGCGTGAGTGCCCACATGCAGCCGATTTGCAGTTCCATGCCGGGAAGCTGTACGGGGTAAACGCAGTCGTCGCGGTGCAGGTTCTGCACTCTCTGGCCTGGACAGACTTCGATAGCCGTGATGCTGCCTATCCGGTAACTCTCACAGTGCGGCCGAAGAATGGCGTCAGCGACACCCATGACCATGTCGTGCGCGATAAGGGTGACGCTACCGGGCGACTCTTCGAGTACATGATGGCAACGATTGGTGTTATAGCCGGAGAAGTCTCGTTTGCTTTTATAACCATACCTGTCGAGATTCTCACGCAGGTCACCTGCAATTCGTTCCGCCAGGTTTGCCGGCACGAGATCCGTGACGATAGCAGCACCGTCTCTTAGCGTTGCGGCGGCAACTTCAGCCGCGGAAGTCGTCGGAGCAAATTCCTGCAGCGCCATGTACGGGTTCACTCCTACGCGTCGGCGAGGATGCCGCCCGAGTGCCGCGGCATCAGCTCGGTAACATAGTCATTAACGACGTCACGCGGTCTATACATGCTGTCGAGCGACTCGATCTCATCCCGGGTGAGCTCGAGGTCGAGGGCTTCAACGTTGTTTTCCAGCTGGCTTTCCGACAGAGCGGTGACTATCGGGCAGCAGATGGCGTCCTTGGAGTAAACCCAGGCCAGAGCGACCTGCGCCATGCTCACGCCACGTTCTGTCGCGATGGCCTCGACTCTGTCGCAGATGGCGAGGTCCAGTGCATCGCCGTAATTTCTGGCGTAATAAGAATCGACCTCGGATCGGCGATCCTTGCCGCCCGACAGCCAGCCCCTGGCCAAGGGGCTGAATGTCGTGACAGCAATTCCCTGGTCACGGCAATAGGGGAGCATTTCCCGTTCTTCTTCGCGGTAGAGCAGGTTGTACTGGCATTGCATGTTCACGAGTGGCGTCCGGCCGTTTTCCCGGGCCACATGGTTCATCTCCGCGAACTGCCACGCAAACATCGTCGAGGCACCCAGATAGCGGGCTTTGCCCGATCTGACAATGTCATCGAGGGTCTGCATCGTCTCTTCCATCGGTGTATGGGGGTCAAATGCATGGACCATGAATATGTCGACATAGTCGGTACCGATCCGGCGCAGGCTCGAGTCAATGGCAGACAGCAAATGTTTTCGCGACAGGCCCTGGTCATTGGGGTCGTCACTCATCGAGTAGAAGGCCTTGGTCGTAAATACCAGGCGATCTCGCGGCACCATGGATGTCAGCGCCGGGCCCACGATGCGTTCGCCATCACCGGTGGAATACCAGTCCGCCAGGTCGAAGAACGTGATGCCGAGTTCGAGGCATCGCTTGAGGATCGGCTTCGCGTCCACCTCGTCGAGCACCCAGGATTTCCAGTTGCTGGAACCGATTCCCATTGTGCCGAAACACAGCCTGCTGACTTTCAGCCCGGTCCGCCCGAATGAAACGGTTTCCAAAGACTATTCCCCGGTAAAGGGCAGATGTCGCACACTCGTCGATTCATCGCGCGGTGCGACCGCGACGTAGCGGGCGATATTGATCATGCTCGTGCTGTGGATCCAGCTGTCGCCGCCGATGCCGTATTCTGTGTCATAGCCGTACAGATGCCCGTCGTCATCCTCGCTGCCCACGCCACCTTTGTTGCCGGACAGATTCGGAACGCGAGTCTGGGGCTGGTCCGGCGTGTCGATGTTGTTGAACGGGTGCCAGCTACCCATCTTGCTGGCGTTGTTACGGGCCTGAGCCTTGTCGAGATACTCGCATGCCGCGTCAACGCCTCCCGCGCGAACGATCATGACCGGATCGTCTTTCAGCCTATCGAACGACATGTAACCGCACGCGGCGTTCCTGGCCATCTCGAAATCGGTCACGACGCCGCAGCGCCGCGGGAGTTTGTCGATGCCCCGCTTGAATTCGTCGAAGGAATAAATCGGTGTCTCGGTGCCGTCGGGCATTCGTCCCTCGAGGACATCACGGGCCTCCTGCTCCGAAATCTTGCCCGCGAACAACCCGGTGAAGCCGAACTCACTGTTTCGGTCCGTGCTCGTGCGGAACAGTTTTTCGTATCTTTGAGGCGTCGAAAATATGCCGCCACCGTGAACCGTTACGACGACCCGATTTCCCTGCGGCGTTGTCAGCAGGTTCTCCTCGGAATTGGGATTGAACCAGGTATTCCAGATGATGTTGTCGTAGGGCGCATTCACCCTGGCATGAAGCAACTGGGGCAATGATGCGACATAGCCGTCATCGCCTGCGTACTCCAGGGCCTTACGCAAAGCGTACGGGAGATAGGAATCGAAAAAGATCGCCGCTTCCATTTAGGGCGTGAAGGGCAGATGTCGCACACCGGTTGCAACACTTCGCGGCGCGACCGCGACATAGCGCGCCGTGTTGATCATCGCCGTGTCGGCGCGAAGACCGAATCCTGCGTCTCTCGCAATGCGGTAATGCGTGAACCAGATGTCCATCATGCCTTCCGTGCGTTTCGGCAAATCCGTTTCGTCCGTGTTGCTTGCGCCGCCGAGGCAGTCATACACGAATGGCACCCAGGTCTGGGGGTTCATTGGATTCATGTCGTCGAAGCGGTGCCAGCTGCCCATCACACTCGTACCGTAATATTCCTGCGCTTTATCGAGATAGGCTGCCGCCGGCTCAGCCCCGCCGGCCCGGACGATCATCAGCGGGTCATCCTTCAGTTCATCGAACGGAGTAAGGCCGCATTTCGACGTCCTGGCCGTTTCGAAGTCCATGACCACGGCGTAACGTCGTGGAAGGTCCGCAATTCCCTTTCGGAATTCGCTATATGGGAAGACCGGAATCTCGGTACCATTCGGACATCGGCCTGTCAGTATGTCGTGCGCCTCCTCATTGAGGATCCTGCCGCCGAACAATCCCGTAAAGCCGTCCTCGCTGTGGCGATCGGTGCTGGAAAGATACAGCTGCCTGAATCGCGCGGGCGTCGAAAAGATTCCGCCGCCATGAACGAGCACCGCGACGTGATTGCCCTGCGGCGTCTCGACCATGCTTTCCTCGGAGTTGGATGTGAAAAACCAAGTGTCCCAGATTTCATTATCAAAGGGCGCATGGGCGCGGGCGTGCAACAGCTGCGGCATCGATGCCACGAAGCCGTCCTCACCGGCGTACTCGAGGGCCCGCCGCAACGCCTCGGGAAGATGTGAATCGAAGATGATCGCCGCTTCCAATCTTGTATCTGTCATGGTGTTGTTGTCGCTAACTGATTACGGGCGGTTACAATCGGCTGGTAGTAGCCGCTCTGCTCGGGGACATGCCAACGGACGTCTTGGAACTCCGCGCCTTCAACCGCCGCCAATACCTCATCGCGCAACAACGCCCGGAGTTGTGTCCGGAAGTGTTTTACTTCGTAACCGCCGTCAGATTCCTTGAGCAGGAACTGATTGTTCACGTAGCGGTCACCTGTCGAAGCCCAATCCCACAATTGAAAAACGACACGGCGCCCGTCCGGCTTGTCCTGGACATGCTCGTTGTTGAATCGCGGTTTGTCCGAAACTAGTGCCGCGTAGTCCCTCAGGCTGATGAGCAGGAGGCCACCAGGATTCAGTCTCGCTTTCATACTGGTTATAGCGGCGTCCAGGTCATCGTCAGTCAGACAGTGGGCGATCGAGTTGTCGCAGGACAGGACGACGTCGAATGTATCGGAGACTGCATCTTCCAGATTGCGGTAATCAGCCACACCGAAGGTCATGTCGGCGCCGAGGTCGGCAGCTTCCCTGCTGGCGCATTCAATCGATACCGGGCTCAGATCCGTGGCATGAACCTGGTGGTCTTGCAAGGCGAGCCCGATCGCCTGGGTACCGATTCCGCAGGAACAGTCGAGTAGTGTCAGGGGAGGCGGACGCCCGAGCCGCTCTTCGAGCAAGCGGCTGAGCGTTGCACCCTCGTCGCGCATCACCGCCTCCCAGTCCCAGCCCATGTTGTGGCGGTACTCCGGGCTCAGTCGGTCGTAAAATTCTGTGACGGGCTTGGCCATGCCGCAACCTCCTAGTCGAGGCCGGCCTGGGCTTCGTACCAGAGCTGAAAAAGCCTGGCTTTCTTCGCCGGATTGAACGCCTTGCTGTAAACGCCGCGCGCAAACGTGCCGGCCGGGTCGTCGATGCGTGTGCCGGCGACCCTGTCGGGATCGATCAGATCCACCGTGTGGGCATTGCCGTGCCCGTACCCGTAAGTGTCGAACATGGCCACGCCGCCGACCGGGTCGAGCATGGCATTAATGTAATCGTAGGCCTCCTCCTCGGAACCCGCGCCGTTGGCGCTCAGGCAGAGTCCGCACATCCATGTCATCAGAGGCTCGACGACGACGTTGGTCAGCCCTTCTTTGGCCATCCGGCGCGTGGCGCTGCCGAAGATGTAGGAGATGCCGACGTCGTGGGCCGCCCAGGCCTGCTCCATCTGTGTGCCGTCGGTCCAGACGAAGCGCGCATTCTCGAACATCTTGGTGAAGATCTCGGGCGCCGCCTCCATCTCTTCCTCGGTCGGATCGAATGGATCCGCCCAGCCGCCGATAACTCCCGCGATGATCATGTTGACGCGGATATCCGAAGGCAGCGCCGTTTTTCCCTTGAAGCGCGGGTCGATGAAGATCTCGTAGGTCGGGTTCTCGACTTCGATGATCTCGGGATTGTAGGCGACGGTCGAATAACCCCACTCCCAGGGAACGATCCAGTACTCACCGTCCATCCGCACATCCGGCAGATCCAGCAATTCGGGCGTGATGTCACCCCAGCGTGGGATACGGTCCGTGTCGAGTGGTCTAATCAGCCCCGTGTCCTTTGCTTCCGCCAGCTGTCCAGTGCAGAAATGCACCAGATCGACCTGGTAGCCGGTACGCATCCGCTTCATCGCATTCTCGGCTTGATCGAAAAATGTGAAAGCCGGCGGCCGACCGTACTCGGCGACGTACTCGGGATAGTATTCGGCGTATTGATAACCGTTCCACTCGAGCAGATGCAAGGTGGCGGTGGCGTCGGCAGCCTGCTGGCATGACAAGAGTAACCCGGCGGTCAAACTGATCACCGCGCATACCGCCGTCCTCGGCAAACGGCGCTGAATTGGCTTGTGGTCGTGCCGCATCGGATTCACTCAGATGTCGAAGTCCAAATCTCGCAAGCTGGTCGAGACATCACGAGGCGCCACTGCGATGTAACGCGCCATGTTGTGGATGCAGGCGTCGCCACCGATGGCGTATTCGCAGTCGTAACCCCACTCTTCAGGGTCATCGCCCTCGCTGAATATGCCGCCTTTGTTTCCGGCCAGGAAGGTGATGCGGGTCTGGGGCTGGTCCGGATCGATGCGGTTGAACGGGTGCCAGCTTCCAGTTAACTCCGTGTTGTGACGGGCCTGGAACTTGTCGAGATACGCGTCGTTCGCTTCGACCCCGCCGGCCCTTACAATCTGGTTCGGATCATCCTTCAGGATTTCGAATGTCTCGTAGCCTCTCTTGGATTGCCTCGCCAGTTCGAAGTCCAGGATAACGCCGTATCGAATCGGCAGATCGGAAATGCCCTGCTTGAATTCCTCGAAGGGATAGACCGGAATTTCCGTGCCGTCGGGCAGCCTGCCCTCCAGGGCGTCGTGCGCTTCCTTTTGCGAGATCTTGGCAGCGTACTGGCCGGTGAAACCATGCGGATTTGATCGGTCTACGCTCGCGCGGTACACCTGCTCGAATCGCTCCGGCGAGGAAAATATGCCGCCGCCGTGAATCACAACCACGACGCGATTGCCCTGCGGCGTCGTGACCACACTTTCCTCGGAGTACGAGGTGAACCAGGTGTTCCAGATGATGTTG
>JBHHWI010000072.1:0-14935 GCA_046756445.1 Woeseia sp. | reverse complement strand
CCCCTGGTGCTGCCCGTTCTGTTCTGGGGCGGCTATCACTATTACAAGGACCGGCACCTGCCGGAGCCGATGGCCAACCTGGCGCTCAGTTTTTTTCTGGGCGTGATCGCCGCGTACCTGGGCAAGCTCATGTACTCCGGCCTGGATCTCGTCGGGCTGCGCTTCGATGCCTTTCAACTGGCCAGCGCCGGCATGGCCGCCGTGTTCGCCTATGCCGTGCTGGTCATCGGCGTGGTCGAGGAGCTGGCGAAGCTGATTCCGTTCCTGCTCGTGGTGCTGCGGTTCAGGGCCTTCGACGAGCCGATCGACGGCATCATTTACGCATCGTTCATCGCCCTCGGCTTTGCGACGGTGGAAAACGTGCAGTACTTCGCGTTTCTCGATACCGCCGAAGCGCTGGCCCGCGGCTTTGCCGGCCCGCTGGTCCACATCATGTTCGCCTCCGTGTGGGGCTACTACATCGGAATGGCGTTCTTGCGCCGTGAGCGACTGATCGCGACCACGCTGGCCGCCATGGCCGTCACCGCGCTGTTGCACGGCGTCTACGATTTCGTCGTGATTGCCATGCCGGCGCCGGTATTGCCGGTCGCGGCTTTGCTGATCCTGGCGATCTGGCTGTGGCGCATGAGCCTGATCCGCCGGCTACACGCGGCAGATTCAGAACAATTACTTATAAGTCAATAAGTTAAAGAAGACCAGCAGGGGGTGATGCGCCCTCCCCCGGCATCTGCGTCCGACCGAAGCCTGCGGATTCAGTCGTGGCGCGTTCGGTTGTAGGGGTCCGTGCCTGCCGTCCTGGCCTCGGATTCCTCGAGACGCAACTGCAGCCCTTGCGGTTTATCCATGAGCTCACTGCATCGCTTCTGAATCTCCGAGAGCTTCAGTGACACGCTGGATTCCGACAAAGGGGTGTCCGTTTTTTGTTTTTGTTGCATTTTGTCAAGTCGCTTGGCGCAAACCGTCGCAGTCCGGCGACAGCTATTTCTGTCGCAGTATAGAGACAGGCCGGCGGCGAAAATGTGACAGGCCGCACACTTCTGTGGCAGTCAGGCTTATATTTCAATCACTTATGTCATATTCCCAAAGAAGAGGCCCGCATTTGCGGGCCTCCTGGTGGCTCGTGTGAGAGGACTCTAAGGCTTCAGTCGCTCATATACCCCGACCACAATGACCGTACATGCCGCTGCATTAACCAGATTGCTGACGCTTGCCAGTATCGGAGTCAGTACTGTTTCCCCGATGCCCCAAATCGGGCCGAGCGCTGCATTAACGAGTGCCAATGCCAGCACCATGACGAGGAAGTTTGTTGCGCGTTCCTGTTCGACGAACCAGCCGCCTATGAGGCCTGCCAACGCAATGATGCCGGCTTCTTCGGGAAGGTCGACGAATGCGGCGACCACCGCGATCAATAACGCCACTAGCCTTACGATTTTGCTGACGTCCATGATTTACCCCTTGTTATTATCGTTTGTTTCTATCGTTCTTCTTATCGGCACAGTCCTCTGTGCGCTGTTGGCGCGGTTGTCCGCGCCTATTTTTTCGGCGACAGTCTAACAGTAAACGCCATAAAATGATTAAATGCTTTTAAAACAGCCAGTTAGCTATTGTTATTAGAGTAAATGGTCCGGTGAACGATCGACCCGCCGGCCTACAGCTCACGCAGGGCGGCCGATACCGGGATTCTGACCGCGCGGATGGCCGGGAACAGCCCGCCGACCAGCCCGATAATGACCGCGGCCATCAGTCCGTCCGCCAGCAGGTCCGGCGTGACCGCAAAGTCGAACACGACCTGACTGAAGTCATTGAGGGTGGAAACGGTATAGCCGTTCAGAAAGACCCACGCCAGGCCGCCGCCGAGCACGCCGCCGATCACTGCCAGCGTGGCCGACTCGACCATCGTCCCGGTGAGAATCGACAGCGGGCCGAATCCCAGCGCGCGCAGCGTCGCGATCTCCTTGCCGCGGGCGGACACGGACGAGTACATCGTGTTCAGCGCGGCAAATACCGCCCCGATCGCCATGAGCACCGTCAGCGGGTATCCGACCGCGCGGATAAACCTTGCCAGGCTTTCGGACTGCTGCGAATAAAACACTTTTTCGCTGAAGACATCCGTGTCGACCCGCGGGTCATCCTCCAGGCTCTGTTCGAACTCTGAAAGCGCGTCGGCTGACTCCAGCTTTACCCGGACGGTCTGATAACTGTTGCCGCGGCGGTAGACGGACTGCACCATCCGCACGTCGGTCCACAACTCCGACTCGGAAACGCTGCCATCGGCCTCGAATACGCCGACCACGGTCCATTCAGTCAGGCCGAACGGAACCACGTTGCCGAGCTCGAGACCGACGAATGCCTGTTGTGCCGCCCGGCCGACGATCATCTCGTTCTTGCCGGGTTCGAATCGTCGGCCCTCGACCATCGATACGTTGTCGCGGACCTTGAAGGCGCCGGGCTGGACGCCGCGCAGCGGAACGTTGGCACTGACATTGTTGGATTTCTTTTTGATATCGACGACGACGTAAAGCTCGGCCGACGCAACGGGCCCCTCATCGTCCCGGATTACGCCGGGGGCATCCATGATGACCTGCGCCTGATTGTTGCCGATGCCGCTGCTCATCTCGCCTGTCGATCCGGCGCGCAGGACGACTGCCGTCTGTTCGGAACCGGCAGCCTGCATCGTTTGCTGAAAACCACTCGCCATGGACAACACGCCGGCGAAAACGCCGACCACCGCGCCGACACCGATGACGGCGACCACCGACGCAGCCAGGCGCTGCGGCAGACTCTTCAGGTTCATCACGCTGACCGAGATGATTTGTTTTATACGTGACATCTTCTTGCTGTTTTCCTTTGAAATGCCCTCAGCCGTGGGCCAGCGCATCGACGATCGTCAGACGCATCGCCCGCATGGCGGGAAAAATACCGGCGACCACGCCGGTCAGGATCATCAAAAACAATCCCGTCAGTAGTGCCTCGCCGGTCAGGACAAGTCCCGGCAGAAAGGCTGCCGTCTGGCTGGCCGTGCCGGCCAGGACCAGCCAGGCCAGGCCGATGCCTGTCAGGCCCCCCATCACGATGATCAGTAGCGATTCCGCGAGCACGATCCCGAGGATACCGGTGTTGTGGAAACCGACGGTCTTGAGAACCGCAAGCTCGGACAGTCGCTCGCGAACCGACTGGGCCGTCGTGTTTCCGGCAACCAGCAGGATCGTGAAGAACACCGCAGTGAGAATCAGTCTTACGATCAGGCCGATATTGCCGAACTGTTTGACAAAAGACTCGGCGAATGCCGCTTCGGTGCTGGTCTTGGTCTGATTTGGAGAATTGGCGAACTGGGTATCGATTGCGTTGGCGACCTCGGCGGCGATACCCGGCTCATCGATGGTCAAGGTGTACCAGCCTATGGAGCCTTTGCCGAAGGCCCTGCCCTCGTCGAAGTAGTCGTGCTGAAACAGCATGAACTGTGTATTGCCGCGCGGGTCCTCCGTGTCGAAGATGCCTGCGATCTCGAAGTCCCAGACCTGGCTGCCGTTGACGTTGGTCCATATCTCCGAGTGAATCGGAATGCGGTCTCCGACCTTCCAGCCAAGCAGTTTGACGAGGTCGCGACCCACGATCGTGCTGTCTCTGGTCTTGATCCACTTTTCTTTCTGTTCGGGTGACAGAATCACCTCCGGAAACACCTCCAGATAGGTCTCCGGGTCGACCGGGAACTGCGGGAACTGGACCTGACTGTCCTGGTAGCGGCCACCGAACCAGGAAGATGTCGTAACCTGTTTGACGCCGGGCACGATCCTGATCTTCTGTTCGTAGCTGCCGGGCAATGAGTTGATCAGCGAGATCTTGTCGATGGTGACGAGCCGGCTCGCGTTTGCAAGATCGACGCCTCCCTCGAACGCGGTATTGAATGCGCTCAGGAGACCGTACAGCAGAAACGCGACCAGCACGGATAGCAATGTCAGGATTGTCCGGATTTTCTTGCGCCAGACGCTCTTCCAGATCAGGTAGAAGTACTTCATGCCGCTGCCTCGGCCGCCAGCGTGCCCTTGTCGAGGTGCAGCGTGTGGCTTGCGTACCCGGCCGATATCGCGTCGTGCGTCACCATCACGATCGTCTTGTCGTAGTCCTGGTTCAGTGCCTGCAGCAGGCCAAGGATCTCATTGGCCGTTTCCCGATCGAGATCGCCCGTCGGTTCGTCGCACAGCAGCAGTGTCGGGTCCGAGACGATCGCCCTGGCGATGGCGACACGCTGCTCCTGGCCGCCGGACAGCTCTCTCGGGTAGTGACTCGCCCGGTCTTCCAGGCCGACGATGGAGAGTGCGGTCGCCGCCCGCACGGCGCGCTCCCTGCCGCCGAGATTGGTCAGCAGCAACGGCAGCTCCACGTTTTTCTGTGCCGTCAGAACGGGCAGCAGGTTGTAGAACTGAAAAATGAAACCGATGTGGCGCGCCCGCCATTTCGATAACGCGCCCGAGGACATCGAATGCAGTGCAGCGCCACCCACATCGACCGTTCCCGACGTCGGCTTGTCCAGGCCGCCGATCAGATTGAGCAGTGTCGTCTTGCCGGAGCCGGACGGCCCCATCAGGGCCAGAAAGTCGCCCTGCGCGATGTTCAGATTGAGTTTGTGTAAGACCTCGACCCTTTCCTTGCCTTTCTGGTATACCCGGCTGATGTCTTCCAGTACGACCAAGTCTCCACTCATGGCTTCCCCCTGCGTCCGTTATTCGTATTTGACTGCCTGTCCGGCAAGCAATTCCTCATCGGCGGCCGCGACGATCCTGTCTCCTGCGCTCAGACCGCTGACTATCTGTACGCCGCGGCTGGTGGCCTGCCCGACCGATACGGGTCGCCGCTGAACGGCATTATCCCGCACGATCCACACGTAGTTCCCTTCGCTGTCAGTCCTGACGGCGTCCTGCGATACATAGACAGCCGCCGTGCCCTGCCGGCCACCTGCGTCCGGACTGCCGAGGAAAGCGACCTTGACGCCCATGTCTCTCAGGATGCGCTGGTCGCGTTCCAGGAAACCGATCCGCACCCGGACCGTCGCTTTCTGTCGGTCCGCCGTCGGAACGATGGCTATCACCTCGGCCGGTATCTTCCAGTCCGGATATGCATCGAGTGCGGCTGTCACCGGCTGTTGCGGCTGAACGCGCTGAATATAGGCTTCGTTGACATCGACTTCTATCTCCAGCGAGTCCATGTCGACGATCGTGCAGATCCCGGTTCGGGTGAACCCGCCGCCGGCCGAGATCGGCGAGATCATTTCCCCGGGCTGCGCGTTCTTGGTCACCACCACGCCGGCGAACGGGGCGCGGATGACCGTGTTGTTCAACTGGTCCCGGGACACCTCGACGCTGCGCCTGGCAACCACGACATTCTCGCGCCCTGCGGCGAGACGGGCCCGCAAGGTTTCGGCATTCGCCGTAGCGGCGTCGGCTTCCGACTGGCTGATCAGCTTGCCTCCCAGGAGTTCGGTGGCACGCGTCAGGTCGAGCTCGGCCTGGGTCAGCTGCGCCCGAATCTCGGCCAGCGAGGCCTGCGCCGAGCTCAGCTGTGCCTCGGCGAGCTTCAACTGCGCTTGCTGCGAGCTGTTGTCGAGATAGGCGAGGACCTGATCCTTTTCGACCGTCATGCCCTCCTCCACGAGCACCTGAAGGACTTTGCCGGCGATCTTGGAGGACACGGTGGCCTGGCGCCGCGCCACGACGTAGCCGGACGCATCGAGCACGCTGGCTGCATTTCCGCCTGACTGCGCCAGGCGAACGGTCTCGAGGGTGACCGACACGGGCCCCGGGCGCATGAACCAGAAGACCAGACCTGCGAGCACGATCAGCCCGAACAGGCCGAGCACGAGATCCGGCCAGCGCCGGGGGGCCGTGGGCTCCGGGTCACGCTTGATCTGCAGCTCGGCGAGTCGCTGGACGTTTTCGTTCACGTTCGTCTTATTGGTGTCGTCCGGGCCAGTAAGTCTATCCTGCCCGCGGGGCCGGTGCTACGCGGGGTCAGTAGCGAACCAGGGCGGAGCCCCAGGTAAAACCGGCACCGAATGCCTCGAACAGCAGCAGTTCGCCGCGCTTGACCCGGCCGTCACGAATCGCCACGTCGAGCGCCAGCGGGATCGAGGCACTGGACGTGTTGGCGTGCTCGTCGACCGTCACCACGACCCGCTCCATCGGCAGGTCCAGCTTTTTGGCTGCCGCCACGATTATGCGGAGGTTTGCCTGGTGCGGAATGAGCCAGGAGACGTCTTTCTTCTCGACGCCGTTTGTCGACAGCGTCTCCCGCGCCATGGATCCCAGGGTGCCGACGGCTTTCCTGAAGACCTCATTGCCCTTCATGCGGATGAACGCGCTCTCGGTCTGAATGGCGTCATACCCGCGTGAGATGCCGGCAGGCACATGAAGCGAATCCTCGAATGCGCCGTCCGCGTGAATGTGGGTCGACATCACACCGGGCTCGTCGGCCGCCGTCAGAACGACGGCACCGGCGCCGTCGCCGAACAATACGCAGGTTCCGCGATCCTTCCAGTCGATAATCCGCGAATAGGTTTCGGATCCTATGACGAGTGCGTTGCTCGCGCCGCCCGTCCGAATGAAACGGTCGGCTACGTCCAGCCCGTAAATGAAACCGGAGCATGCCGCATGGACATCGAATGCGGGAATCGTCCGCAGGTCGAGTCTGCGTTGCACGATACAGGCCGTGCTCGGGAATACCTTATCGGGCGTCGTCGTTGCGACAATGATCAGGTCGATATCGGAGGCGGACAGGCCTGCCGCATGGATCGCCTTGTGCGCGGCCGCCAGGCCCATGTCCGATGTCGTCTCGTCTTTCGCAGCGATATGCCGCCGCCTGATGCCGGTCCGCTCGCGTATCCACTCATCCGACGTATCGACGATCTCCTCGAACTCCTTGTTGTGCATGACGCGCTCGGGCAGATAGCCGCCCGTTCCGGTGATTTTCGAGTACGGCATAAAGGCTAGTCCCTGCGCCGGATGAACTCGGCTATCTCGCCGAGCGTCGGATAATCGAAAAGATCGTTGATATCGACCTTGCCCGGATACTGCTCGTCCAGCGCCAGGGCGATCTCCGTCAGCGTCAACGAGTTGATGCCGACCTCGAACAGGTTATCGTCCGGCCGGACCGCGCGATCGCGGATGAACTCTCTGCAAATCGCGTTCAACTTTGACATGACAGGATCGTCTTCGGAGGAATCGGCAGGCTGCGTTTTGGGTGTCAGTTCTGACAGCACCGCATCGAACTCGCCGTCGACATACGCGCTTGCGAGATGGGCGCGCTGGATTTTGCCGCTCGTGGTCTTCGGAACGCGTGATACCGGGATGACGTGATCGACCTCGATACCGATCTGCGCCGCGATCATCCCGCGCACTTTATCGGCGAGTTGCGCGAAGGACTCGGTATCTTTTCTGTACAGCACGAATGCGAGCACCTCTTCTGTCTGACTCTGTCTCGCGTTCACACCGGCGACCGCTATCTTGCCGAGATCGAGGCCCTCGACGCGGGCGGCAACTTCCTCGATATCGTGCGGATAGTAATTCTGTCCATTGACGATGATGATGTCCTTCGACCGGCCGGTAATGACCAGCTCGCCGTCGACGATTACGCCACAGTCGCCCGTTCTGAGCCAACCATCCGGGGTAAACATCCTGGCCTGCTCTTCGCCGTCGTCATAGAGACCCTGGGTTACGTTGCCACCGCGAATCTGGATGTTGCCGGTGAATCCGTCCGCCAGTGCTTCGTCCTCGTCGTCCGTGATCCGTATCTCGCAGTCACGAATCGCCGTACCGACCTTTACGAAACTGATCGAGTCGGGATGCCGCGCGTCGGTCGGCTGGTACGCCGAGCCGATTTTCAGGCTGTGTCGATCGACCGTTATTCTCGAATACTCTGTGCCTGGTTTCGGGATGGAGACGCCGACGGTCGCCTCCGCCAGCCCGTACACCGGGAACATCGCCGTGCGCCGCAGGCCGGACGGCGCGAGCGCCGAGAGAAATTCCTCGCACAGCTCCCAGGAGATCGGTTCTGCGCCGTTCAGGATGAGCTTGACCGAAGAGAGATCCAGATTGTCCGGTCGCCTGCGCTCGAACATCTTGAGGAAATGCTTGTAGCCGAAGTTGGGCGAACACAGCTGTGTGGATTCGAGCTCGGTGGCTTTGGCAAGCCACAGCAGCGGCCTGCGAACGAACAAAGCGGTATCCATGACGGCATGGTTCATGCCGGCGGCCAGCGCCATCAGATGAAAACCGATCAGGCCCATGTCGTGCGTCAGCGGCATCCAGCTGAGGCTCCGTTCGTGCTCGTTCCACTCGAGCCGCTCGTTATTGCCACGTATGTTGCTGGCAAGATTCCGATGTGTCAGGCAGATGCCCTTCGGGTCGCCGGTCGACCCCGACGAATACTGAATGAACGCGAGGTCGCCGGCATTCCGCTGCACGATTCTGCCCGGCGAACCTGCTCTGCCCTCGCCCGCCAGGATCACGTTGGTTTGCAGCGACTTTCTGACGTCAGGCCTGTTCTGCGATTCCGCGAAGTCGACCAGGCGCTTGAGTAATCCCCGATCGGTGTAAAGCGTGCCTCTTCGCAATTGGCTGAGGATTCTGAAAAGTTTGATGCGATGCTCGTCGCTGATGCCGACCGCTACCGGCACGGGCACGATGCCGCCGAGAATGGCGGCCCAGAACGCGACAAGAAAATGCTCATTGGATTTGGTGAAGACGACGATCTCGTCGCCGGGCCGCATGCCGTGCTCCTGCAGGTCACCGAGCAGCAGGTGAGCCCTGTCGAACAGCTCGGCGAACGAGAGTCTGCTCTCGTCGTCCTCGCCATCGATCAACAGGACGTGTCGGTCTTGCTCGCGGCGATCCTCCAGCGTGTTGGCGAGCGTTTCGTACAGCTTCATCGGGATGCGAGTGCCGGGGTCAGGCCTGAAAGAGGCGCAATATTACATTGACCGGCCGCAAACCGATACTGCAAACTCGACTGGCCGTGACAGCACCGCCCGATCCAGCATTCGACCGCAATAAAGCCCCGTCCAGGAGAAGCTGGATGTCCCACCGGCAGATGTCGCCTTCCCGGCGGCTCGCGTACTTGCTGTTGACGCCCCTGCTGCGGGCACTGCTGGCGTTGCTATGGCACACCTATCGCGTAACCAGGACAAGCGGTGCAGACATCGGCCAGCAGTTGATCGCCGACAAGACGGTTTGCATCCCCTGCTACTGGCACCAGCAACACCTGGCATGCGCCAATGAGATCAGGCGATGGATCGCGAATGGCTTCGAGGCGAGCATCGTCATCTCCGCGTCCGTCGACGGTGAAATACCCTCACGAATTGCCGGCGCCTGGGGCGCCGAGATTATTCGTGGCTCGGCCAATCAGACCGGCTCGCTCGTCATGCGCGACATGCACAGGACGCTCAAGCGAGGCAGGTCGATCATCACGACGCCGGACGGGCCGAAAGGGCCGATTTACGAATTCAAAGCAGGAAATATTCTGATGGCGAGGATAGCGAAAGCCCCCCTTGTCCCTCTGGCCTGTGCCGCGGATCGCTGCTGGTACCTCGACAGCTGGGACAGGATGATGGTTCCGAAACCGTTTGCGCGCGTCGTCATCGCCGTCGGTGAGCCGTATCTCGTGCCCGGCGACACGCCCGTCGGTGAGCTGGAGTCACACAGAGCAAGAATGCAGGACATCCTGATGTCACTGATGGACCGGTGTAGACAGGCACTGTAATCCGAGCAGGAGCTGTCTTAACCCGAAGATTGTACGAGACCGCCCGAGATCATTGACAACGATATGATTTCAATACGAATCAGGAATTCCCAAGTGGTGACACTTCGTCGATTTCGCTGGCTGTCCGGTCTGTGGCCGGATCTCGTTGCGCCTGACTGGCTCTTCCCTCGAGCCATAGCCCGCTATGACTCTCGGTCCAGAGCGGCGTCAGCCACAACGATCTCGCGCCCACAATCCCGGACTCTCGTGCAATCTTCGGGTTAGCGGCTTTGCCGATCGAATCCCTGAACGATCGTGACCTCTTCGAAGTCCCTGCTTCTGAGCGTGATGCTCCGAATCAGGCGATCGTTGCCGTCGCCGAGGCTGTAACGGTCCGTCAGCTTCATTCCATTTTCACCCAGCGTCTCGATCACGTATGCGCTGTCTTCCCATCCGGATACCCGGTGGGCGTCGGCGGCACCGGTACTGACCGGCCTGTTCTCTCCGAATCGATACTCTTCGACAATCGCCCTGTCGAAGCTGACAAACAGCGCGTGGGCGGTCTGCGTAATACTCAAGGACTCGCCGGTCTCGAGAAATACGTGTACGAGGCCGCCCCTGGTCTCACCGCTGCGGGCCCTGCCCTGCTGCATCTCCCGCATGACCGTCCTGCTATCGACGCCGTCGGTGCGGTCTATCGCCTCGTCGATCCGCGGCTGGCCTTTCAGCGATTCGGGCCGGATCTTCCATTGCCCCGACAGGTCGACGCCGGCCGGTACCGCGGCCGATTTCGGGATCAGCACCTCGGGGGCGGCGCAGGCATACAGAAGAAGCGGCAAAACAAGCCAGAGTCGAGTGATGGTCATTTCCTGCACCTGCGGTTCCGCCGTTTGGCGCCATGGCGTCGACGATACGAAATCCCGGGCGTTCGCTCAAAGCCTCAATAGCCGTCAGGCTTGTCAACGAGTCACTTGCCGGTGCGTTGACGACTGGGTAAGTTGTCGATCAGCCCTTGGAGAAATCACAGTGAGTAAGCCAGTCAGAATATTTGCGCTCTCGGTGCTATGTGCCTTGTTGCTGCCGTTCGCAGCCTTCCCGGAGGAAAGCGACGACGGCGCCCCGACCGATCAAAGCTCCCAAATGACGCCCGAGGAACGACGGGCAGCCTGGGAAAGCCTGTCGGAGGAAGAGAAGCAGGCGAAGCGGGAAGAATGGCGCGCCAAACGTAAACAGAAGCGGGAGGAATGGGAAGCCATGACGCCCGAAGAGCGCGAGGCGAAACGCGCCGAAATGCGGAAAAAATGGGAGTCACTGACACCCGAAGAGCGCGACGCCATCAAGGAAAGGCGCAAGCAACGCCGGCAGCATCGCGGCAAGCGCCGTCACTCGAGGGACCAGAGCGAATAGACCGGCGGACTATTTCACCGGCTTGACGAACTTGATCGTCAGGCGGTCGGATTCGCCGATCGCGAGATATTTCTCCCGGTCCTGTTCCTCATGCCTCAGGGACGGCGGCAGGGTCCAGACACCGTTGGGATGGTCATGCGTGTCCTTCGGGTTGCGGTTGACATCCGATCGCCCGCCGAATTCGAATCCGGCCGCTTCGGCGAATGCAACCAGGCGTTCTTCGGAGATATAGCCGTTCGCCGATACGGGATCTTCATCGTCCGCACCGGGCCAGCGGTGATCGACGAGGCCGAGAACGCCGCCGGGCTTCAGTGCAGCGTAAAATGCCCTGAACGCAAGTTGCGCCGACCCTTCCGGATAGCCACGGCCCACCCAGTTGTGGGCGTTGCGAAACGTCACGACCAGATCGGCCGAGCCGGCGGGCGCGATCTCGAGCTCCCGCGGAAAATCCAGTGTGGTTATGATGACCTCGCCGTAGGTGTCGGGCGCCGAGCCGATCTTGGTCAGGAATGCGCCCAGGTATCGACGCTGATACGAATAGGGCGGGTTCACACTGTACTGGGCGGCGTAGAAAATTCCGTTGTCCCTCAGTGCCGGCGCCAGTATCTCCGTGTACCAGCCCCCGGCCGGCCAGATCTCGACCACCGTCATGTCCGATCGGAAACCGAAAAACGCAAGCGTCTCCTTCGGATGACGGTACTTGTCCCGGGCCCTGTTTTCAGGGCTGCGATGCTCCCCTGCGATCGCCTGGTCGAGCACGGCGCTGGTGGCCCCGTCGAGCCCGCTGCCGGTCGCAGCAGTGCAATGTGCGAATAGCGCGGACAGCAGCACGACCGTAATGGTTTGAAGGGTTGACGTTTGTTGGTATCGATTTTTCATCATGACGACTCCCGACCGGTATAATAAAAAGGCCGCCCCCCGACGGTTGGCTCAATACAAACAATTTCCCTGATCGAGGTCAATCACCCGACGCTAATCGTGAGCATCGTTGCAGAGACCTGGAACAAGCCGATTCGGTCGCCCGAGGCCATTCCGCCGTCGGCGGATGTCGTCATAATCGGCGGCGGTATCGTCGGTGTATCGACGGCATGGTTTCTTGCGCGGGACGGCGTCGATGTCGTGCTTTGCGAGAAAGGACATGTCGCGGCCGAACAGTCGAGCCGTAACTGGGGCTGGATTCGCAAGCAGGGCCGGGACAGCCGCGAGTTGCCGATGATGATCGAGAGCCAGCGCATCTGGCGCAGCCTCGAGCAAGAGACCGGCGAAGACGTCGGCTACGTCGAGGGCGGCTGCTATTACCTCGCCGCCAGCGAGCAGGAAGTCGAGAATTATGAAAACTGGATGCCGACGGCCAGGGAATTCGGACTGGACACTCGTGTCCTGTGCGGTGAGGAACTGGCCAATCACATTGCAAACTCGTCGCACACCTGGCCCGGGGCGCTTTACACGGCCAGTGACGGGCGGGCCGAGCCGCACAAGGCGACAACGGCGATCGCCCGGGTCGCCGGCCGCTTCGGTGCGACAATCCTGACCGGCTGCGCCGTTCGCGGCATCGAGACCGAAGCGGGCCGCGTGTCGTCCGTCGTCACCGAGCACGGCGCGATCAGGACATCGGCGGTGCTGTGCGCTGCCGGTGCCTGGTCGTCGATGTTCTGTCGCTCGCTCGGCATCTCGCTGCCGCAATTGAGCGTGAAGGGCACCGTCGCAAGGACGGCGCCGGCTCCGGAAATACTGCAAGGTCAGTGCTTCGACAAGCGAATCGCGATCCGCCGCCGTCAGGACGGCGGCTACACGGTCGCCCATGGTGCGGGGGGTCTGACACATGCCCTGACGCCGTCGACTTTCAGATTCGCCTTCAAGTTTCTTCCCGCGCTGAGAAGGGAATTCGGCGTGATGGGACTGACGATCAACCGCGACTTCTTCAGGGAGCTGGCAATACCGGTGCGCTGGCCACTCGACCGTGCATCGCCGTTCGAGAGGCGACGGGTACTGGATCCGGCTCCCAGCCGGCGCACCCTGAGGACAATAAGAAGGAACCTGAACGAGGTTCACCCCGTCCTGGACAACACCGCGATCGTGGAGTCCTGGGCAGGTATGATCGAGACGACACCGGATGTCGTGCCCGTCATCGGACCGCAAGAGTCCTTGCCCGGCTTTTTCGTCGCGACGGGTCTGAGCGGACACGGATTCGGCATCGGACCCGGCGCCGGCAAGGCGGCGGCAGGCATGCTCACCGGGGACGACAGCGGCATCGACATCGCGCCGTTCAGCTTGAGCCGATTTTTTGACGGAACGCCAATTCAAGTGGGGCCGAGCATCTGACCGGGATAAGCAATGATTCGAATCCTCCTGATCGTCAGCGCCGCGTGCGCTTGTGTCACCGACTTACATGCCGCAGATCGGCCGCGGACCATGCGCGTGGACTATTTTCACTCCGGCAACCGCGACCTCGAACTCTTCAGCCTCGATCAGGTGGTTCTGGAGCCCCTGCCCTGGCCGGGTAACCTGGCGCAGCCGATCGACTCGACCTTTCGTGGCAAATACGCGTTTTCCGTGATCGATCCCGACTCGGGCGATATTGCCTGGTCGCGAAGTTTCAGCAGCATTTATGGCGAGTGGGAGACGACGGGGGAAGCCAGGGAGATCAACCGGACATTCCACGAGTCATTGCGATTTCCGGCACAGTCTCGCCCGTTCGACGTCGTCATCAGCAAACGCGGCGATGAGAACGAGTTTGCCGAAATCTGGCGCGCACGCATCGACCCGAAGGACTACCTCGTTCACGAGGAGTCCGCAGCACACGCGAAGTACGTGGTCGTCATAGAACAAAACGGCGACCCCGCAAGCAAGGTCGATCTGCTCATACTCGGCGACGGCTATACGCGAGACGAGCAAGAGGAATTCATCGCCAGGGCAAGAGAGATGACCGAGATTCTCTTTGCCGCATCGCCTTTCAGAGAGCGTCGCTCCGATTTCAACGTATGGGCGCTGGCGCCGCCCGCTGCGCAGTCGGGCGTGTCGCGGCCGTCGACCGGCATCTATCGCGACACACCACTCGGCACGTCGTATGACGCGTTTCGCAGCGAGCGTTATGTGCTGACCTACGACAATCAGTCATTTCGTCGCATCGCCTCGTCCGTGCCCTACGATTTTGTCGAGATCCTGGTGAACAGCGAGACTTACGGGGGCGGTGGTATCTACGGACTGTACGGGACGACCGCGGCCGACAGCGAGTGGGGGGCGTACGTCTTTGTCCACGAGTTCGGGCACCATTTTGCAGGCCTTGCCGACGAGTACTACACGAGCTCCGTGGCCTACGAAGCGCCGGAGCACATCGAGGAACCCTACGAGCCCAACGTGACGGCCCTGCTCGACCCGGCGGGGCTCAAATGGCGCCGCCTGGTCGGAGAACAAACTCCCCTGCCCACACCGTGGCCCAAGGAAGCATTTGAAGAACACTCGCTTGCCTACCAGGCCAAACGAACGAAAATGCGCGAGGAAAATGTACCCGAGTCGGAGATGAATGCACTCTTTCAGGAGAATCAGGACTTCGTGGAGGATCTTTTTTCGACTGCCGAATACCGCAATGAGATCGGCGCATTCGAAGGTGGAAATTACCAGGCAAAGGGTCTCTACCGATCAGCCCTGAACTGCATCATGTTTACGCGCACCAGGGATTTTTGTGCGGTGTGCAGCGCGGCCATCGAAGACGTTATCGACGAATATACGAAACCGGCTGATTAGTCTAGCCTGAAAATTGCACGAGAGTCCGGGCTTGTGGGCGAGAGATCGTTACGGC
>JBHHWI010000071.1:0-15415 GCA_046756445.1 Woeseia sp. | reverse complement strand
GTACCACTTCGATCCCATACGGCAAAGTGAAATCGTTACACTTACTGCTCAAACAAAATCGTTTGTAGCAATGTTTCTCAACGAACCACACAGCCACCCACGATACTACGGCGAGTTGTTGAAGGCATATGAAACAAGGCTATTTGTTGGAGATCACAAGCCGGAGCTGTACTTTGCTTCGGGTCTGGCTTACTTAACCACACACAAACTCTTCAATAGAGGCGTGCTTCCCAAGCGTATGCGCAATTATCTATATCACATGCTGATGTTGCTACGCATTCAACTAATGGGAATGTCAATGCCTAGGTTCAACAGTCACAACGCGTCTGACTACGCTATTAAACTGATTGATAAGCTAAGTGACGAGGATGAGTGCAAAGCTAAGTCAGAGACATCAGCTGAACTCATTCAATCCACTCTGGCAGGATTCGACGGTGCAACGGGCCGAAACCCACCATCTCGAATAAGGGCGTTCACTGAGTTGCTACTCAATGAGATCAGCGCTGGTAAAGACGCACAAGAGGAGGAGCCGGAACCACCGCTGGTAATTGGAAAACGCGAAACCGGAACATTAAGGTGGTTCAATGAGCTCAAAGGATTCGGGTTCATTCAGCGTGACCAGGGAGGTGAAATATTTGTTCATCATTCTGGGTTGAAGCGTGTTCCATGGAAATATTGGCAACAGGGCTCAAGATTTAGCTATGAGATTGTCCAAGGTAAAAAGAGCCCGGCCGCCCGAGTGCTCGAAGTAATAACAGGATGAAATCGACGTCTAACGAATCGCTGCACTTGCCGCCATTAACGTCAGGTTCTGGCCGCGTGCTGCCGCCTACGCATTCTCGCTCTGGCGGGCCGCTATACTTCGCATAGCCGCCGGTCATTGAAATTGCGATAAACTGTCGGCCACTGACCCACAGCAGCCGTTGGGATTCTGGAACCCAGAGGTTAAATGAACAGCAGAGTAGCCAAAGATCTCATCCTGATCGCCGCTATCGGTGTCGCTTATTACTTCGTATATACGAATGTTGTCGGAATCGCGGCCGCGATTGCATTTCCTGAGTGGTACGTCCCGTTTGCGCAAGAAAACAAGGCACTCTCGCTCGTCTTGTTCTCGATGGTCACAACAGTTCCGGCAGCAGCACTGGCGGCTGTACTGGCGGGCTTTTCCATAGCCAAACTGGTTTCAGATCACCGAGTTTTGTGGGGAGTCGCGATCGTCGTTGCGATCACGCTTTATTCTGTTCTGACCCTTAATGTCCATGGCGGATTTATCGCGTCGCTGACGACGTTTGTCCTGCCGTCGAGCGTGATCGACGTGCCTATGATCATTGCGTGGTGGACGTTCCTGCCTCTAAGCATTGCTCTGTTTGTTTGCCGATCTAAGGCAAGAAACGAATGACTCCTTCTGGCCGGCTCCTGTCGGTCGCAGCTGTGATCTCTTGAAGGTTTTACCGTCTGCTTGTAGGTCAAGGTGGCCCAATGGAAGTTGGTGGCTTCATCCGTTGTTTTTCGATGGTTTGGTGACGGCCACACCGTGTGTTTGCGGCCGCTATTGAACTTGTTGTCGGGCTGTTCGCTGCCGTGGCGGTCATAGAGAGACGAATCAGGGGTTGCCTGATCGGGGTCAGTCGTCTTTTGACAGGCGTTGTTTGATTTCGTCGGCGATGGGTACTGCGCGAATGCCCCGGGAGTCGTCTTTGCGGCCTTCTGCGCAGACCCGGATTTCGAGACCCTTTGCGCAGAGTTCGCCGTCTTTGCGCACCTCGTGCGCGAGATCAAAAGACTTGTTCTTCCAGGATGCCACGTAGGTGGTGATCTCGACCGAGTCGCCGAAACGCAAGGGGCTGATGAAGGTCGATCTTGCCTCGACGATCGGCACGCCGATCAGCCCGAACTCCTTTTGAAACACGTCGAGGGTCAGCCCGGCTTTGACGAACAGGCGCCAGGCGCTGGCGTCGAACCAGCGAAAGAAGTTCGGATAAAAGACGATGGCGGCGGGATCGGTGTCACCGAATTCCACGGGTACGATAAGTGTGCTCTTCATGCTGTCTTATATAAGGGTATGCAGTCGGTGTGATCATGGTTTTGATTCACGATCCCGGACCTCATTGATCGCCGTCCTTCGGGTAATCGGGGTCACCGGGAATCACGAAGCGCTTGTTGCCGTTGACCTCGAGTATGACGGGCCGGATCTTTTGGATACCTTTTTCTGCACGGGCGTTTGCCCAGCGCAGGAGCTTTTCGACGGTTGCGATTTCCGAGAGGCTCTTCAGTGTGGTACGGGTCGGGAAGGGCAGTTTCATGTCGCCGTCATTCGCTGTTGCCAGCACTTGCGCGGCTGTCATCCAGGTGCTGTCGGTCAACTCGCTGCCGTCGTGTTGTGCCTCCTGACCGGGCGGCATCTCGGCCAGAAAAAAGCGTGCCGCCCAGCGTTTGAGCAATCGTAACGGCGTCTCCCAGAAGGCGAAGTAGTGCAGGGCATCGCAGGCGATATAAAGATCGTGTGTCCGCAGCAGCTCCGCCCAGCCGATGTCTCCCCGGTCGAGCTGTGTGCGCAGCTCGTGAAGCAGCGGTTCGTCATCCGGGTTGGCTGCGAAAGCCCAGTCCCCTTGCGGGTCCTGCGCCAGCAAAACGCCGGTCTCCTCGAACAGCTCCCGGGCGGCGGCGCTGTAGAAATCCAGCCCGCCGCCTGCCAGCCCGAGCTCTGCATCTGCGTCTTGCGCCGTCATTCCCCGGCAAAAGGCGCGCGCGGCAGACTCGTCACGGTCGAGCACGCCGCCCGGAAACGTGTAGCTCTCCCCGAAAGCGTCGCCGGCCTTGCGTCTGACCATCAGGATCTGGGGCTCGGGCTCGCCTTTGCGAACCAGGACGACTGTGGCCGACGGCCGCGCCTCGACGGGATCGGAGTCCTGTCGTGTTGCGGCGACCGGATCGAATTGATCTCGTGCCATGACCTTTGAGGAATGCGATTGCAGAGGCAGTCGATGATAGCCCGGACAGGGCGCCATTGTTCGGCTACTTCGAGCCTGCCTTCCTGTACGGATCGAAGGCGATGTTGTCCGCCTGCGGCGTCTCGGATCGCGGCATGGGCGGCGTCGGCACGTAGTGCGTTGGCCTGGGCCCGCCGGCGCTCATCCGGACCCGCGCCTGGGCCGGGGTCTCGAGGCGTTCGCCCGCGGCGATCGCCGCCTTGCGATCGGGGGGATAAGGGATGCCGTGGCTGTTCGGCGGCGGCATGAGGTCGGCGTTGTAGTAGGCGATGCTTTGTTTTTCAGGATCGACGTGTCGGTTCAGGTTCAGATCCCGTCTATTGACGCCGTGCGGGGGCGTCACGCACACGCCGTCCACGATCTCGAGATCCAGCCACCATTTCTTGGCCGGGTTGCGGATGCCGTGGCCCAGCCAGTCGTCGAGCCGGGTCGCGACCGGCACCAGGTAGGGCTTGAGCCAGCGGGCATTGATACCCAGCCAGCTCGCGACCTGGGTGGCGATCGGCCCGTCCCAGGTGACCACCTTGTTCAGCGGGCAGGTCTTCATGCAGCGGCCGCAGGCCAGGCCGCGCCGGTTGGTCAACCGGTAGCGTGCGCATCGCTCGGCGTCGATCTTCCACATCTCGTAGCCGTTGAACATGACCGGCTCGCCCCAGGAGATTGCGTCGCAGGGGCACTCCCGCGCGCACTTCAGGCAGTTGGAACAGAAGTACTGCAGGCCGAAGTCGATGGGCTTGTCAGGAGTGAGCGGCATGTCGGTGGTCATGACCACGGACTTGAAGCGCGGGCCGACGAAGGGGTTGAGCACCAGCTCGCCGATGCGGCTCAGCTCGCCGAGCCCGGCGAGCAGGATCAAGGGGATGTGCAGGACCTCGGAATCGGCGTTGGTCTGGGCCCGGGCGGAAAAGCCGAGCGAGCGCAGGTGATCCGCCATGATGCCGGCGACCACCGCGCCGCGCATGTAGGCGCGCATGGACTGGGCGCCGGAGATGAAATCGTCGCCCGAGGCGCCCTCCATGGTGTCGTATTCCTGATCGATCAGCATGACCACGGCATATTTGTGATGACAGTCGATCGGCACGCCGCCGTCGCCGTGAGAATACCAGGCGTAGTCGGGGACCTCGCAGACGCCGGTCAGCTCGGCGCCGAGGAAATAGGACAGCGACTTCAATGCCCGGGTGTTCTCCTCCGGATCGCCGCAGGACGGCGCCGGGCTCCCGGCGACCGCGCCGTCCTGATGCTCCACCATGGCGCCGATCTGTCTGAGCATGGCGGTCGCGAAGGGATGCTTGAAGGCGAAGCGGCTGCGCTCGCGCTGGGTTTTCTCGCCGAGATCGCCGTGGATGGCGCGGTCGAAGAACGAGGCGCGCTTCGGCACCCGCGGGACCTCGTCGTCGATGATCAGGGTGGTCGGTCGATCGACGCGATCCACGGTCTCCATGGCGAACTTGCTCAGGTGGGTGGGCCGGCTGCGCTGACGCCATCGCTCGAGGCCGGAGACGGCGCCGCCGATGCCCAGCCAGTAGGCGAGGTCCCTGGCTTTTCCGGCCGCTCTTGGCTCCAGCGGCAGATCGGCTTGCAACTCGTAATCCGTGCTTACCGCGCAGACCTCGAAGCGCTCATCGAGGTAGGGGTTGCGCACTATTCCGTTGGACCGGATGCCCAGGCCGGCCATCACACTCAGGCGCTCGAGATCGACGTCGCCGTGTGAGCGATCGTGCGCCACGGCCGAAAACCCCATCAGCCGGATGTGGCTGGCGATGCTGATGGCGATCTCGTAAGCGCGAAACTCAGCGGTCCGCTCGACGGACTCCGCGACCCAGGAGTGCGCCAGCGAGCCCTGCTCCGGCACCCGGCCGTGTTCCACCAGCACGACCACGGCGTGGCCGTGACCCGGCGGCGTGGCGCCTTCCAGCCAGCAGCCATCGGCAAGCTCACAAATCCCCACCTGGCTCGCATTGAGAAAATAAGCCGAGCCCTTGATGTCGATCATGCGTCGTTCGGGATCGTCGGGCACGGGCGCTTTCGCCGACGCGCTGTCGTCGTGGCGCAGCGCGTGAAAAATCCGGTGATACCGGGCGAGCGATGCGCCGAATCCTTCGGCTGCCTGCGGGCCGGTGCCCGGTCGCGGGGTCTTCGGCCTGGCGAGCTCGGCGGCGAGGATGGCCGGATCGCGCGGACGACGCTCCAACGGGTAGGGCCCCAGGTGATACGGCCTCGATTTGTTGGAAAAAAATATCATGCAGAATGTGTAATTATCAGTACAGTTTATTCTAACATCGCGGGAACCGGATGCTCGTGGGGCGATGAGCCGGTCGGGCAGGGGACGCAGTGCTGGCGGGGTTCGACCGGGCTGTCGCTCTGCGGCCTTGCCGGGCTACCTGACCTTGAGCCAGTAGGAAATCAGCCCGCCGATCGCCATCGGCACCGCGAACACGAAGTAGTTGGCGGACATGCTGAGTCCGGCGGCGATCAGGAATCCGGCCGCCGCCGGGCCGACCACCGCACCCGATCTGCCCAGACCGATCGCCCAGCCGATGCCGGTGCTGCGAATCTCGGTCGGATACACCTTGGCCGCGACCGCATAAAGGCCCGTGAAGCCGCCTTGCTGAAGAATGCCCATGAGGAAGATGACCACCATCAACAGGGTCAGTTGATTCGGCACCGAGGCAAAGATGACCATGCACACGGCCGAGGAGAACAGAAAAGCGAACACCAGGTTGGTCAACTTCCAGCGGGTCGACAAGGTTCCGAGCGTGAATATGCCGATGACGCCGCCCAGATTGAACAGAAAGAACGCGAAATGACCGGTCTCCGCCGAGTAACCGGTGTCCTCCATCAGTTTCGGAATCCAGCTCATCAGAAAATAGAGCGTGCTGAAACAGAGGAAGAACGTCGTCCAGAGCATCAGGGTCGCGACGCGGTGCTTGCTGGCAAGCAGACTCATCATGCTTGCGACGAGTCCTTTTGAATGCGGCGAGGCTGCACTCGTCACGGCCGGCAATGCATCGAGCCTGTCTTTCTTCAGCTTGCCGAGAATATCGTTGACGCGCTTCAAGGCATTTGCCGGCCGGCGCTCGAACAGGTACTTGAGTGACTCCGGGATGAATGCCCAGGCGACGACCACCATCGCCATGGTGATGCCGCCACCGAACCAGAAAATGCCGCGCCAGCCGTACTCCGGCATGATGAATCCCGCAACGACCGCCGTCATCACCGCGCCGAGCGGATAACCCGCGGTGGTGCTGGCGACCGACAGCGAGCGATATTTTTCGGGACTGTACTCGGCGGCCAGCGCGGCCTGGCAGGCGAGCATGGCGCCGGCGCCGAGACCGCTGATGAATCGCAGGAATATGAATTCCGCGAGACTGCCGGCGTTGGCCGTGAAAAGAATGGAAACGCCGACCAGCGCCACGCAGAAAATAATCAGTTTGCGGCGGCCGATGATGTCGGACACCGGTGCGAGAAACATTGCGCCGGCCATCATGCCGGCAAGCGCAAAACTGAAGATCAGGCCCAGCCGGTCGGGGGTGAGCTGCAATTCCTGCGACACTGCGCCGGCAACGATCGCCATCGCGGTTATATCGAAACCGTCGAGCATGTTGAAGAACATGCAGAGCCCGACGACGAGCAATTGCTGGCCGCTGACCTGGCCGTTATCGATGACCTCGGCAACGACATTGCTCGCCAATTCGGGGGCCGCGGAATCAGACATGAGGCTTGCTCCTGAGAACGGTGTGCACTTTATGCGCTCACTGTAGCGTGAATGTCAAACCGCCAAAGCCGTGATCGGTGTTCTGCGTTCAATAAGAAATAAAGTGCATGATGCGCGTTCACCGTTTCGCAGCGGGAAAAAAACAGGAATGAAAACCTCGACCTGCTGGTGTACCGTGGCAAAAAAATGAAGCCGGAGCATCGACATGGGCGGCGCGAACAGTACCCAGAGAACCGAACTCTATATTGACGGCGAGGAACGACAGGCCGCGGACTACTATGAACTGTACAATCCCGCGCGCCCCGATGAACTGGTCGGCGAAGCCGCCAGCGCCACGGCCGATGACATCGATGCTGCGTGCAAGGCGGCGCATGCGGCATTCCCGGCATGGGCCGCTTTGTCGTACACCCAACGCGCCGACTACCTGAAGAAGATTGCCGAACATCTTACCGCGGACACGGCCGATCTCGATTTCAGGATCGAACTGTTTACCCGCGAACACGGCAAGATTCTCAAGGAGTCCACGATCGAGATGACCCGACTGGGCGACCGGTTTCTGGGATGCGCCGCGATGGCCGAGCGACTGGCGGCCGACGACGAACTCAAAGGCCCGCCGTTCGACACCATCATCACGCGTCAGCCGCGCGGCGTGGCCGCGTTGATCACCCCATGGAACTGGCCGCTGTCGATCCTCGGCGCCAAGCTGCCCCAGGCCCTGCTGGCGGGGAACACCTGTGTGGTCAAGCCGTCGAGGAACTCGGCCATGGCGCCGACGCTGACCATAAGGAAAATCGCCGAGAGTCTGCCGCCGGGCGTGCTCAACGTGGTAACCGGATCCGCGTCCACGATCGGCGATCCGTTGTTGTCGCATCCGCTGGTCAGGAAGATCAATTTCACCGGCAGCATAGCCGTCGGCCGGCATGTCATGCGCGTGGCCGCGGAAAACCTGACGCCGGTGACCCTAGAGCTGGGCGGCAACGATGCCGGCATATTTCTGGAAGACGCGGTGCTCGATGAAGGGGCATTCATGCGCATTTATCTGGCGGCATTCATGACCTCGGGCCAGATCTGCATGGCCTTGAAACGGCTCTACGTGCACCGGTCCCGATACGATGAACTGAGCCAGGGCCTGACTGCGGTGGCCTCGCGCCAGGTCGTGGGCGATCCGCTGCTGCCGGAGACGACCATGGGTCCGGTCAATAACAAGAGTCAGCACGAGGTGGTGACCGGCATGCTCGCCCAGGCGCGCGAGCAGGGTGCGGACGTACGGGAGTACGGCGAGGTGCCCGACGAGCGCCTGTACGAGGCGGGCTACTTTCAGAAACCGGCCCTGGTGTTCGATCCGGATGCCGCTCTGGATGTCGTGAAAGAGGAACAGTTCGGTCCGGCGCTGCCGGTCATTCCCTTCGATACCGAGGAGGAGGCCATCGCCATGGCCAACGACTCCGAATACGGCCTTTGCTCATCGGTGTGGACCCAGGACAGGGACCGGGCGGAGCGGGTAGCAAGACGGCTCGAGGCCGGCTACACCTACCTGAACGGGCACGGGCCGCTGGCCCAGGACAATCGCGGTCCTTTCGGCGGCTTCAAGCGCAGCGGCATCGGCAGGAACCTAGGTCTCGAGGGCGTGCTCGAATTTCAGGAATACCACAGTATCTCCGGCCCCGACGGCTGGCTGTTTTGATGTCCGGCGGCAGTCATCGCAATGCTTAGATTATCCGTGCCATCCGCGGCATTCCTGCTGCTGACGGTCGGTGTCATTCCGGACACAGCCGGCCAGGAGACCGTGACTGATCCCGGGAAGGTCCTGGACCTGAGGTGGGAGATCGGCTCGTGGACGGATATCTGGCGCATAGGGCGATTCGAGAGCAAGGTGGTCGGCGGGGACGTCAGCTTCTATCTCTACCTGCCGCCCGGCTACGAGGCCGGCGGCAGGCGATACCCGGTGGTGTACTGGCTGCATGGCGCATACGGGCGACCGTATAGCGCCACGCCCGTCGCGACGCGTCTGGATGCCGCTATCCGTGCCGGCGATGCGGTGCCGATGATCCTGGTGAGCTGCATCGATCCCACGGGCCTGAGCATGTGGGTCGATTCGAAGGACGGCCGGCTGCCGATGGAGACGCTGATCATCGAGGAGCTGATTCCGCATGTCGACGGCAACTATCGCACCATCGCCGAGCGACGCGGACGGGCGATCGAGGGATTCTCCATGGGCGGCTACGGCGCGGCGTACCTCGGGATTAGGTATCGGGAGCTGTTTTCGTCGGTGTCCGTGCTGGCCGGCGCGTTGCACACGCCGGAGACCCTGCGCGAGCGGCGCCGCGCGATATTCGACAACGTATTCGGCGGCGATGCCGGCTACGCCCGGCAACGATCGCCCTGGCGGGTCCTGGAAACCGAAGCGGAACATGTTCGCGGCAAGACCAGCATGCGGGTGTTCGTGGGCGCCGACGACCTCCTGCTGGAGTGGAACCGGAATTATCATTCGGCGCTCGATGATCTCGGCATCGAGCACCGGTGGGGCATCGTGCCCGACAGCCCGCACGATCTCGAAATCGTGATGCAGAACTGGCAGGGCGATTTCTTCGAGTACTATCGCCGTGTGTTCAGTGACACGGCCTCCGGAAGCGAATAAGCTGATCCGTGAACCAGCTCGGGGTTTGGCTTACCGGACTTCGCGGACGAAGGCGAGACGCTGGGACAGAGAGAAGCCGTTGCATTGCAGAAACGAAAGCACGTCGAAATGTTCCGCATCGGTCTCGGAGCGGATGACCTCTATCTGAAGCGCCGTCAGATTGGCCAGCAATTGCGACAGCAACGCCGTACCGACGTGGCGATGCGCGTAGTCGGGGTCTACCGCGATACTGTCCAGCACTGCCGCCGGTTCGACGCGGCCGAACTCGCCGAAGTCTACCCTCGCCATTGCGAAACCGACGACATGCTCGTCCTGTTCGGCGACCAGAGAGACGCGGATTCCGGATTCCCCGAGCGCCTCGATGAGCTTTCGCTCATGATAGGCGCGGTGCCCGCTGCCCGTCAGCTTGCGGTCGATCTTTACGATCGCCGGCAGATCATCGGCACGCATCGAGCGGCACGGTACGTTATCCCGCGCCAGCGCGTCCGGTAGTCCACCGTGGATGTCGCCATAATCGTCTTCGAATCCCGTCTCTTCCAGATGAGCGACCTCTCGCTCGAGCACGTGCCGGGGCGCCAGAGTAAAACCGGTGCCCGCAAAAAACTCCAGCATGCCCAGGTTGCGCCAGTCGACCTGGGACCGAATGGTCCCGACGCCCTTGTGCTTCAGGATTTCGCCCAGCGCTTCCATGAGCGAATTGCCGACGCCCTGTCTGCGGACTGCGGGATCGACGCCAATGGCATCCATGGACGCCGATACCGCCGGCGTGCCGTACTCGCCTTCTGTCAGCCGGGCGAGAAGAAAGCCCTGCAATCCGGCATCGCCTTCACAGCCGAGGTAGACGAATCCGCGCGGCTCGGCAAGAGCGGACTGTAGCTTGTTGCGATAAAAGCCGTCGCGCCGCCGTCCGGTATATTCGCTGTCGATTCCGATCACCCGGTCGAGATCATCGGCGACCAATGGGCGGCATCGCGGTCTTCGCGCTGCGCGACTCGCGTTATTCATCCGGCACCAGGATGGCGCGCCGGTCCAGATCGCCGGCATGTGCCCTGGCGAATATTTCGTTGATTTCGGACATGGGATGCCGCTCGATGAATGGCAGCATCGACACTTTTCCGGTCAGGACCATCTCGAGTGCATCCGGATAATGCTCCGGCAGACATCCCCAGTTGCCGAGCGCACTGGCATGAAACGCCATCAGCTTGGACAGGCGCAGTTCCACCTTTTCCATGGTGAAGCCGACCACCGACAGACAGGCTCCATAGGTCAACAGTCCGAACGCAGTTGCCTGACCGGCGGCGGCGCCGGAACACTCGAAGATCTTCCATTCCGTCTGTCGCAAGCCCCGGTCTTTCGCGAATTCCCGGATAACATCCCGGATGGCCCTGCCCTGTACTTCCTGCGCATTGACGGTCATGCCGGCACCATAGTCTTTAAGTCGGTCCAGCTTCGCCTTGTCGATGTCGATGGCGACCACCGCCGCTCCCCTGGCATGCGCGAGTTGCACGGCATATCCGCCGATACCGCCGACGCCGATGACGATGGCCAGGTCCCCGGGTTCGACCCCGGCCTGGACGATGGCCTGGTACGGGGTCGTCAACGCATCCGCGATCACGCATGCGTCCGCGAGCTCCATGTCGACGCCGGCCAGGCGGGCCGTATCGATCTCGCAGAGCCCTGCCGCCGGCACGGTGATATGCGTTGCAAATCCGCCGTGCATGTCGATTCCCGGCGATTTCTGATTTCTGCAGATCGTGCCGCGGCCGCGATCGCACAGCTCGCACGAACCACAGGGGATGACGGCGGGGACGATGACCGGCTTGTCCAGCCACTCCCTCGCGGCGCTGCCCGTGCCGGTGACGCGGCCGCTGATCTCATGCCCGAGAGTCAGCGGTAAGGCGTGTTTGGTTCTGACGCCGTCGTAGAAAAACCCCAGATCGGTGTGACATACGCCGCAACCGGCGATCTCGACGATGACCTCGTTGCCCGCCGGGTCGTCGGGCTCGAAATCCCGTCTCGAGAACGCCCTGCCCGGCTCGTCCATCACCCAGCGATAGGCATTCATTTGCCGGCCGCCGTCGTGTCATGTTCCCAGACAGGCTTGCGCTTTTCGAGAAACGCGGTCAGGCCTTCGACCGGGTCTTTCGTTTTCATCAGTTCATCGATATACATGGCTTCGAGCGCCCCGAGTTTTTCCTTGATGCGGGATACGTAGTCGCGGCGAGCGGCGGCAACGGCGATGCGCAGCGAGCTCGCGCTCTTGTCGATGATGTTGTCATCTGTCCAGGCAAGTGCCGCCTGCGCCGGCTGATCGCTGACCTCGTCGACCAGGCCGATCTGCCTGGCCCTCATCGCGTCGATGCTCCGGCCCGACAGCAACAGCATTTCCGCCTGTGACTGACCGAGGCGCTCCGGCAGCAGGCAGGACGCGGCAGGTGCAAACACGGCAAGCGAAATCTCCGGCTGGCCGAGCCGGGCACCGGGCGCCGCGATGATGATGCTCGCCGCGCACGCTAATTCGAGGCCGCCGCCGAGGCACTGGCCGTGCACGGCGGCAATGATCGGGATCGGGTATCCGATCATCTGCATGATCAGCGAATGGAACTTCTTGAGCATTGCGGCGCATTGGTCGGGCAGATGTTCCTCGACGCTGGCGCCGAAACTGAAATTCGGGCCGGCGGCGTCGAGCACGACCGACATCAGGCGAGGGTCGTCCGCGTGGTTGTCGAGGGTGGCGGACAGGGCGCCGATCATCGCGGCGTCGATGATGTTTGCCTTCGGCTGCGCGAGCTGCAATCGCAGGACCCGCTCATCCCGTTCGAGCCAGACTTTCAGTGGAGCGTGGGTCATGTGACATGTCTCCGCACTAATCGAGAGCCGCCGGTGGATCCGGGTCATAGTCCCAATCGGAAGGCGGCTCGGGGTATTTGGTGAGCCAGTCCTCCATCCAGGCGACGTGCTGACGTTCGTCCTCGGCGAACTCCCGCGCCAGGGAGCGCACGCGCTCGTCCGCGCTTCCGTCTGCTATGGCTTCGAAGAACGCCAGCGCATTCAATTCGTTTTCCAGCGCGAGGTCGAGCGCCTGATGGGGCGTCATGAGATAGTGGACGCCCGATTGATCGATGTTCTCCGGGGGTTCGAGCCCGGGCCAGCGATACTCCCAGGGTGCCAGCTCCGGAAGCGCTATGTCGCCCGCCTTCTCGCGGATCTTTTTCGCGTGACCGGCCTCCAGCACCGACATTTGCTGAAACACGTCGGCGACCTCGGAGTTGCCGCACTGCTGCATCTGCGTGGCGAGCTCCTTGTAACTCTGCACGGCTTCGAGCTCTATGACCAGCGCATGGACGAGGAGCTCGGCCAGCGAGAAATGCCCGGAAAAATCGTGCTGTGTCACCCTCATACCAGAAACTCCTCTTCGATATCGCGCTCGTGCCTGACGCGTTTGCCGACGAATTGCCGGTAGGGCTCGCGCGAACCCTTGTACAGGACGCCGACGTTGAAGCCGTCGTCGGTCATGACACGCCTGGCGGCCTGCGCCGCATCCGTCGTGAGCGGGACCGGCGGCGGGTGAACCTTGTGTTTCCACTTCCTCTGGTCCGGGCGAAACGTTACACAGGGGCTCAGTATCTGCACGAACGAAAACCCGGGATGGGAAATCGCATCCACGAGCGTCCGTGCGGTGCCGTTGGGATCGCCGGAAAACGAGCGGGCGACGAAGTTGGCCCCCGAGGCGAGCGCGATCACCAGGGGGTGGAATGGCGAAATACCCGGTCCGCCGGGCGCCAGTTTGCTGTCCCAGTCGGGATCCGTGGTCGGAGATGGCTGTCCCTTGGTCATACCGTAGACTTCGTTATCCATCACGACGTAGGTGATGTCCACATTGCGGCGGCAGGCATGCAGCAGGTGATTGCCGCCGATCGAGAAACCATCGCCGTCGCCGCTGGCGCAGACGACGGTCAGGTCGGGCCGCGCCACTTTGAGACCGGTCGCGAGCGGTAACGCCCGGCCATGGACGCCATGAAACCCGTAGCAGTTCACATATGCCGGGATGCGTGACGAACAACCGATACCGGACACTACCGCAATTTTTTCCGGTTGCAAGCCTAGTTCCGCAAGCGCCTTCGCGAGACTCAAAAGCACATGGAAATCACCGCAGCCCGGACACCAGACAGGCTTGGTCCTGGTCTTGTAGTCGCTCGCCTTGAGCCGGCGGGGCGCCTGCGCACTCATTGCCCGTACCATTCGCACAGTCGTGCGGCGATCTCTCCGGGCCGAAAGACCGATGGTCCGGGACGATGCATCGTCGCCACGTCCGCCGGCAGTTCGTACCAGGCGCGCAGGAACCGGTAAAGCTGGCCGGTGTGATTCTGTTCGATGACGATCAGGCGGTGGACACCGGCAAGCGCTTGCGCCATCTCCTGCCCCCGGACCGGCAGGAGCAGCCGCAGGGAAACCAGTTTGAGACCGGCGGCAGTTTCAGGGGGGAGCCTGCGGATCGCTTCTCTGACCGCGCTGGTCGTGGAACCCCAGGTCAGAATCGCGTGGTCACCGTTCCCCTCGATGTCCGCCCAGTTGGCGCCGTAATCGAAATCGTTGATCTTCGCGGCCCGCTTGTCGAGTTGGGCGCGGTGATCGTCGCCCGCACCCGAGGGCACGGCCCTTGCGCTGTGCTCCAGACCGTCGGCCGTGTACTGCCCCCCCGGCGTGCCGGGCAACGGCATCGGTGAGATGCCGTCCGCGGTCATTGCATAGCGCTCGAAGTTTTTCGCGACGGTCTTCGCGAGTTTTCTCCTCGCGAAAATCGAGATCATGGGTATCGGATCGGCGATGACGGTCGCCTGAGCGATGAACTGGTCCGATAACACGATGACGGGGGTCTGCTGCGCTTCCGCCAGATGCACCGCCCACTGCGTCGTGTTGGCGCAGTCTGTCACGGAATTCGGTGCCACGACGATATGTGGCGCGTCCCCGTGCAGGCCGTAGACCGCTGTGTTGAAGTCGGATTGCTCGGATTTCGTCGGGATACCGGTGGACGGGCCCACCCGCATCACGTTGACGACCACCAGCGGAATCTCGGCGCACACCGCGAGGCCGAGACTCTCGATCATCAGCGACAGCCCGGGGCCCGAGGTCGCCGTCAACGATGGTATGCCGCCGAAGGAGGCGCCGATGACCATGTTGATCGACGCCAGCTCGTCCTCGGCCTGCGCAAGAGTGCCGCCCACATCGTTGAGTCTCGGCGCCAGCCACTCCAGGATCTCGGTCGCAGGTGTGATCGGGTAGGCGGCCGCGAAACGTATACCGCCACGAAGCGCACCCAGACCGGTTGCGTGGTTGCCGCTGATCAGCCAATGACTATCGGTCGCGTCGGCAGCTGCGTCGGATTGCCGTGTCGCAGACTGCGCCGCCCGGTCATAGCCGAGCATCGCCGATTCGTGGCCGGCATCGACCACCTGCGTCCCTTTACGTCCGAGCTGTCTTTCGATCGCCTGTGCGACCGAAGCGGCCGGGATCGCGGCAAGCCCCGCCGCATAGCCCAGAGCAACCATGTTGGCGCGCCCGCCGGCGACGGTTTCGGCCAGCGCGCTCATCTCGAGTTCGTGAAGCTGCGCACCGGACGACGCGACGGATCCGGGCAATGACTCCCTGGCCGGGTCGGTCACGACGATGCTGTCGGTGTCGATACGGATGTCGGCAAGAAAGCGCTCGGCGTGACTGCCGTCCACGTCGATCAGGATGTCGCAGCGATCGTCGAGACAGTCGACCCGGGTTCGGCCGAGCCGGACCAGCGCCGCCGATTCGCCGCCCCGGATTTGCGGGCCGACCGCGCGGACCATCATTCCGTAGCGTCCGGCGCGGGCGGCGGCGGCCAGCAGCATCTCACCGGCGGTGACGATCCCGGAGCCGCCCTTGCCGACCAGGGCGACCGAGAACGAATCCCCGTTGCGCACCCGATCTGTCATACGCGCCCCCTAGCAGTCTGTCGGACTTAGGCGGAATCTACTGCGGCGGTGTGAAATCGGTCTATTATTCCGATCATTTTCGTTAAATAGGTCCACTATTCGCCTCAAA
>JBHHWI010000070.1:0-15454 GCA_046756445.1 Woeseia sp. | reverse complement strand
AATCGTGCCAACGTTGACGTGTGGCTTGGTTCTCTCAAACTTTTCTTTCGACATGAGTTTCGTCCGTTTATTAGCTGGCTTTTCTTAAAACGCTATCGGCCACATTCTGTGGCACTTCGTTGTACTTCGCGAATTCCATCGAGTAGGTCGCACGGCCCTGGCTCATGGAGCGCAGGTCAGTCGCATAGCCGAACATCTCGGCCAGCGGCACCTCGACACGAATGACTTTTCCTGACGGGGAATCGTCCATGCCCTGCGTCACGCCACGGCGGCGATTGAGATCGCCCATGACATCGCCCATGTAGTCCTCCGGTGTCACCACCTCGACTTTCATGATCGGTTCGAGCAGCACCGGGCTGGCCCTGAGCGCACCGTCCCTGAACGCCATGGAGCCTGCGATCTTGAAGGCTATCTCGCTCGAGTCGACGTCATGGTAGGAGCCGTCATAAAGTGAAACTTTGACGTCGACGACCGGATAGCCGGCGACCACGCCGTTTTCCATTTGTTCCTGAACGCCCTTGTCCACGGCGCTGATGTATTCCTTCGGCACGACTCCACCAACGATGCTGTTGACAAACTCGTAACCGCTTCCCGGTTCCCGGGGCTCGATCTTCAGGAATACATGACCGTACTGGCCCCGTCCGCCCGACTGGCGAACGAATTTGCCTTCCTGATCGATCGGGCTGCGAATCGTTTCCCGATAGGCGACCTGTGGTTTACCCACGTTCGCGTCGACCTTGAACTCGCGCTTCATCCGATCGACGATGATATCGAGGTGCAGCTCGCCCATGCCGGAGATAATCGTCTGCCCGGACTCTTCGTCGGTCGCCACGCGGAACGACGGGTCTTCCTTCGCCAGCTTCTGCAACGCAATACCCATCTTCTCCTGGTCGACCTTGGTTTTCGGTTCGACCGCGACCGCGATAACCGGCTCCGGAAATTCCATCCGCTCCAGCGTGATGATGCTCTTCGGTTCGACCAGCGTGTCGCCTGTCGTCACGTCCTTCAGGCCGACCGCGGCCGCTATATCGCCGGCACGCACTTCCTTGATTTCTTCGCGATCGTTCGAGTGCATCTGCAGAATACGGCCGATGCGCTCGCGCCTGCCCTTCACCGGGTTATAGACAGTGTCACCGGAATTCAGGACACCCGAATACACGCGGAAGAATGTAAGGTTGCCGACAAACGGGTCCGTCGCGATTTTGAAAGCAAGCGCCGCAAACGGCTCATTGTCATCTGCAGCACGCTCGCCGTCGCTGTTGTCCTCATGGATTCCCTTGATCGCTGGCACGTCCAGTGGTGACGGCATGTAATCGATGACCGCGTCCAGCATGGCCTGAACGCCTTTGTTCTTGAACGCCGACCCGCACAGCGTTACGACTATGTCGCCTGCGAGCGTGCGCATGCGCAGTCCGCGACGGATCTCGTTCTCTGACAGCTCATGGTCATGGAGGAACTTTTCCAGCAACTGTTCGTCACCTTCGGCCGCGGCCTCCACCATCTGCTCACGATAGTTCCTGGCATCGGCGAGCATGTCCTCCGGTACTTCACCATACTCGAAGGTCGTGCCCATGTTCTTCTCGTCCCAGTAGATCGCCTTCATGCGGACGAGATCGACGACGCCTTCGAATTTGTCTTCTGCGCCGATTGGCAGCTGGACCGGCACCGGATTCGCGCCGAGGCGCTCTTTGACCTGCTCGACGACACGCAGATAGTCGGCGCCGGCACGATCCATCTTGTTGACGAAAATCATGCGCGGCACGTTGTACTTGTTACCCTGGCGCCACACGGTTTCAGTCTGTGGCTCGACGCCGCCGACCGAACAGAGAACCGTTACGGCGCCGTCGAGCACGCGCAGGCTTCTCTCGACCTCGATCGTGAAATCGACATGACCGGGCGTATCGATGATATTGATGCGATGCTCGGGCCAATGCTGGTCCATGCCGGACCAGAAACAGGTGGTCGCGGCGGACGTAATCGTAATGCCGCGCTCCTGTTCCTGTTCCATCCAGTCCATTACTGCCGCGCCGTCGTGCACCTCACCCATCTTGTGCGACACGCCGGTGTAGAACAGAACGCGCTCCGTCGTCGTCGTTTTACCGGCGTCGATGTGCGCCATGATCCCGATGTTGCGGTAGCGCTCGATTGGTGTTGTGCGTGCCACGGGAATAGTCCTGGAGTCCTGGGAACCGGAAGGGCTCACCACCGGTAGTGTGAGAAAGCCTTGTTGGCTTCGGCCATCCGGTGAGTATCTTCCTTCTTTTTCACGGCTGACCCGCGATTTTCGGCTGCATCCATCAGCTCGTGGGCCAAACGGTGCGCCATGGATTTCTCGCTACGGTGTCTTGCCGCATCGATCAACCAGCGCATTGCCAGCGTCTGGCGTCGGGCGGGCCTGACTTCAATCGGTACCTGATAGGTGGCACCGCCGACACGCCGGGACTTGACCTCGACCACGGGCTTGACGTTTTCGAGCGCCTTCTCCAGGAGCTCCAGCGCCTTGTCATCCGCGTGGGTCTCCTTTTCGGAGATCCGGTCCAGCGCACCATAGATTATCCGCTCGGCGACGGACTTCTTGCCGTCGTTCATGATCATGTTCATGAACTTCGCGAGCAGTTCGCTGCCGTACTTGGGATCGGGCAGGATCGCGCGCTTGGGGGCCTGTGTTCGTCTCGACATCGTTCGTCTCTGACTATGTTTTCGGCCGCTTGGCGCCGTACTTCGAGCGGCCCTGCTTGCGATCGCTGACGCCGGCACAATCCAGGGTGCCGCGAATGGTGTGATAACGCACACCGGGCAGATCTTTGACACGACCGCCGCGAATCAATACGACGGAGTGCTCCTGAAGGTTGTGACCTTCGCCGCCGATGTAGCTCGTGACCTCGAATCCATTGGTCAGCCGCACGCGGGCGACTTTCCGCATCGCGGAGTTCGGCTTCTTCGGCGTGGTGGTATACACGCGGGTGCAAACGCCCCGCTTCTGTGGGCTGCCCTCGAGCGCCGGCACGGTGCTCTTGGCCGCCTTCAGCGAGCGCGGTTTGCGTACGAGTTGATTCGTCGTGGCCACAGGCCTCTCTTCCTGATCATCTGCATAAAAAACGGCGCGCAGATACACGCGCGCAACCGACGCCTGAATCAATCCTGATTCAGCCGTCGGCTTTGACGAGATTCGGGCTCAAGATCCTGAATAACAAGGACTTTTCCCCAATCCCGTCGCTAAATTGTAGGACCCTGATGTGTCAGGCCCTCGGGTTAAGGCGGGGCATTGTATGGACGCCCCGATACCGGTGTCAAGCATGGAGACGGGTCGGGAACGGGCCCCATCCGGGGTCCGTCCCCGGTTCAGGTCGTTGCCTCCTCGCCGTCCGTGTCGGCGGTCTCCGCGGCTGCTGCCGCAGCCACTTCTTCGGCAACGTCGGTAATCAGATCTTCTTGCGAACCCTCGCCCTCGGATGACAGCGCACGCTCTTCTTCGAGTTCCTTTAGCTGATCGGCGAGGTCCTGCTCCCTCGTGCGGCGACGCTCTGCGTGGTGCGCAAAGCCTGTCCCCGCCGGAATCAGGCGGCCGACGATGACGTTTTCCTTCAGACCGCGCAGATCGTCCCTCAATCCCCTGACGGCGGCTTCGGTCAGAACACGCGTGGTTTCCTGGAAGGATGCTGCCGAAATGAACGACTCCGTCGCGAGCGAGGCCTTGGTAATACCGAGCAGAATCGGTTCGAACGTCAGCAACGTATTGCCCTGCGCCTCCAAGTCGTCGCAGACTTCCAGCGCGCGCGCTTTATCGATCTGCTCGCCCTTGAGGAAGGTGCTATCGCCCGGGTCGGACACGATCACTTTGCGCAGCATCTGGCGGATGATGACCTCGATATGCTTGTCGTTGATCTTGACGCCCTGCAGGCGGTACACGTCCTGGATCTCGCGAACCAGGTAGTCGGCAAGCGGCTCCACGCCCTGCAGGCGGAGGATGTCATGCGGGTTCGGCTCGCCGTCTGCAATGACCTCGCCCCGGACTACCTGCTCGCCCTCGAACACGTTCAGGTGACGCCACTTCGGAATCAGTTCCTCGAAACTGTCACCGTCGTCATCAGTAATGACGAGTCGGCGCTTACCTTTGGTTTCCTTTCCGAAGCTGACGGTCCCTGTATATTCGGCCATGACCGCAGGGTCCTTGGGCTTGCGTGCTTCGAACAGATCGGCAACTCGCGGCAGACCACCGGTGATGTCACGAGTCTTCGATGACTCCTGCGGTATGCGCGCAATGACGTCGCCGACGGATACCCCGGCACCGTCATTCATGCTGACAATGGCGCCAGCCGGCAGCGCGTAGATCGCCGGAATATCGGTGTTCGCAAAGCAGACATCCTGGCCGTCGTCATCGACCAGCTTGGCGACAGGCCGGAGGTCCTTGCCCGTGCTACCACGTTGCTTCGGATCGAGTACGACGATGCTCGCCAATCCGGTGAATTCGTCGATTTGCTCCATGACGGCGACACCCTCGACGAAGTCCTCGAATTTGAGCTTACCCGCGACCTCCGTTACGACCGGGTGAGTGTGTGGATCCCAGGACGCAACGATCTGACCCTGCTTGACGTCCTGGCTGTCCTCAACGGTAATCGTCGCGCCGTAGGGCACTTTGTAGCGCTCGCGCTCTCTGCCGTGCTCGTTGATAACGGAGATCTCGCCGGAACGTGACACGGCGACGAGATAGCCCTTCTGGTGGGCAACCGTCTTCATGTTGTTGAGTTTCACGACACCGTTGTTCTTGATTTCGATATTGTTCACGGCGGCAGACCGGGACGCAGCACCACCGATATGGAAAGTCCGCATCGTCAGCTGGGTGCCGGGTTCGCCAATCGACTGGGCGGCGATCACACCGACCGCCTCACCGATATTGATGCGATGGCCGCGCGCGAGGTCTCGGCCGTAGCATTGCGAGCAAACGCCGTAGCGTACTTCGCAGGTGATCGGCGAGCGCACCAGCACGTGGTCAATCGACAGATCTTCGAGCCGTCTCACACTGGCTTCGTCCAGCATGGTTCCCGCATCGAACGCGATCTTGTCCGATCCCGGAATCAGGACCGGTTCGGCCAGCACCCGACCCAGAACCCGCTCACGCAACGGTTCAACAACGTCACCGCCTTCGACCAGTGGTGACATCGCGATCCCGTTTCTGGTCTCACAATCGACTTCGGTGACGACAAGGTCCTGTGCCACGTCGACGAGCCGACGGGTCAGGTAGCCCGAGTTCGCCGTCTTCAGCGCCGTATCCGCAAGTCCCTTGCGGGCACCATGAGTGGATATGAAGTACTGCAGTACGTCGAGACCCTCGCGGAAGTTCGCCGTGATCGGCGTTTCGATGATTGAGCCGTCCGGCTTGGCCATCAGGCCCCGCATGCCGGCGAGCTGACGAATCTGAGCCGCGGACCCGCGGGCACCGGAGTCGGCCATCATATAAATGGAGTTGAACGATTCCTGGTTGACTTCCCTGCCCTTTGCATCCTCGACGATCTCCGAGCCCAGCTTGTCCATCATCGCTTTGGCTACCTGGTCGTTGGTGCGCGACCAGATATCGACAACCTTGTTGTATCGCTCACCCTCGGTCACGAGACCGGACGCATACTGGTCCTGAATTTCCTTCACCTCGGACTCGGCGCCGGAGAGAATCTGCTCCTTGACCTCAGGCACGACCATGTCGTTAACGCCAATTGAAATACCGGCGGTCGTCGCGTAGCGGAAGCCCGTGTACATCAGCTGATCAGCGAAAACAACGGTCTTCTTGAGGCCGAGTTTTCGATAACAGGCGTTGATGACGTTCGAAATCGCCTTCTTGTTCATGTCCTGATTGACAAGATCGTAACTGAGGCCCTCGGGCAACAGGCTTGAAAGCAGTGCGCGGCCAACGGTGGTGTCGACGACTTTCATGCTCATCTCACCGTGGCCCTCTTCATCGTCTTCGTAGATCGGAACCCGTACCTTTACGTTCGCCTGCAGCTCCACGAGGCCGCTGTCGTAGGCGCGTCTTGCTTCATTGATGTCGCAAAACAGCATGCCTTCGCCCTCGGCGTTGACCTTGGAGCGGGTCATGTAATACAGACCCAACACGACGTCCTGCGACGGCACGATGATCGGGTCACCATTGGCCGGCGACAGAATATTGTTAGACGACATCATCAGCGCACGAGCCTCGAGCTGCGCCTCGATCGATAACGGCACGTGTACCGCCATCTGGTCACCATCGAAGTCAGCGTTGAAGGCCGTGCAGACGAGGGGATGCAGTTGAATCGCCTTACCTTCGATCAGCACCGGTTCGAATGCCTGAATACCGAGCCGGTGCAGCGTCGGTGCGCGGTTCAGCATGACCGGGTGTTCGCGAATGACTTCTTCGAGAATGTCCCAGACTTCCGCGCCCTCGCGCTCGACCAGGCGCTTCGCCGCCTTGATCGTCGTCGCTTCACCCCGTAACTGCAGCTTCGAGAAAATGAATGGCTTGAAGAGTTCGAGCGCCATCTTCTTCGGCAGACCGCACTGATGCAGTTTCAACGTCGGGCCGACCACGATGACGGATCGTCCCGAGTAATCCACGCGTTTTCCGAGCAGGTTCTGGCGGAAGCGGCCCTGCTTGCCCTTGATCATGTCGGCGAGCGACTTCAACGGGCGTTTGTTCGTTCCGGTAATCGCACGGCCGCGACGGCCATTGTCGAGCAATGCGTCGACCGATTCCTGCAGCATGCGTTTCTCGTTCCGCACGATGATGTCGGGTGCGTTCAGCTCGAGCAGGCGGCGCAGCCGATTATTGCGATTGATGACGCGGCGATACAGGTCGTTGAGATCCGAGGTCGCGAAACGGCCACCGTCCAATGGCACGAGTGGGCGGAGATCCGGCGGCAGTACAGGCAGTACGGTCAGCACCATCCATTCGGGCTTGTTCCCCGACTCGATGAACGATTCGAGCAGCTTCAGCCGTTTCGACAGGCGTTTGATCTTGGTCTCGGAACGCGTCGCGCCGATGTCTTCCCGCACCTGCAGCACTTCGCGCTGCAGATCGATTGTCATCAGCATCTCACGCACGGCCTCGGCACCCATACGAGCATCGAATTCATCGCCGTACTGCTCCATCGCATCCAGATACATCTCATCGGCCATCAGTTGGCCGCGCTCCAACGGCGTCATGCCGGGGTCGACAACGACGAATGCCTCGAAGTACAGGACGCGCTCGATTTCCCTGAGCGTCATATCGAGCATCAGGCCGATGCGCGATGGCAGAGACTTCAGAAACCAGATGTGCGCAACCGGGCTGGCCAGCTCGATATGTGCCATGCGTTCGCGACGGACCTTGGTCTGGGTCACTTCTACACCGCATTTCTCGCACACGACGCCGCGATGCTTGAGCCGCTTGTATTTTCCGCACAGGCATTCGTAGTCCTTGATAGGCCCGAAGATCTTGGCGCAGAACAATCCGTCGCGTTCGGGCTTGAACGTACGATAGTTTATGGTCTCCGGCTTCTTCACCTCGCCGAATGACCAGGACCTGATCATGTCAGGCGAGGCGAGCCCGATGCGGATCGCATCAAAATCGTCAACGGGATGCTGGTACTTAAAAAGCTTCAGAAGATCTTTCATCAGTCTGTTTCCAGTTCAATGTTGATTCCCAGCGATCGAATCTCTTTAACGAGTACGTTGAAGGACTCGGGCATGCCGGCATCCATTTCATGCTCACCATCAACGATGTTCTTGTACATCTTGGTGCGACCCTGCACGTCATCCGACTTCACCGTCAGCATCTCCTGCAGGGTGTAGGCAGCGCCGTAGGCTTCCAGTGCCCACACTTCCATCTCACCGAAGCGCTGACCGCCGAACTGCGCCTTGCCGCCTAACGGCTGCTGCGTGACGAGGCTGTAAGGCCCGGTCGAACGTGCATGCATTTTGTCGTCGACAAGATGATTCAGCTTGAGCATGTACATGTACCCCACCGTGACATCGCGATCGAAGGGCTCTCCGGTGCGGCCATCAATCAGCTTGGTCTGGCCGGTATCGGACAGCTCGGCGAGGTCGAGCATTGACTTGATCTCGACTTCGGTTGCGCCGTCAAATACCGGCGTCGCGATCGGCACGCCCTCCACCAGGTTGCCTGCCAGCTCGATGAGTTCGGGATCCGTGAGCGATTTGAAGTCCTCCGTCTTGCCACCGGACTTGTTATAAATCGTCTCGAGGAACTGCCGGATCCTTGCGGTTGTTGCCTGCGCTGCCAGCATGCCGCCGATCTTTCTGCCAAGGCCTTTCGCGGCCCAGCCCAGGTGCGTCTCCAGCACCTGCCCGACGTTCATTCGCGACGGGACGCCTAATGGATTGAGCACGATATCGACCGGTGTGCCGTCGTCGAGATACGGCATGTCCTCAACCGGAACGATGGTCGAGATAACACCCTTGTTGCCGTGACGTCCAGCCATCTTGTCGCCCGGCTGAATGCGTCGCTTGACAGCGAGATAGACCTTGACCATCTTCAGGACACCCGGGGCGAGATCATCTCCCGCCGTGATCTTGTCTTTCTTTTCCTCGAAGCGCTGGTCAAACTCTGCGCGCTGTGCTTTCAGGCGCTCGAATGCCTTCTGTAACTGCTCATTCGCCTCGTCGTTCTTGAGGCGGATCTCGAACCATTGATCGCGGGGAACTTCATCCAGGTAGGCTTTGGTAATCTTGCTGCCCGACTTGAGCTTCAACGGACCGCCCTGAGCCATCTTGCTGGTCAACATTCGCTCGACGCGCTGGTAAATGTCCTCTTCGAGGATTCTCAATGTGTCATCCAGGTCCTTGCGCACGGATTCCAGTTCGGACTTCTCGATCGCCAGCGCCCTCGCGTCTTTTTCGACGCCGTCTCGTGTGAATACGCGTACGTCGATGACCGTGCCGTCCATCCCGGGCGGCACGCGCAAGCTGGTGTCCTTTACGTCAGAGGCCTTTTCACCGAAGATCGCGCGCAACAGCTTCTCCTCCGGCGTCAGCTGGGTCTCGCCCTTGGGCGTCACCTTGCCGACGAGAATATCGCCCGCATTGACCTCGGCGCCGATAAACGCGATGCCCGACTCATCCAGCTTTGCAAGCGCTGCGTCGCCGACGTTCGGGATATCCGCAGTGATGTCCTCCGGTCCGAGCTTGGTATCGCGTGCGACGCACGACAGCTCTTCGATATGAATCGTCGTGAAACGGTCCTCCTGAACCACGCGTTCCGAGATCAGAATCGAGTCCTCGAAGTTGTAGCCGTTCCAGGGCATGAACGCGACCAGCAGATTCTGACCGAGCGCCAGCTCACCGATGCTGGTCGACGGTCCGTCGGCGAGGACGTCGCCGCCGGCAATCTGGTCGCCCGCCTTTACGAGCGGCCGCTGGTTGATGCAGGTGTTCTGATTCGACCGGGTGTATTTCGTCAGGTTATAGATATCGACCCCTGATTCTCCGGCATCGGTTTCATCGTCGTTTACCCGGACCACGATGCGGGATGCGTCCACGGAATCGACGGTCCCGCCACGCGTGGCTACGACTGTAACGCCGGAGTCGACGGCCACCGCTCTTTCCATGCCGGTGCCGACCAGCGGCGCTTCGGAACGCAGTGTGGGAACTGCCTGACGTTGCATGTTCGAACCCATCAGCGCCCTGTTTGCATCGTCATGCTCGAGGAACGGGATCAGCGAGGCGGCGACAGAAACGATCTGCCTCGGAGATACATCCATGAAATCAATGGTCGACGGATCGGACAGCGTGAACTCGTTCTTGTGTCGCACCGAGACCAGCGCATCGACGAATCGACCCTGCTTGTCGAGGACCGCATTCGCCTGTGCGATGACGTACTGACTTTCCTCGATGGCGGACAGGTACTCGATCTTATTGGTCACCTTGCCGTTGGTCACTTTCCGGTACGGTGTCTCGAGAAAGCCGTATTCGTTGGTCCGCGCATAGACGGCCAGCGAGTTGATCAGGCCGATATTGGGGCCTTCAGGCGTCTCGATCGGACACACACGGCCGTAGTGGGTCGGGTGCACGTCACGCACCTCGAATCCCGCCCGCTCACGCGTCAGGCCACCGGGCCCGAGCGCGGATACGCGGCGCTTGTGAGTGACCTCCGACAACGGGTTATTCTGGTCCATGAACTGGGACAGCTGGCTGGATCCGAAGAACTCCTTGACTGCCGCCGCGACAGGTTTCGCGTTGATCATCTCCTGCGGCATGAGGCCCTCGGTCTCCGCTTGAGTCAGGCGCTCCTTGACTGCCCGTTCCACGCGGACAAGACCGACGCGGAACGCATTTTCAGCCATCTCGCCGATGCTTCGCACGCGCCGGTTGCCGAGGTGATCGATATCGTCGACCGTGCCGTACCCGTTACGAATATCGATCAGCGTCCGCAGAACATCCAGAATGTCATCGTTATCCAGCACACCGCCGCCGTCGGACGTGTCGCGGCCGACCCGGCGATTGAACTTCATCCGGCCGACCGCCGAGAGATCGTATCGGTCCGGATTGAAAAACAGGTTCTGGAACAGATTTTCTGCTGCTTCCTTCGTCGGCGGCTCACCCGGGCGCATCATGCGATAAATCTCGACGAGCGCCTCGAGCCGTGTCGTCGACGGATCGATTCGCAGCGTGTTCGAAATGTAAGGACCGCGATCGAGGTCATTCACGTAAAGGGTCCGGATGTGCTCGACGCCTTTTTCGACAAGCACCTCGATAAGCTCCGCTGTCAGCTCAGTGTTCGCGTCTGCCAGTAGTTCTCCGGTTTCTTCGTCGACGACGCCGTGCGCGAGGATCTTGCCCTCGAGATACTCAGGGGGCACGACCAGGTTGTCGACCCTGGATTTATCCATTTCGCGAATGTGCTTGGCGGTGATTCGCCGGCCCTCCTCGACGATCAGCTTGCGGCCCAGCTTGATATCGAAAATTGCCGTCTCGCCGCGAAGCCGCTGGGGCACCAGACCCATGCGAATGTCTTTCGTCGACAGATAGAAGTCATTGGTCTCGAAGAAAATATCGAGCATTTCCTCGTTGCTCAGGCCCAGCGCCCGAAGGATGATCGTGACAGGCAGTTTCCGGCGTCGGTCGATCCGCGCGAAAACGCAGTCTTTCGGGTCGAACTCGAAATCGAGCCACGACCCCCGGTACGGAATGACCCGGGCGGAGAACAGGAGCTTGCCCGACGAGTGGGTCTTGCCCTTGTCGTGATCAAAAAATACGCCCGGCGACCGGTGCAACTGGGAGACAATCACTCTCTCGGTGCCGTTTATGACGAACGTACCGTGATCAGTCATCAGCGGCATCTCGCCGAGATAGACTTCCTGTTCACGAATGTCTTTGACGGGCTTCTTCGCGCCGCTCGCTTCCCGGTCATAGATGATCAGCCGGACTTTGACGCGAATGGGTGCGGCGTAAGTAAGGCCACGCATCTGACACTCTTTGACATCGAATACGGGCTCGCCGAGGCGGTAGCTCACGTACTCGAGCGCGGCATTTCCGGAGTAGCTGACGATCGGAAATACGGTCTGAAACGCAGCATGCAGGCCGATGTTTTCGCGATCGTCTTCGGAAATGTCCGTCTGCAGGAATTTCCGGTATGAATCCAGCTGGATTGCAAGAAGATAAGGCACGTCCAGAATAGTCGGCCGCTTGCCGAAATTCTTTCTGATGCGTTTCTTCTCAGTGAATGTATAAGCCATTCGGATGATTACCTCGTACGAATCACACGGACGCCAAGAGGCAGCCGGCGGTGTTCCATCGCAGGCTGCTCTTGCACTATCGGACCAACTGGTCCTGTATCACAGGCACAGTAAGCCCGTGTTACTTGAGCTCGACAGTTGCGCCGGCCTCTTCAAGCTGCTTCTTGAAGTTCTCGGCGTCTTCCTTCGATGCTCCTTCCTTGATTGTTGACGGTGCGCCCTCGACCGCGTCCTTGGCCTCTTTCAGGCCGAGACCGGTAATCGTGCGAACTGCCTTGATGACCGAAACCTTGTTCTCACCAAAGCTCGACAATACGACGTCGAACTCGGTCTTCTCCTCGGCGGCCGCGGTCGCGTCGCCTCCGGCGGCGCCGGCTGCGGCAACCGCAACGGGGGCAGCGGCCGATACGCCCCACTCTTCCTCGAGCAACTTGACGAGGTCAACAACCTCCATGATCGGCTTTGCGCTCAACTCTTTGAGCAGGTCTTCGTTTGACAATGCCATTTCTCTTTTCCTCTTAGTCCTGAATCAGTTTGAAGTGTCTGCGACCACCGAGGCCGTCTCCTGATCGCCGCGCGCGGACAGTGTCCGTGCAAGCATCGCGGATGGCTCAGCAAGTGTCCGTACCAGTTTGGTCATCGGTGCCACCATCACGCCCAGCAACATTGCCCGACCCTGATCGAGCGTTGGCAGATCTGCCAACTTTGCAAGATCAGTCGCTGGCAATAATTCGCCACCGGCAGATAGCGATACCGCCTTGAGCGCGTCGTGCCCCCTGGCGAATTCCTTGATGACTCTGGCAGCGGCACCTGGATCGTCTTTTGCAAACGCGAGCAGAATCGGTCCTGAGAGTGATTCCTTCATGCACTCGAACTCGGTCCCTTCGACGGCCCGGCGTGCCAGCGTGTTTTTGACGACACGCAGGTATACGCCGGCACTGCGCGCTTCCTTACGCAGCTCCGTCATCTCTGCTACGGACAAGCCTCTGTATTCCGCCACAACAGCGGTGATAGAGTCACCGGCGATCGCGTTTACCTCTTTGACAAATTTCTTTTTGTCTTCGAGTTTCAGTGCCATGAATTTCTCCTGGCTTGTGGTCACAACGTAAGCCGGTATAAACCAGCCATTCAGCGGAGTCCCTCTCCACTACCCAATGTCGAACGGTGACCATTCGCCAGACCACTCTGACTCAGGCAACACCATCTGCGTAGGTATTAGATTAAGGTCGGGTGTCATACCGACCACCTACGGTCTTCGACGACGGCCGGAAAAACCGGCCCTTTTACGGCTTTCAGTCCGGTGCCCGGCACCGCTCAAAACCGCAAAACCATAAGATCGGGCATTCACGCTCGTCCGATCGACTGACACGGCCTCATCACCAGCCCGACTAGGCATCGACCGATGCCCGGTCCACCGATACACCGGGCCCCATCGTTGAGGACACGGTCAGCTTCTTCAAATATGCACCTTTGGACGCCGCCGGTTTCGCCTTCTTGAGGTCGGCCAGCAAGGCATTCAGGTTTTCCCTCAGCGCCGGCACGTCAAAATCCGCCCGACCAATCGGGCAATGGATAATTCCCGCCTTGTCCGTACGGTAACGGACCTGCCCGGCTTTCGCATTTCGCACGGCCGTTTCAACGTCCGCGGTCACCGTGCCGACCTTCGGATTGGGCATCAAGCCCCTGGGTCCGAGAATCTGGCCAAGCGTGCCGACGACGCGCATGGCATCGGGAGTCGCAATCACGACTTCGAAATTCAGGTTACCGCCTTTGATCTGCTCGGCCAGGTCTTCGAAGCCGACAACATCGGCACCGGCTGCCTTGGCTTTCTCGGCGTTGTCGCCCTGCGCGAATACCGCGACGCGTACCGACTTGCCCGTGCCGTTCGGCAATACGGTCGACCCACGGACAACCTGGTCCGACTTGCGTGGATCGACGCCCAAATTCACCGAAACGTCTATGCTCTCGGGGAACTTCGCACTTGCCAGTTCCTTAACCAGCGCAAGAGCCTCATCGACCTGATAGATCTTGGTGGCTTCGACCTTTTCGCGACCCAGCTTCCTGCGTTTCGTCAAAGCGGCCATTACTTGACGCCCTCCGTTTCAATTCCCATGCTGCGGGCGGTGCCTGCAATCGTACGCACAGCAGCGTCCATATCGGCCGCGGTCAGGTCCGGCATCTTGGTCGTAGCAATCTCTTCAAGCTGATTGCGATTTACCTTGCCGACCTTCTCCATGTTGGGTTCTCCCGATCCTTTCGGTACTCCCGCGGCCTTGCGCAACAGGACTGCCGCAGGCGGTGTCTTCGAGATAAACGTGAAACTTCGATCCGCATAGACCGTAATAATCACCGGAATTGGCAAGCCCGGCTCTGTGCCCTGCGTCTGCGCGTTAAACGCCTTGCAGAACTCCATGATGTTTACGCCGTGCTGACCCAGTGCCGGGCCGACCGGCGGGCTCGGGTTCGCCTGACCTGCAGGAACCTGCAGCTTGATATAACCAGCAACTTTCTTTGCCATCTCTCACCTCTCGAGTTCAAACGCCTGGTTAGGGCTCCTCGTCTAATCTCATCGGATCGAAAGTTATCCGCTTGCATCAGCAAGCCCGATTACACCTGCGATCACCTATGGCAATCACGGGCGCGTTGCGGCCCGCGCATTGCCGAAAAATGCCTAACCCTTTTCTACCTGGCCGAAGTCCAGCTCGACCGGAGTAGAACGGCCCAAAATCTGTACCGCCACCTGCAGGCGGCTCTTTTCGTAATTCACCTGTTCAACGACACCGCTGAAATCGTTGAACGGACCATCAACGACCCGAACGACTTCACCGGGCTCGAACAACACCTTCGGTCGCGGCTTGTCGACGCCTTCCTTGACACGTTGCAATATCTGGCTGGCTTCCGCTTCCGTAATCGGCGCCGGGCGATCACTCGAACCGCCGATGAACCCCAGTACCTTGGGAACCTCCTTGACCAGATGCCATGTCTCGTCGTCCATATCCATTTGAACGAGTACATAGCCGGGAAAAAACTTGCGCTCGCTTTTTCTCTTCTGGCCTTCCTTCATTTCAACCACTTCTTCGGTCGGGACAAGAATCTCACCGAACTTGTCCTCCAGCCCCATGAGCTTGATGCGCTCTTCGAGCGAGGCTTTAACCTTGTGTTCGAAATTGGAATAGGCGTGCACGATGTACCAGCGTAACGCCACCTGCTCCATACCTCTCAAATTCCTGCTAGCCGGTCGAACCGACTAAAGTGCGTGTCAGCCATAGCAACCCAGAATCCAACGCCCAGAAAAACAACGCCATAACAAGAGTGAAAATGAACACCGCAATGGCTGTCTGAGTTGTCTCTTGTTTAGTCGGCCATACGACCTTGCGAATCTCAATACGCGATCCCTGAATGAAGGCCCAGACGCGTTGACCCTGGGTGCTCGTTGCCGCGATGCCGATGCAGGCGCCCAAGCCCCCCAATACGAGCAACACTCTCAGCGCCTGCGGCCACGCGACGTACCAGTAGAAGCCAAAGACACCGCCCACGAGCAGGCCGGCCGCGATGAGCAGCTTCAGGATGTCCAGTATGCCGGACTCGCTCGTTTCCGTTGTCGTCGTCGTCATTTGTCTTCATGCGCCGTTATCGCCCGGCAGCGCAGGCTCCTGCGATACGTCGCGCCTTCGTCTGGCAGGCCAGGAGGGAATCGAACCCCCAACCTGCGGTTTTGGAGACCGCCGCTCTGCCAATTGAGCTACTGGCCT
>JBHHWI010000069.1:0-15679 GCA_046756445.1 Woeseia sp. | reverse complement strand
CTAGTCGTCAGGGTGATGACCAGCGATGCAGCGGCACCGGCGTGCCTTCGGGAAATTCGCTGGTGTCTTTCGCCAGTTCGACATATCCGTGGGTGCCGCTCAATGACGCGAAATCACCGGACGTGTTGGTCGGGACAGGCTGTGCGGCCACCTTGCCTGCGGTGTCTTCAAGAATTCGCACCGGCAGAAAGCAGGTCAGGCCGGGCGTGAAGCTGACGTCTTCCGCGAGCACTGCCGTTTCCGCGCCGCGTTGCCGGCGTCCGCTTGCAAGAAACAATGCGGGCAGAACGTACTGTCGGCAGCAGACCAGCGCCGACACCGGGTTGCCGGGCAAAGCGAACACGGCCTGGTCGTCAGGCCCCGTGCCGAACCACATCGGAAGTCCCGGGCGCTGGCTGATCTTGTGAAAGACGAGCTTCACGTCCAGGTTCGCCATCACCTGCGGCACGTAGTCCGCCTTGCCCATCGAGACGCCGCCGCTCAAGATCATTACGTCGGATTTGTCCAGCTTTTCCGCTAGGCTCTTTTCGAGTGTGTCGGGTTCGTCGGGAAGATGTTCGTGTTCACATCGATCGAAACCCTGATCGCACAGCATTGCGACAAGGGCCGGGCCGTTGGACAGACGGACCTGGTGGTCTTCGATGGGCCGGCCGGGTGGTATCAGTTCGTTACCGGTCGAAATCACGCTGACTGCGGGCTTTCGACTGACGCCGACTGTCTCCAGGCCGCAGGACGCGATTATCGCAACATCCATCGGTGAGATTGTCGTTCCGCTGGTCAGCACCTCCGACCCCTTCTTGTGGTCGGAACCCTGCGTGTGAATGAACTGGCCTTGCTCGGCCTGGTAGTCGGCTTCGATTTCTGCAATGCCGTTCCTGATACTGATGCGCTCCACAGGAATAATGCAGTCTGAGTTCTTTGGCAGTACGGCGCCGGTCATGATCTCGATGCAATTGCCGCTGTCATCGAGCGTCGACACCGCATCTCCGGCTGCCTGTGTCGCCTGAATGGCGAATTGGCGGATGCCGGACGACAATGCCGGGTAATCGATTGCAATGCCGTCCATCATGACGCGGTCAAAAGGCGGTTGATCGCGCTCTGCTCTTATCGACTGGCGAAGAATCCGTCCGATGGCGGCGGCAAGGGGGACGTCTTCACTGTCGAAGATTCGCAGGGATCCCGAGATGGCTTGGCTCGCCTGGGCGGTTGTCAGCATGGCCTATGCCTGCCGCGCGATGGCGCGGTATCCGATATCGCGACGAAAGAACGCATCGTTCCAGTTTATTCGTTCGGCTGTGGCGTAGGCGGTATCCCTTGCCGCAGCCACGGTATCGCCAAGACCGACGACACACAGTACGCGCCCGCCGCTGGTCACGACGTCGTCGCCGTCGAGCGCCGTGCCGGCATGGAAGACTTTTACGGCGCCGCTGGTCTCGTCCGGTAGTCCGCTTATCCTGTCACCCTTGCGATAGCTGCCCGGGTAGCCGCCCGCCGCCATGACGACGCCGAGCGCGGCCCTCGCGTCCCATTCGATCGCTCTTCCGGCGAGCCTGCCTTCGGTCGCAGCCAGGCAGAGATCGACGAGATCACTTTGCAGTCTGGCCAGGATCGGCTGCGTCTCGGGATCGCCGAAACGGCAATTGAATTCGAGCACCTTGGGTGTAGCACTCCCGGTAATCATCAGACCGGCGTAAAGAAAGCCGAGATAGCTGGTGCCGTCCGCGGCGAGTCCGTCGATCGTCGGCCGGATTATCTGTTCCATGATACGCTCTTCGAGTTCCGGCGTTACCACGGGCGCCGGCGAGTATGCACCCATGCCACCCGTGTTCGGTCCGGCATCGCCCTCGTCTCTGGCCTTGTGGTCCTGCGACGTGGCAAGCGGCAGGATGGTTGTGCCGTCGGTCATGACGATGAAGCTCGCTTCCTCGCCTGTGAGACATTCTTCAACGACGATTCTATTGCCTGCCTCGCCGAAAGCGCCGGCGCCGAGCATGTCGGTCGCGGCCCGCTCTGCTTCCCCCGTCGTTGCGGCGACGATTACGCCCTTGCCGGCCGCCAGGCCGTCGGCTTTGACGACGATCGGTGCGCCCTGTTCGCGGATGTATTGCAGTGCGGGCCCGAGTTCGGTGAAGCTCTTGTAAGCCGCGGTCGGAATGTCATGACGGGCGAGGAATTCCTTGGCAAAGGCCTTGGATCCTTCGAGTTGTGCGGCGTCGGCCGTCGGCCCGAAGCAGGGACATCCCTGTTCCGTGAAGCGGTCGACGATCCCCGCAACCAGCGGCGCCTCGGGGCCGACTATCGTCAGGCCGACGGTCTCGGCCTCGGCCAGATCGAGCAGGCCGTCGATGTCGGCCGCACCGACCGCGACGTTGCGCAGATTCGCCTCGAGCGCGGTGCCGGCGTTGCCGGGCGCCACGATAACCTCGGTCACCGCTTTCGACTGGGCGCATTTCCATGCCAGTGCGTGTTCCCGACCCCCGCCGCCAATAACCAGCACCTTCATCTCTCAATGCCTGAAGTGCCGCATACCGGTAAACACCATGGCAAGGCCGTGCTCATCAGCGGCTGCGATAACTTCATCGTCGCGCACCGAGCCGCCCGGCTGAACAATCGCGCTGATGCCGTGTTCCGCTGCCGCATCGATCGCGTCACGAAACGGAAAAAAAGCGTCTGATGCCATTACCGACCCTTGCGTTGAATGCCCTTCGTCGGCCGCCTTGATGGCGGCGATCCGGGCGCTGTAGACACGGCTCATCTGGCCAGCGCCGATGCCGATCGTCATGCCGTCCTTGCAGAAGACGATGGCATTCGATTTTACAAATTTCGCCACCTGCCAGGCGAATAGCAAATCGAATACCTGTTCGGCGTCCGGTGATCTCTCCGTCACCACCTTCAGATCGTCCTCCGAGACGATTCCGGTGTCGCTGCTCTGCACCAGCAGCCCGCCGGATACCTTTTTGTAGTCCAGCCCACTGGCGGCGCGGGTCGACCAATCTCCGGTCTCCAGCACGCGCACGTTCTTCTTGACGGCCGTGGCGTCAAGCGCATCTGCTTCGACAGCCGGCGCGACGATCACCTCGACGAACTGTTTGTCGATGATTGCTTTTGCCGTGGCGGCATCGAGCGGCCTGTTGAACGAGATGATGCCGCCGAACGCCGACGTCGGGTCGGTAGTGAAAGCGCGCTCGTACGCCGTCAGGATGTCGTTCGCAATAGCGACGCCGCAGGGGTTGGCATGCTTGACGATGACGCAGGCCGGCTCCCTGAACTGTCTGACACATTCGATCGCGGCATCGCTGTCGGCGATGTTGTTGTACGACAGCGCCTTGCCCTGTCGCTGCCTTGCCGTTGCGAGAGCACCCGCCGCGTCCGTCGCGTCCCTGTAAAAAGCCGCATCCTGATGCGGGTTTTCGCCGTACCGCAGCCGCTCCACGAGCGTCCCGGCATAGAGGAACCTCGCCCCCAACGGATCGTCTTTCAGCGTACGGGAAAGATACTTCGTGATCGCGGCGTCATAGCTTGCCGTATGCGCATAGGCTTTGGCCGCAAGGCGTCGCCGATATTCTTCCGACAGCTTGTCGTCTTTGATTGCATCGAGCACGTCGTCGTAGTCGTCCGGATCCACGACCACGATTACGCCGTCATGGTTCTTTGCACCGGCGCGTATCATCGCCGGCCCGCCGACGTCGATATTCTCGATTGCATCCTGAAAGCTCGCGTCCGGATCGGCAATCGTCGACTCGAACGGGTACAGATTGACGGCCAGCAGGTCGATCGGTTCGATACCGTGCTCTGACATGACGGCTTCGTCCGTGCCGCGACGGCCGAGAAGCCCGCCGTGAATGACCGGGTGCAGGGTCTTCACCCGGCCGTCCATGATCTCGGGGAAGCCGGTCGTGGTGGAAACCTCTATCGCCTCGATGCCGGCCTGTTTAAGTTGACGACAAGTGCCTCCGGTTGAAAGTACCTCGACGCCCTGTTCAACAAGACCGGATACAAAAGGGATTAGCTCACGCTTATCCGAAACGCTGATAAGCGCGCGACGAATTGTCAACATGAACGGCCTTTACTGGAGTAGAGAATAAAGTTTGAGCTTCTTGCGCAGCGTACCCCGGTTGATGCCGAGAATCCCGGCCGCCTGGCTTTGGTTGCCGTGCGTGTAATCCATGACGACCTTGAACAACGGTTCTTCGACCTCACCGAGCACGAGATCATAGAGATCTCCGGGGCGGTCGCCATTCAGGCTCGCAAAATATCTGTTGAGTGCTTCTTCGGTATGCTTGCGTAGCGGCTTGTTGTTCTTCAACGGTGAATTTTTCTTGTTTTTCTGAGAGTTATGGTTAGCCACTTGTCGAAACTTCCATCTGATTTGAGCACCCGGCTTCCGGTCGGCGCATGCTACGCGGCAATTGACGCGTCGTCTGCGCTATGGCTGAAGAATTCCCTTGTCAAGCGAATCTGCTCGGAAGCACTATCGACACGCACCACCCGACTGCGAAACTCGTTCGACTGTTCCAGGCTATTGCAATACCAGGTTAGATGCTTGCGAGCCACCCTAACGCCAGTTGCATCCCCATAGAACCGGTACAGATCGTTAAGGTGCTCGATTATGATATCACGCAATTCCGATTTTGCTAAAGGCGGGAGATGTTTACCTGTTTTGTAAAAGTAGTTCAGTTCGCGAAAGAACCAGGGGCGACCCTGTGCGCCTCGACCAATCATCAAGGCGTCTGCTGAGCTTATACGAAAAACCTCAAGCGACTTCTCCACATTGCCGATGTCACCGTTGGCAATAACCGGAATTCGCACCGAGCGTTTGATTTGCGCAATTGTCTGGTATTCGGCTTTCCCCTTGAACCGACACGCGCGGGTGCGCCCGTGCACGGCCAGCGCCTTAATGCCGCAGTCCTCGGCAATCCTTGCAATAACTGTTCCATTTTTGTGCTCCGGGTCCCAACCGGTGCGGATCTTAACCGTGACGGGCACGTCGACGGCCGCAACAACGGCCCCGAGAATTTTCCCCACCAGAACTTCATCCCGTAGAAGGGCCGAACCGGCGAGTTTCCGGCAGATTTTCCTGGCCGGGCAGCCCATGTTGACGTCGATGATCTGCGCGCCGCGGTCCACACAGAGCTTGGCCGCGATTGCCAGTTGTCGAGGTTCCGAGCCGGCAATCTGTACCACTTTCGGCTCCGCGTCGCTGTCGATATCGAGACGCCGCCGTGACCTGGGCGTGCTCCAGAGGCCGATATCGGCAGTCGTCATCTCCGACGTCGTCATACTTGCGCCAAAGCGGCGGCACAGGCGGCGAAACGGCGCATCCGTGATGCCGGCCATGGGTGCCAGCAGGAACCGGCCGGCGATTCGATAGGGGCCGATTCTGAGATCCTGTCTCAATTTGCCGGCGAGTCCGATATGCGGCTCATGGGGAACACCGAGACAGAATCCAGCACGTCAGTTCTTGAAGTCTTCGGTGGCGCATCGCACGCGGCCCTGTGCGACCCGGTAACATACGTTCAGCTTGAACCCCGTCGCGTCGGCCGAAGGCGATTCTATCGTGATGACCGCGGTGAAGTTCTCACCGGGGCGCACCGGCTTGCCGGGGTCCAGGTCACCTGCCAGATATTCATTCGGTTCGAGCACGCGGCTTCCGATAATCTCTTCCCAGCGGTCCGTAAGGGACACGTGCACAAGCGGGTAGGGCAAGGATTTGCTGGACTTGTTAGCCAGTCGCGAGTAAATCGTCAGCAGTTCTTCATCCCCGTCAACGCTCTCATCGATGCTGCCGTTGGTTGCCTCGAATTTCCAGCCACGGATATCCCACTCCGGCATTACGGGTCGGCCGAGAGCCCGATAGACAGGCCCGATCGTGTGATTGAACGCGTCAAGGGTCGCGAGCGACTGGCGTGACTGGTGCAGGAGCTGCCCGGTCAGGAGCAACCCCAACACGACAATGCTGGCGATGACCGTGTAGCCCTCGGTGCGTCTGCCGCCGCTCGTCCTGTGCCTGTTCAGGGTATAAGTGTCCGCCAGCGATCCGCGGCTTTCGAAGCCGCCTGATTGTTCTGCTGACCTGCTGCTCTCTTCGTCCATCGCCTCGTTGACCGTATCGCCTTCCATGATGATGGTCTCGACCAGCTGCGAGTCTTCATCGAATGCCTTGTCAGGCTCGTCCCTCCCTTGCTGCTCCGTTTCGGGCTCTGCGAGTTCTTCAGCCCCGATAATTTCGTGACTGCCCGTGTCGATACCCATGTCCTCGGCCTGCTTCAGGAATTGCGTATCGATGTCGCTCGGCGTGTCGTCGTCTGCAGACTCTCCAATTGCTCCAGGCTGCTCTGATATGTCTGTCGGCGAGTCGTCCTCCTGGTCAGCCGACGCCGATTCTTGCGTTGCTTGTTCCGCCGCGAGCTCCTCTTCACTCACTTCGTCCAGGAGCTCGACCCAGTCGTCGGGCTCGCCCAGCGCGATATCGACCTGCGCCTCGTCGTGCTCTGACGGATCCTGGCCGGATTCGCGGGCGCCTGCCTGCCGCTTCATCGTTTCAGGCTCATCCGGCGATGATGGCCCGGCGTCGTCGTGTTCCTCGCCGAAATCCTCCGGTAGCACCGTGTCGTCGTCGTAGCGCATTTCGGCGGAGTCGGCGGCACCGCGGGGTACCGGTTCTTCCGGCGCCTCGTCATCCGAGGCGCCTTCAATCACGAAACGCAGCGAGCTCGTGTCGCCCGACTCACGCTCGCCGGCCTCGTCTTCCTCTAGAACTTGCCACTCGGTGCCGGTGTCCTCGATCCTGACCTCCGGGCCGGCGAGCTTGTCGAGCGTTTCGAGAAGTTTCTTGTTCTGGTCATCCGCGGACGCCCGCAGTTCTGACTCGACCCGGGCGGCATCCTCTTTGGAGAGATTCTCGAATCCGTTGAAGGCATTGCCGCAACCGCCGCAACGCACACGTCCGGCGGCCTGTTGCAACACTTTCGCGCTTACACGAAACGTCGTTTGGCACTCAGGGCATTGCGTAAACATGCCTGCTTCTCAGGTCCTCCCGCCCACCGGTTGGACCCAGTCCTCGTCTGACGACCGGTCGATCGCTGGTTCCTCGAAGTCGATCCGGTCCCGGTAGGCATCCGTGACGATATCCGCCTGTTCGGCAAGAATACCGGATAGCGCCAGCATGCCACCGGAGGCGACTCTGCCGCTGATCTCCCGGGCATGATGCACCAGGGGTTCAGCGAGAATATTCGCGATTACGATATCAAATGTACCGTGGAGCATGGCCACCTCCTGTGTCACAAACAGGCGATCGCCGACGCCGTTATTTGTCGCGTTGTCCATGCTGGCCGTAACGGCCTGCGGGTCATTGTCCAGCGCGCTCGCGGCTTTCGCGCCGAGCAGGAGCGCGGCTATGCCGAGGATGCCGGAGCCGCATCCATAGTCGAGCATCGTCTTGCCGGCCACATCGAGGCCGTCCAGCCAGTGCAGACACAGGGCGGTCGTGGGATGCGTCCCGGTGCCGAATGCCAGGCCCGGATCGAGCCGCACGATCACTGCATCCGGCGCATCGACCTCTTGCCCCAGCGGTGCAACCCAGAGTCGATCGCCGAAGCACATCGGGCGAAAATCGTTCAGCCATTCGCGTTCCCAGAGATGATCCGCAAGTTCGTCAACATGGTGTCCCGGCAGAGCGCCAAGGCCGAATGTACCCAGGAGATCGTCTGTCAGAGCGGTCAGATCCGCACTGTCGGAGAACAGGCCCGCGACACGGGTTTCGGGCCAGAGCGGCGTTTCGCCCGGTGCCGGTTCGAGTACCGCATTACTGCCCGCGTCAACGAGCGTGACAGCGTGCGCACCGTGTCGTGAGAATGCTGCCTCAACGCGTTCCGCGTTCAGGAATTCGAGGTCCATCACAAATTGGCGCCATTGCATGTCTTCAAAGCCCGAGCCGCTTCTCGAGGTAATGAATGTCTGTGCCGCCGGCCTGAAAAGCCGCATGCTGAAAAATTTCCTGATGCAGGGGCACGTTTGTCTTGATTCCCTCGATGACGATCTCCGTCAAGGCATTTCTCATGCGCGCTATTGCTGTCGGGCGATCGTTGCCATGCGCAATGATCTTGCCGATCATCGAGTCGTAAAAAGCCGGTACCGCATATCCGCTATAGACATGGCTGTCCACCCGGATTCCGGGCCCTCCTGGTGCGTGCCAAAGCGGCACGAGCCCCGGTGATGGTATGAATGTCCTGGGGTCTTCCGCATTTACGCGACATTCAATCGCATGGCCCCGAATCTTGATGTCGTCCTGCGTGATGCTCAGTTTTTCACCGCTTGCAATCAACAACTGTTCCTTGACGATATCGATCCCGGTGATCATCTCGGTCACGGGATGTTCGACCTGCAGCCGGGTGTTCATCTCTATGAAATAGAACTCGTCGTCCTGGTACAGGAACTCGAAGGTACCGGCGCTTCGATAACCGATTTCCTCACAGGCGCGGACGCATCGACTGCCGATGTTTGCACGCTGTTCAGGCGTTATCCCCGGCGCCGGCGCTTCCTCGACGACTTTCTGGTGCCGCCGCTGCATCGAGCAGTCGCGCTCCCCCAGATGGACGGCGTTGCCATGATCATCGGCCAGCACCTGAATTTCGATGTGTCGCGGCCGCTCGAGGAACTTCTCCATGTAGACGACGTCGTTGTCGAATGCGGCGCGTGCCTCTGACTGAGTTAGCGCAATGGCGTTGGTCAGCGATGCTTCCGAGTGTACAACGCGCATGCCCCGGCCACCGCCGCCGCCCGCCGCCTTGATGATGATCGGATAGCCGATCTCGCGCGCCATGCGCAGGTTTTCATCCGTATCGTCGCCGAGCGGGCCGTCGGAGCCCGGCACGCACGGTACCCCGGCCGACTTCATCGCGCGGATCGCCGAGACCTTGTCACCCATCAGCCTGATCGCGTCGGCCGGCGGGCCGATAAACACGAATCCACTCGAGTCGACGCGCTCGGCAAAGTCAGCGTTCTCGGCCAGAAAGCCGTAGCCGGGATGTATGGCGACGGCATCGGTGACTTCGGCGGCGCTGATGATGGCCGGCATGTTGAGATAACTCTCGACCGACGCGGGAGGCCCTATGCAAACGGTCTCATCCGCCAGCAACACGTGTTTCAGGTTGTAATCTGCCGTCGAATGGACGGCGACAGTCTTGATTCCCATCTCACGGCATGCTCGCAGGATTCGCAGGGCTATTTCGCCGCGATTTGCTATTACGACCTTTTCCAGCATGGCGATATCGGCTGATTACTCGGGGCTTCGTTGATCGATGACGAACAGCACCTGTCCGTATTCAACGGGATCCCCGTTTTGCACGCGAATCGACTTCACTGTCCCTGATACTTCGGCCTCGATCTGGTTCATCATCTTCATGGCTTCGACGATGCAAAGCGTGTCGCCTTCATTCACATGATCGCCCACCTGAACAAACGGTGCGGCGCCGGGCGAGGAGGACGAGTAGAATGTGCCGACCATTGGCGCGGTTACCTCATATCCATCGGAATCGTCCGCTGCTGCAGGCGCAGCAGCAGGTCCGGCGGCAGGCGGAGGCACCGCGTGAGGCGCCGGTGCCGGCGCGGAAACAGGTGGCGCCGCGATCACCGGTGCGGGGACGGCAAAGGCCCCTGACGCATGCCGGCTTATGCGGACCGACTCGTCACCTTCGGTGATCTCTATCTCCGATATGCCGGACTCGTCCAGTAATTCGATGAGCTTTTTGACTTTTCGTATGTCCATTATTTTTCCCCGGCGTCGCCAAGCTGGCGGTCGGCAGCCTTGAGTGCAAGTTCATAACCGAGAGCGCCGAGGCCGAACAGGCAACCCGCGGCAATGTCGCTGAAATAACTGTTATGTCGAAAGTCCTCACGGGCAAATACGTTGCTCAGGTGAATCTCGATAAAAGGAATGCTGACGGCCAGCAAGGCGTCGCGCATGGCGATGCTCGTATGCGTAAACGCGCCCGGGTTCAGTAGAATAAATTCCGTGCCGGTCTTCGCGGCCTGCTGTATGCGATCGACGATCTCGTGCTCGGCATTGCTCTGAAAGCACTGCAAATCATGGCCCAGCTCGCCGGCAAGCTCTGTCAGGCGGCGCTCGACCTCAGCCAGGTCGGTCGTGCCATAGACGCCCGGTTCGCGGCTGCCCAAAAGATTCAGGTTCGGCCCATTGATCAGCAAGAGGCTTGCCATTTCTTCTTGGTTCGTACCAGATAACCGAAGATGGCAGCAATTCTAACCCTAATCGAGGGAGATAGGGCAATTTTCGTGACACATGTATCAGCTCAAAGGCTGTTCAGCGCTGCTCTCGCGCCGTTGAGGTCCAGCTCGCCGCTTTGCATCTGCCCGAGGATCTCCACGATGAGTTCCACATGTTGCTCTAGAATCTCCCCGATGTGGGTCTTGATGAGGTACCCGTCGGGGGAGACGATCATGGTAAAGGGCAAACCGATGAAGTCCATCCCCGTCGACTCTGCGGCGGCCATCGCATCCTCCTGCCCGACCAGAACCGGGTAATTGAACTCGGCCGACTCCGCGTACGCCGATACCTGATCGACGAAATCAACAGCGACACCGATCACCTGCAGGTTGTCTCCGGCATATTTGGCCTGCGTTTTCTTCAGTAGCGGGATTTCCCGGCGACATGGCGCGCACCAGGTCGCCCAGAAGTTAACCAGACGTGCTCTTCCGGCCCACTCTGAAAATTGGCGGGGATTTCCCTGAAGATCCGGAAGTGTAAAAGCGATGGCCGGCGCGGGGTCGACCTCGCCCGATTTGTCATATAGAAAATAGCTGCCGGCGGCAGCCGCCACAACCAACAGGGCAACCGCGATAAAGTTCTTCATTCCTGTGTCTTTCGCACTGTGAGTGTATCCGTCGTGCCGAACGCGAGGTGCACATGTGCGGTGAATTCGGCTGCTTTCATGAACCCGACAACTTCGTAACCATTTCGTTGCAAGCCGTCACTGCCGAAGAAGATGATGGTCGGGGGGCCGAAGACTCCGAATCGCTTCAGAAGCACCTGGTCTTCTTCGTCATTCGCCGTAACATCGGCCTGCAGCAGCACCGTACCGGCAAGCGCATCCCGCACGGCCGCGTCCGTAAACGTGTACTTCTCCATCTCCAGACAGGAAACACACCAATCCGCGTAGAAGTCCAGCATCGCCGTCTTGCCTTCGGCTGATGCCGTTGCCAGAGCCTGTTCGAGATCACCGACATTCTTGATCCGGCGAAACTCGAGGCCGCGGTGCTGGGCCACCCCGGACTGCCCGCCGGTACCCAGGGCGCTGAAGGGCCTGAGCATGCTGTCGCTGCCGGCGAGGGATCCGACAAGGAGCACTGCGCCATAAACAATCGCGAGCAAGCCGAAGCCTTTGCCCAGCTTGTGAACGCCGGGCGATTCCGGCGTCAGCGTCGTAAGGCCGCCCAGATAAACGCCGGCCATGAAGATCAGTGCGCCCCAAAGGGCCAGCGTGGCACTGCCCGGCAGGAATCGGGACAGCATCCAGATGGCGAGCCCCAGCATCATGAAGCCGAACGCATTCTTGATTGCCGACATCCAGGGTCCGGCCCTCGGCAGCAGCCTGCCCTGAGCAGCGCCGACGACGAGCAGCGGCGCGCCCATGCCGAGGCTCATCGCGAAAAGTGCGGTGCCGCCGCGCACCATGTCTCCACTTCGCGCCATGACGGTTAGTGCCGCGATCAGCGCAGGCGCCACGCATGCCGTGACGATCAAAGCCGACAGCGCGCCCATCACGAATGCGCCGACAGCGGTGCCACTCTTCTGGTCGCCGCTGATATTCGAAAGGCGGGTCTGAATGCCCGATGGCATCTGCAGCTCATACAGGCCGAACATGCCGAGCGCCAGTACGACGAACAGACCGGCGAACAGCGTCAGTACCCACGGCTGATTGAAAATCGCCTGCAATTGCAGACCAACCGCAGCAGCAGCAACGCCGGCCGCGGTGTACACCAGAGCCATCCCCATCACGTAGGTCAATGCCAGTGAAAAGCCTCTTGCGGTGCCGACGTTTTCGCCGTCGCCGGCGATGATCCCGGAGAGGATCGGTATCATCGGCAAGACACAGGGCGTGAATGCAAGGAGGAGGCCCGCGCCGAAAAACGTCGCGACGATAACCCAGACATTTCCTGCGCCAATCAGCTCGGCGAGACGTGCCTGCTTGGTGACCGGCGGCCGCTCGCTGACGGCGGCCAGTGCAGTGCCGGCGGTCGCCGCCGGCAACGTCAAGCTCAGCGTCCTGATTGTGGGCGGATAGCAAATGCCGCCGTCCGCACAGCCCTGATATCCGAGGTCGATATCGAGATCCATCGACTCCGGCGTCGCACGCACCAGCGGCAGCCTGGCGAAGACATCGTTGTGATAAACCTCCATCTCGCCGAAATACTCATCCCATTTCATTTCGCCTTCAGGCAATTCGAGCGCACCCAGCCGCACCCGGTCGGATTCGACGCTCGCCGATATCTTGTCCTTATAAAGGTAATAGCCCTTTGCTACCTGCAGCGACACCTCGACGTTGTTGCCGTCGAGGGGGATGATCATGGGCCTGAAGGCCTCGTCCACCGGCAGAAAATCGCCGGGGGAATTGCCGAACGTGCTGCCAAACGTCAGCTTTGCGGGCTTCTCGGGGCCGGCCGCATTGAGCGCAGTCAGTCTGACCGGTTCGGTCCAGGTCTGCGGCGGATAACAGATGCCGATATCTGCGCATCCCTGCAATTTCAGCACGAGCTCCATCGATTGGGGTCGCTCTCCGGTAACGGAATAGGGCACCCGGACGAAAAGCCTCTCGCGATAGATCTGCTGAACACCGAAGAACTCGTCCTCGTGCATTCGGCCCTGTGGCAATTCGGTCTCGCCGAGAGCAACGGACGGCGTATTGCTCTCGAAGGACATCTTCTGTCGGTAGAGGTAGTAGCCGTCTTCGATCGCCCAGTCGATCTCGAGCGCATCGCCGGCGTCAGTCACGGCATATCGGTAGGCCGCCTCCGGCCTCAGGACGTCCTCCTCACCGAGCGCATGGCCGACTGCCGCAGGCAGCAACAGGAGCAGGGCCAGGATTCGGTGCATCTTCGCGCTCAAGTTAAAGAGTCTCCTAAAATGGTTGCCATAACGTTGATTTGACCCCGTTTGGGCCTCAATTGTTACCGATTATGTGAACCCGGCTCGAACAGGGGACTCGCAGGATACCGGCAGATGAAGCGACTGTCATGGACCCAGGTCGATATTCCCCGATGAGCCCGCATATTTCACCACCACGGAGTGCGGCTCTGCGCTCTCGCTTAGTCTTTGATCGCCTGAGGGTTTCTCTTCGTTCGGAAAAAGACACCGTTATTCCACCCGCTCAGAAAAACCCTCGGGCAAGCAGATTCTCGAGCGATCTGACGCAGCGATTGATGAGACATCCGGGCTAAAGGCCACGCAGGTCTTGAATTTTGCGAGGTCATCACTATCATTAGCACTCCCTGAGGCAGAGTGCTAACAAGCACTCGCCTGGAAAGCCGCAAAGTCGGTTAATAATCAATAGCTTAGAGGAGATTGAAACCATGAAGATTCGTCCACTTCATGATCGAGTGATCGTAAAGCGCATGGAAGAAGAGCGCACCTCCCCCGGCGGCATTGTCATTCCCGATGCCGCGGCCGAAAAACCGGTGAAGGGAGAGGTCATCGCCGTCGGCAACGGGAAAATCCTGGACTCCGGCGAGATTCGTGCGCTGGACATCAAGGCTGGCGACAAGGTCCTGTTCGGCAAGTACTCGGGCACCGAAGTCAAGGTTGAAGGCGAAGAGCTGGTCGTGATGAAGGAAGACGACATCATGGCCGTCATTGAGGGCTAAGAGTCGAACAATCACCGAATAATGCTTATCTGACAAAGTTATAGAGGATATTCAAATGGCTGCAAAAGAAGTTCGTTTCAGCGACGACGCGCGCCAGCAGATGTTTTCAGGTGTGAACATCCTGGCGAATGCGGTGAAGGTGACCCTGGGTCCCAAAGGTCGCAACGTAGTGCTCGACAAGAGCTTTGGCGCTCCCACCATCACCAAGGATGGTGTGTCCGTCGCCAAGGAGATCGAGCTGGATAACAAGTTCGAGAACATGGGCGCGCAGATGGTCAAGGAAGTTGCTTCCCAGACCTCTGACGTTGCCGGTGACGGAACCACGACCGCAACCGTGCTGGCCCAGGCCGTACTCCGCGAGGGCCTGAAGTCTGTTGCCGCCGGCATGAACCCGATGGATCTGAAGCGCGGCATCGACAAGGCGACGATCGCTATCGTCGAACAGCTCGAGAAACTGTCGAAGCCCTGCGAAGACGACAAGGCGATTGCCCAGGTCGGTAGCATCTCGGCGAACGCTGATACCGAGATCGGCGAAGTCATCTCCGAGGCGATGCAGAAGGTCGGAAAAGAAGGCGTCATCACGGTTGAAGAGGGATCGGGACTGGCAAACGAGCTGGATGTCGTAGAAGGCATGCAGTTCGACCGCGGCTACCTTTCCCCGTACTTCATCAACAACGCGCAGAGTCAGTCGGTGGAACTCGAAGACCCGATGGTCCTGCTGCACGACAAGAAGATCTCGAACATTCGCGATCTACTGCCGGTGCTGGAAGCTGTCGCCAAGTCCGGCCGGCCGCTGCTGATCATTGCGGAAGACGTCGAAGGCGAAGCCCTCGCGACACTCGTGGTCAATAATATCCGCGGTATCGTCAAGGTCGCGGCTGTCAAGGCCCCCGGTTTCGGTGATCGCCGTAAGGCGATGTTGCAGGACATCGCGATCCTGACCGGAGGCAATGTGATTTCCGAAGAAGTCGGTCTTTCTCTCGAGAAGACGTCGCTGGACGATCTTGGCGAAGCCAAGAAGATCCAGATCACGAAGGAAAACACGACGCTCATCGACGGTGCCGGCCGTGCCGAGGACATCAAGGGCCGGGTCGATCAGATCGCCGCGGAAATCGAAGAGTCGAGCTCTGATTACGACAAGGAAAAACTGCAGGAGCGCGTTGCCAAGCTCTCCGGCGGCGTTGCCGTGATCAAGGTCGGCGCTGCCACTGAAATCGAGATGAAATCGAAGAAAGCACTCGTCGAGGACGCGCTGCACGCAACCCGCGCCGCAGTGGAGGAAGGCATCGTTGCTGGCGGTGGTGTCGCATTCCTGCGCGCCCTGTCCGCGATCGATATCGAGGGCGATAACGACGATCAGAACGTCGGCATCAACATCCTTCGCCGTGCGATCGAAGAGCCCCTGCGACAGATCGTCACGAATGCCGGTGGCGACGCCAGCGTCGTGCTGAATGCCGTAGCCGAGAACAAGGGCAACTACGGCTTTAATGCTGCAACCGCCGAATTCGGCGACATGATCGAAATGGGTATTCTCGACCCGACCAAGGTCGTGCGATTCGCATTGCAAAATGCGTCATCCGTGGCAGGCCTGCTCCTGACGACCGAAGCAATGGTCGCCGAGGCACCGAAAGAGGAAACACCAGCGATGCCCGACATGAGCGGTATGGGCGGTATGGGCGGCATGATGTAGATCGGCTCGCCTGAGCGAGAAAAGAAGCCCGGCATTCGCCGGGCTTTTTTTGTACGGTGCCGGAGCGAACTTTCCGAACTTATTCGTCTCAAGAATAAGTTCGGAAAGTTC
>JBHHWI010000068.1:0-15797 GCA_046756445.1 Woeseia sp. | reverse complement strand
TGGTGGCCAGGGGCGGAATCGAACCACCGACACGAGGATTTTCAGTCCACTGCTCTACCAACTGAGCTACCTGGCCAGTCCGGGACCTCACATGCGAGCGGGGTATTAGACCGGCCGGGGTGACGGTAGTCAATATGGCGCGGAATTAGCCTGTCAAATGCCGGTGGATCGTCGCCGCGCCAGAAATGCTGTCCAGCCGAGCAGGCAAAGGAGCGGTAGGCCGACCGCGCCGCCACCGCTACGTGCGGGGGCGTTCGGGTCGTTTACCGTGACCGTGCTGTTGATGCTGTTGTTGGCCGGGTCGGTGTCCGCCTCGGTGGACGCCAGCGTTATGGTGTAGCTCTTCACGCCTGCGGTCAGTCCGGTGACCCCGAGGTTCAGGCTCGAATTCGACAGGTTGCCGAAGCTGCCCGCCTGACAATCGACCTGCTGCGCCGCAACGGTACAGCTGCCAGCGGGCCAGCTTGCGGTGTCTGCCCTGAGTCCGCTGGCAAGCGAGATGCTCAGAGTCACACCGGTCGCATCCAGCACCGATCGATTCTCGAGCAGGACGCCGATGGCGGTGCTGCCGTTGAGCGTGATCTGGGTGGCAGCCGGTGCGTTGACGACCAGATCCACCGCCGGATCGACGGTCAATTGCACGGAGTCCTGGTTGTTGCCCGGCCTTTCGTCGAAGTCGGCAGTCACGGTGGCATCGAATGTTCCGACGCCGACCGCGGTAGTCAGGGTGCTGACGGTGACGGTTTGCCCGCTGGTCCCCGGCACGTCGCCCAGCAGGCAGTTCACAGTGCCGGCCGCCTCGGTGCAGCTTCCGGTCGAGGCGGATGCGGACACGAAGGAGACGTTGCCCGGCAGGGTGATGTCTGCCTGAACGTTGGTGCCCTGAAGCGTGCCTCTGTTGCCTATGTCGAACGTCAGGCTCGCGAAATTACCGAGCAATGCCGTCGGTGCCTGGCCGTTCAATGCGATGGTCAGATCGACAGTCGGCAGCGGGGTGATACATGCCGCCGCGGCAATGTCGTCCGACATCTGGGTGATGCTGCACTGAGAGAACTGGTTGCTGCCGTTCATCGAGGGCGCCATGATGAAAGTCAGCGGCTCGGACTCGCAGGCCGATCCCGGAACGCCGTCGTGCGGCGCGCCGAAGTTATGGCCGATCTCGTGGGCGGCAACCAGGCTGTCGAAGGTCGCGTTGCTGCGGCCCTCGCTAAGCCCCGCGCCGAAGCGCGGACTGCACAGTTCGCTGGTGAATGCGATTCCGACTGTCGCTCCGGCCAGGGCCCGGCCGGTATACAAGTGCGTGAGGCCCAGGCTCGTCTGAGCCGGCGTGGTCTCCCGGTAATCGGCGAGCTCGCCTAACAGCGCGGCCGCGTCGTTGGTGTCTGAGAACGGGTCCGTCGAGGTACTGAAGGTGTCTATCACGGGCACGTTGATCTGTACGCCGAGTTGCTGGCTGTAGATGCCGTCGACGTTGTTGAGCCGCGTGGTAATAGCGGCGGCCGCAGCCGCATCGCCGCCCTGAGCGCTGGTGAACTCGAAATCGCCCACCGCGCCTATGTCGATCTCCTCGACGGCGCCGGGCGCCTGGGAGATCGCCCCGCCCAGTTCCCCGATCAGCTTCTGGTAGCTCGCTGCGCCGTTGCCGCTCATGGCCCCGGCGGCGCAGCTCATGCTGCCGGGAGCGATGACGGTATCGGCAAGGCGATAGATGATCGGCGATGCTGTCGGCACCACGCTGTCACCGGGCGCCTCGATCGCATAGAGCTCCCGGCCGTCCCAGACCAGGCCTCTCGGCATGCCCTGGAAGACGACGATGCGGGCCCAGGAGTCCGCCTTGCCGGCCATCCGGCCGCGGTATACCTCGATGCCGCCCGGCAGTGCCTCGAGCGCAAAGCCCGACAGCAAACCGCTGTTGGGCTCGAGCCGCAGATCGAAGGACTGACCCAGGGCGTCAAAGCCCAGCGAGACCGGTCCCGCCGCGGACAGCCTGTCGCTCGCGCCGAGGCTCGCCGAGTCGATGCTCAGTCTCTCGATCGGCTCGAAGTGCGAGACGCTCACGTCGCCCGATTCCGCCGCCGCCGGCGTTGAAGAAAGGCCCAATACCGCGCCTGCCAATATCCATGCAATGGCTTTCATAGGAGTCCCGCTTTGTCTTCCCGGACAATGAGTTAGCTAATCAAATGCCGCGGTCCGCGACAAGGAACTGTCCGTCGTAATGGAGCACGCCGCGTGGAAAAGTGTGCGGTGTCTCTCATTTCGGGCAGGGCGCCGGATGCCCGGTCGCGAGCGGGTCACCGGGTCGGCTTATGTCAGCTCGAGTCTCCGGTATTCAGCATCAGGGCGCATTCGGCGTATTCGCCGCTTTGCTCCCACGACGCATTCTGATCAGCAGTCAACAGGTAGTAGCTGTCGCCGTGCCGGTGAAGGTACATGGCCGGCACCGGTTCGCGTGAGGACGATTCCATGTAGACGATCTCGCCGTCGACCCGGTAGCTGCCGCGCATCGGATAGCCCGGAAACTGATCGACGACTTCACCGTCCTCGCCCACGATGACCTGATCCGTGAATTTCTCCCAGACGAACTTCCCCTCTCTGAGCTCGATAGTGCTGCCGGCATAGGCTATGCAGGACGGAGCGTACGTTCCCTCATGGGATAAACACCCGGCAAGCAGGCAGGCGGCAAGAGCAGGTCCGATAAAGCGTGCAGTCATTGGCCGAAGATCCGACTACCCGGCGAGGGGTTCGCCGGTGTGCGAGCCATTAGACTGGCCGCGCAGGCCGTAGTCAATATCAGGCGGCTTGCAGTGCGTCGTCCGCCGAGAGGTAGTCGTAGCCGAGATCGTGCGCCACCGCCTCGTGATTGACATGCCCGGCATGGACGTTCAGACCGTGAGCCAGGTGCGGATCCCGGCTCAGTGCCTCGCGCCAGCCATGGTTGGCCAGCGCCTTGACGAACGGCAATGTCACGTTCGTCAGCGCGAAGGTCGACGTCCTGGGTACAGCGCCCGGCATGTTGGTGACGCAGTAGTGCACGACACCGTCGACAATATAGGTCGGTTCGGCGTGGGTCGTCGGCCGGCTGGTCTCGAAGCACCCGCCCTGATCGATCGAGATATCCACCAGCACGGACCCGGCTCGCATCGCCTTGACGTGTTCCGCCGTCACCAGTTTCGGCGCGGCGGCGCCCGCGATCAGCACGGAGCCGACCACCAGGTCCGCTTTTGGAACGTGCACGTCGATCGCATGCTTGGTCGAGTACTCGGTGTGAACGCGTCCGCCCCAGATCTCGTTGAGTTGCCTGAGGCGCGGCACCGACCGGTCGAGGATCGTCACCTCTGCACCGAGCCCGATGGCCATCTCCGCCGCGTTCGTGCCCGCGACGCCGCCGCCGATGATCGTGACGTGTGCCGGCCCGACGCCGGGGACGCCGCCGAGCAAGACGCCGCGGCCGCCGTTCGCCTTTTGCAATGCGTAGGCACCGGCCTGGATGGACAGGCGTCCGGCTACTTCGCTCATCGGGGTCAGCAGCGGCAGCGAGCCGTCCTCTGCTGTCACGGTCTCATAGGCGATGGCCGTGGTGTGCGATTTGACCAGTGCTCTTGCCTGCCCGGGATCGGCCGCGAGGTGCAGATAGGTGAACAGCACCTGGTCCGTCCGCAGCATGGCGCACTCATCGAGCTGGGGTTCCTTGACCTTGACGATCAGCTCGGCTTCGTCGAACACCGTGTCCGGTTTTGCGACAACCGTCGCGCCGGCCTTTTCGTAATCCGCGTCGGTCACGCCGATACCGGCGCCGGCATCCGTTTCGACGACGACTTCGTGGCCGTCGTGAACCAGCTCTCTGACGCCCGAGGGCACCATGCCGACACGAAACTCCAGGGTCTTTATTTCTTTGGGTACGCCTATTCTCATTGTTGTTTCACCGAAGCTCATTGCGGCTATTCAGCAGGATACCGCGGCTCGAGCGCAATTCACTTGCGGATCGGCTGACTGGAACGCCAAAAAGTGGCATAATCTGTCGTTTGTTTAACTTTTAACGCAATTAAATTCTATGAAAATCGACAAATATGACAGGGCGATCCTCAAAACCCTGCAGCGGGATGGCCGCATCAGCAACGTCGATCTCGCCGGACTGGTGAATCTCTCGGAATCTGCATGTCTCCGGAGGGTGCGGCGGCTGGAGAAAAGGGACTTCATCGAGAGATACACCGCCCTTCTCGATCAGCGTATGGCCGGCCTGGCCGGCAACGTGTTCGTGAACATCGCCCTGAACCGTGAGGAACAGAGCGAGCTCGCGGCATTCGAGGCGGCCGTGCAGAACCTGCCGGAAGTCATGGAGTGTTACCTGATGACGGGTGAGTTCGATTACCTGTTACGGGTAGTCGTGTCCGACATGGACGACTATGAACGCGTGCACAAGGAATCGCTGACTCGATTGCCGGGCGTCGCGAGAGTCAACTCCAGCGTGGCAATCCGCACGGTCAGAAAGACCACGGAACTGCCGCTAGCGTGATTTTTGACATGCCGCCGGCCGCCGCGTAGGGTGCGGGGACGCTTTGCCAGGGAACAACGAATGGCCTCCTCAGAGGCAGCCACCCGGTCCGAGGACACCCCCACATCCTTACCGGAACGATTTCAGCAGCTTCGATCATCGACACTCGAGCTGTGCCGGTATCTCGAGCCGGAGGATACCGTCGTGCAGAGCATGCCGGACGTCAGTCCGACCCGATGGCATCTGGCCCACGTGACCTGGTTTTTCGAACGCTTTGTGCTTGAAGCGCACCTTCCCGGGTATAAGCGATTTGATGATCGGTTCGGGTTCTTGTTCAACTCTTATTATTACTCGGTCGGGCAGATGCATCCGCGGCCGAAACGGGGACTGTTGACGCGCCCGACTTTGAAAGAGGTTATCGAGTATCGCACGCATGTCGATCGCGCCGTGGGGGAGTTACTCGGTTTGCGTCCGGACGACGCGGAGATAGAGCAACTTATCGTCCTCGGACTCAATCATGAGCAACAGCATCAGGAGCTGCTGCTCACGGACATCAAGCATGTGTTCTCCTGTAACCCGTTGCAGCCCGCCGCCAACCCGTCGTTGCCCGCTCCGCCTGATGGAGATCTGCCGGAGCTACGGTATATTCGCGGCGTTGCGGGCATAAAGGAGATCGGGGCGAGCGGCGACGGCTTTTGCTTCGACAACGAAACGCCCAGACACCGGGTCCTGCTGCACGAGCACCGTATCGGTTCCCGCCTGGTTACCAACGGCGAGTATCTGGAATTCATATCCGACGGCGGCTATGCGAATTCCGAGCTGTGGCTGTCGGATGGATGGGCGACGATCAGCGAGAGTGGATGGACCCGACCGCTTTACTGGAGCGAAGATCACGCGTCGGAATTTACGCTTGGTGGCCCAAGGGATCTCGACCGTAATGCGCCCGTAACACACGTCAGCTATTACGAGGCCGATGCGTTTGCGCGATGGGCGGGCGCGCGCCTGCCGACGGAAGCCGAGTGGGAGGTCGCCGCAGCCCAATGTGCAGTCGAAGGAAATCTTCTCGATTCGAATTACTGGCAGCCGGTGGTCGCCGCCGACGGATCCACGCAGTTCTTCGGTGACGTATGGGAATGGACCGCCTCGCCGTATGCGGCCTACCCCGGGTTCAGGCCGCTTGCGGGTTCGCTGGGCGAGTACAACGGCAAGTTCATGTGTAACCAGATGTCGGTGCGCGGCGCGTCCTGTGTGACATCGGCAAGCCATGTCCGCGCCAGTTATCGCAGTTTCTTCTACCCGGATGCCCGCTGGCAGTTTCTCGGCATACGGCTCGCTAAAGACGGCGCCTGAAGCCGGGAATAATCGATGGCTCAACAGGCTTTGCGCACATCTGCGCTGACGGAACAGGAGACGTCTGCAAGGGACGACCTCGATGAGATCCTCGAGGGCTTGAGCCGGCCGCAGAAGCAGATTTCACCGAAGTTCTTCTACGACGAGCGTGGCTCACGACTTTTCGATGCTATCTGCGACCTGCCGGAGTACTACCTGACCAGAACCGAGCTCGCGATCATGGCCAGGCATATCGGCGATATCGCCGCACTGGTGGGGCCACAGGCGAGCGTGATCGAGTTCGGGAGCGGCTCGAGCGTGAAGACCCGCATGCTGCTCGGGAACCTGGACCGGCTCGCCGCCTATGTTCCGGTCGACATATCCCGGGAACACCTCATGTCCGCGGCGAACTCACTGGCGACTGAATTTCCCGACATCGAAGTATGGCCGGTCCTGGCCGACTTCATGCAGCCCTTCGAGTTACCGAATCCGAGTGTCATGCCCCTGCGAAACGTTGTTTATTTTCCCGGCTCGACGATCGGCAACTTCCTTCCGGATGCGGCCCATGACCTTTTACGGGTCATGTATCAGGAAGCCGGGCAGGACGGTGCGCTGTTGATCGGCGTCGATCTGCAAAAGGACAAAAGAATAATTGAACGCGCCTACAACGACGCCTCCGGCACCACTGCCGAATTCAACCTGAATATTCTGGCGCGTATCAACGCAGACTTCGGCGCCGACTTCACGCTCGATGCGTTCCGGCATCATGCTTTTTACAATGAGGAATACGGCCGCATCGAATTGTATTTGGTCAGCGAATGCAAACAGACCGTTCATATCGACGGCAGGTCGTTCGATTTCGAGCGCGAAGAGAGAATTCTCACCGAATACTCACACAAGTACACGCTGCAGCAATTCGGCGAGATTGTGAGCCGCGCCGGCTTCGTCGTTGATACGGTGTGGACGGACCCGGAGGATTTTTTCAGCATTCAGTACTGCCTGCGAAAATAAAAAGGGGTCAGAGCCCTTTTTTTATCTCATTTGAGGGTAATTAAGGGGACAGTACACTTAATTAAGAACACGAACTCAATTCCTAAATTCCTCTTTCTAATTAAGCGTACTGTCCCCTTGATTTCATTCCGGCACGTATTCCTTGGGCCTCGCCGAGCCTTCTCCGAAGAAGAACTTGTCCATTTCCGTTTCGAGGAACTTGCGGGCCTCCGGCTCTATGGGCGTGAGCCGGTACTCGTTGATCAGCATCGTCTGGTGCCCCAGCCATTGTTGCCACGCCTCCTTGCTGACGCTGTCGTAAATGCGCTGACCGAGTTCGCCCGGATAAGGCGCATAGTCCAGGCCTTCGGCTTCCTTTTTGAGCAAGACGCAATTAACGGTTCGTGTCATCTCTGGTCTGCCAGTGTCTGTATCAGCTTGCTGACCGGCGCCGCCATCCCGCCCGGAGACGGCGTGCCGATTTCATGCCAGATGCTGTCTTCGGTATCCCGGACTGTACGCGACTGCGCCGACAGGCGCACGGCGATCGGCTGTATGTCGAGATCGTAATGCGTGAATCTGTGCCGAATCGTCCGCCAGCGATCCAGCTCGGCCGGCCTGACGTTGAATTCCCGCTCACACCATCGGTCGACATCGGTATCGTCTTCGAGCTCGGGCAGGCTCCAGAGGCCGCCCCAGATGCCCTCGGCCGGGCGGCGCTCGAGATAGACGACGCCATCGATGTGCGCGAGCAGCATGCGGGTATGGCGGACCGGCTTTTCTTTTTTGTCGCGGCGCGCCGGGTAATGGCTCACCGCATCGAGACTCGACGCAGCGCATCCCGGTTTCAGCGGGCAAGCGCTGCAGTCCGGTTTGCTGCGCGTGCAGACAGTTGCACCGAAATCCATGATTGCCTGCGTGTAGGCCGCGACATCCTGTCGTGGTGTGTGTTCCTCGGCCAGCTTCCAGAGTTTTCCGGACACTGCGCTCTTGCCGGGCCAGCCTTCGATAGCGTGGTAGCGCGACAGCACGCGCTTCACGTTGCCGTCGAGAATCGGATAGCGCTTGTCGTAGGCCAGCGACAGGATGGCGCCCGCGGTCGACCGTCCTATGCCGGGCAAGCCCGCGATCTCCTCGAACATTGCCGGAAACTCGCCCTGATGATCGTCGCGTATCAGCCTCGCCGCCCGGTGCAGGTTTCGGGCCCGCGCGTAATAACCGAGCCCCGACCAGTGATGTAGCACGTCATCGAGGTCGGCATCCGCGAGCGCTGCCAGCCCGGGAAACGACGCCATGAATCGCCGGAAATAGGGAATGACAGTCGTTACCTGCGTTTGTTGCAGCATGATCTCGGATATCCAAACGCGGTAGGGGCTCGGGTCCTGCTGCCACGGCAGGTCTTTGCGACCGTGCAATCGGTGCCAGCGCAACAAGGTCCGTGAGAGAGTGGGCATCGCTCAGAAAGCCGGTTCTTCGCCGCGCGCGAGAAGCTCGATTCGGTTCACCGCACGGATGCCGCCACCTTTCAATGCTCGCTTGATAAGGTAAGGGCCGATGACAGGCGGCACCCAGAATCTCGGTTCCATCTCGAAATCGTAGATCATCAACGTGCCGTTCGCTTCGCTGCTCAGCCGCCAGCGCTCGCGGCTGTACTCGAAATCGCTCTGTTCGGGATCCGCGATGGCAACGATATCGTGCTTGGGGGCCAACAGCAGATAACCGTTGCGAACGAACGTGCTGCACCAGAACAAGACACAACCCTCCATGCGTGTATGAAAACGCGGGCGGCCTTCGGTGTCCGGTTCGACGTCGTTGCTGGCGACGATCGCGCTGGTGAATTTCTTGAACAGGTCATAATCGGTCAACACGGCATAAAGGTCGTCCTGGCTGGCATGGATCAGCGTTACCGAGTTGAGGTGGTAGCGCCCCGCCTCCAGCGAAACGGAAATCGATCGTAGTTCCGCGCCGACCGAGGTCATTGCCGCCGTGCCCACCATGGCGGCACAGAGGCCGAGGATAAGCTTTCGCCTGGCTGACAGCATTACGCGATTGTCCGGAAATCTATCTCGGCGCATCCCCGACCTGGTCCTAGGGTTTTTTGGCAGGCTCCGCCTGTTCGGTCGGTGGCCCGACCGGCGGCTCGTCGTCGGCGCCCAACAGCTCTCTGAGCAGGCGTTGCTTCAATTCCTCGCCCTTCTTCTCGACCTGACGCTTGAGCCGCGCCTTCGCCATCGCCTCGATGTCCGGCTTGACGCTCGGCGAGGCAAGCGGCCCGGTGACCCGCAGCGGAATGACGGCTTCGGTAAAGTCCGCCAGCTCGGTCTCGTTCACAGGATCGATGAACTCGGGTTGCTCCAGGACCCGCGCCGACATCGAGTAATCGATTAGTCCCTCGGCCAGATCGACGCTGCCCGTGCCGGTCAGTCGAAGAAACGGAAGCTCTGCGAGCAGGTCGTCATTGCGCAAGACGCCGTCCGTCACCTCTCCGCTGACCCGGACGGCCGTGAACTCCGTACGCGCCGGGGTCCGCGCCTCGGGCGCCGGCTCACCCTTGAATAATGCGCGTGCAGATCGCAGCTGGTGCCAGACGTCGGTGCCTTCCCAGGTCCCGTCCGCCAGTGTGAATGCCATGCTGCCGTCCAGGTCCCTGCGCATGGCCGCGAGGTTCTCGCCGCTGCCGCTCAATCTGAAGCTGCCTTCGATGGTTCCCGTGATGTTCTCCTGATCGAACATCGACAGGGCGAGATCCGAGAGCTGTACTCCGGCGACGCTTTCATTGACGGATATCGATGGCGCATCACCGGCCGCATTTATCCGCACGTCGCCCGAGTAGCTGCCATCGAAAAGCCCGGCGCTGATTGGATGCATCCGAAGCTGGCCGCCGGCGCTATTCAGGCCGACGACGACATTCTCGAAAGTCATGCCGGACAGGGTGGCCCGATCGAGTTTCACGCTCCCCGTTGCCTCCAGCTGCCGGATAAGATCCACCGGGATCTCGATGTCATCCTGTGCCGCAGCGGCCGCGCCGGCTGTGCCGGCGTCGGCCGGCGCCATGTACCGGTCGAGGTTGATGCTGTCGGCGGACAGGTCGAAGCGATAGGCGCCGCGCTGCGTCAGCGGCAGGCTGAGCTCCCCCGTGAGCCGGGTATCGTCAAGAACCAGGGTCATCGCTGTCAATTCCACGGCGGAATCACCGACTTCCGCCCTGGCGCTGAACGAAACGCGTTCGAGCGCATCGGGGTCTGCGGTAGGCGGCGCGTCGACGCCGATCGTCCGCATCAACGCCTTCAGCGAGAACGGCCGGACCTCGAGCGTCATCGCGGGCCGCGGGTCCGCATACGAGGTCGGCTCGATATCGGCCGACATGTCGAGGCCGAGAATCGACAGTTCCGCTGCGCCTACCGATACGCGCTCGGCGGCGATATCGACATCGACCGACGGGGCGTCGAGTCGGAATTCGGTGGCCTTCGCAGCAACGCCGTCCAGTTGTCCGCCCGATCGAAACTTACTGATCGAGAGCTGCTCGCTGTCTTCGGCCAGCGTCACCGTGCCACCGAACTCGAGGTGTCCCGAGACGCCGGCCGGCTCGGTGCTGAAGTCGAACCCGCCATCGAGGTCGAATGGCTCGCCGGCAGCAATGCTGCCGGTGCTGAGCGTGAGTCCGGTGATCGTCTTCGATGTACCGGCCTGTGCATCGTGGAATGAGATCGAGGCGTTGCTCAGGCTGGCGCTGGCAATGTCGAGGGCGCCTGACTGCTCCGCTTCATCGCCATCCGTGGCGGGGGCTTCTTGCGCCGCCTCTACGAGATCGTCCCAGTTGCTTCTGCCGTTCGAATCAACTTCGAGATTGAGTGACAGGGAGTCCAGGGAGGCTGCGCCGACGCTGACGGTTCGCTCGATGAGGAGCGGCATCAGCCGTACGCTCAGCCTGGCTGCCGCAAAGCTGAGAAACGGTTCATCACCGAAACCTTCCGCATTGCCGAGTCGCGTACTGCCGATGTTGACGGCTACCCATGGGAACACGCTGAGCGAAAGATCGCCCTCGATGAGCAACTCGCGGCCGGTCGCATCCATGACCTGCGCGGATATCTCGTCCCGGAAGTCATTGGGATCGAAGAACAGCCAGAGTGCGAGCGAGACGAGCACCACGATTCCCACGATGCCGGCGACGATAACAAGGAGCAGTTTTGCTGCACGACCCATGATGATCTCCTTCGGCGCAACGCCGACAGAGTATCATCAATAGGGGAACGACTCGGAGCCGACCGGGGGACGATCCGGGGACGGACTCCTCGGAGTCCGTCCCGCTTCTCGTCAGTCCTTGCAGAGGTTGAGGTCGCCGTTCAGCGTTCTGATCGTCACGCGGCCCGTTCCGTCTCCCTCGCTGAACTTGAGTTCCCTGCCCGGCGTGTACTTGCTGGTCCTGACCGGCTCCGGGCCGAAGCAGTTGCGAATATCGCCATTGAATGTCTCGATATCGAAACGGGCTGAGACCGTGCCGTCGAATTCAATCTCCAGGTCACCGTTAATCGTCTCGACGTTGAGTGTCCCGTCGTCCGCCAATTTCGCCTTCAACACGATGTCACCATTGGTCGTCTCCAGCCGGACCCGTTCGAAGCTGCTGTCGGCGAGGACGAGGTCTCCGCTGACGGATTCGACCACCGCTTCACCCGCCAGGTGCTGCGCATCGATATCGCCGCTTACGCTGCTCAGCTCGGCATGGCCGGCCTTGTCATCGCCCTGCACCTCGACGTCTCCGCTGACGGTCGTAATCTCTAAGTCGGACGAACTAACCTCGCTATCGATATCTCCACTCACGGACTGCAGGCGCAGCGCCCCATGGACGTTTGTTACATCGATGTCGGCGCTGACGCCGCCGACTTCGACCGAACTCCTTTCGGGCACGTGAATGACGAGCTCACTGGAAATACTGCGGCCGCCTCTCTTCGGTGTTCTGACCGTAATCTCGATATTCTTGCCGTCGCGTTCGAATACCAGCTCTTCAACAGAACTGCCGAGATCGCCGGTTACTTCGACTTCCTTGCGTGACCAACCGGTGACCTCAACGGAGCCGGCGGTGTTGTTGATCGACACGACGCTGTCGGCCGCCGCATCCAGCCGTCGATCCACGCTGTCTGCCGCCGCCGCGGCGCTGATTAAACTCAAACAAGTCAGGGCCAATGTTCTCATCGTCAATCTCTCAAAAGTAAGTATGTTCCGTGGCGCATACCCTTGCACACCACATCAGATATCCGTCCGGTACATCACGGCATTCGCCACGCCGTCGACCTTCATCATCAGAGACAGCTCTTCACGGTAAGTGCTCAGCAGCAGTTCCTGAAGCAATGCGTTATCCGGCTCTTCGGCCAGTGCGCTGTTAATCTCGCCGATCGCTTCGCGAATCGCATCCAGGTTTTTCTTCACCACGGCCCGCGCTTGGGGAGACAGGCGCTCCAGTTCTTCTTCGAGCTGCGATCTCAGATTGTCGTGTGCATCCAGGTAATCGGGACCGAGCATATAGTGGCCGCCGAAGCTCGCCCGCTCGAACGCGAGATCCATCGGATCCCCTTCCGGAGCGCGCGGCGACGTGCCGTCACTCGTTGCCAGCCAGGTCAGGCCCGAAGAGGCGCCGACCAGCAGTACCACCGCCGCTGCCTGCGCAAAGACCTTGTGCCAGCCTGGCTGCGAAGGTGTTGTAATCGAACTCTCGATCTCCGGCCACAGGTCGCGCTCGGGTGTTACCTCGCTCTCGAGCGCACGTGCCGCCTGCATCAGTTCGTTATCAAAACTTTCATTCTCATTCATGATCATGTCCGTTGTGCTTCAGTTGCCGCGCGAGCAGTCTTTTCGCGCGGTGCAGTTGTGCCTTGCTCGTTCCCGTTGCTATACCGAGCATGCCGCCCGTCTCCTCATGGCTGTAGCCGTACACGGCATGTAGCACGAAAACGTGTCTTGCGCCGTCCGGTAACTCGTCGACCGCTCTCTGCAGCTCTTCGAAGCCGGCACAGTCGCCTTGCGTTTCCGGCGCCGGTGATATGTCCGTCACGGCCTGTATGCGGTCCCGCTCGCGCCTCGACTTTCTCATCCTCGCCAGCACCGAGTTCACGGCGATCCGGTGCAACCACGTACCGAACGCGCTGTCGCCCCGGAACTTCGCGAGCTTCTTCCAGGCCTGGATGAACGCCTCCTGCGTACAATCTTCGGCCTCACTCGCATTGCCCGTCATGCGCAGGCACAGCCCATAGACCTTATCGACGTACAACCTGTAGAGCGATTCGAACGCGGCCACATCCGCCTTCCGGGCTCGCTCCACCCAGCCCTTCTCGTCGATAAGGCTCTGCTCGGTCACCGCCACTGCGGTGTCACGCGCGGCACCGGTTGCCAGAAGTGCCTCCAAAGTCCGGTTCTCCTCATGCTTTACTACTTTGATGCCGACCGTATTCCGATGGTTTAATGCCAACAGCCCCGAACGTCAAATATCCCTTGCCAGACTGCGATTTACGGCGATTCTGGTATGATTCATCAGGCCCTTTTGGCCGAGTGGCCCGTCGGTTACCGCCTGGAATCGTCGAGGACCGGATCGCCCGAGCGATATTCCGAGTGCACGGAATAGCGGCGGTTCTGTGTCCGAGCGCAGGAAATCTCGGGCAATCAATGAGCGAGAGTGCGGTATGTGACGCAATACTCGGCCTAGCGCTGCGGCAGCAGCCAAAAAAGAAGAATATGACAAAGACCACGACTTGTCCGGTTACCCGGAGTATGTGGACGGAGATGACTCAGAGCTGATGGCGGGGCATTCGATTCTATATCTGGGCCGCGGCGACTTTACGGCCGACTACCTCGGCAAGCTTCAGGATTCGCGTTGCTGCAGCAAGCTTGTCCACTCCCAGGCGCTGAGTATCCCGAACGATGCACCGGGCAATATCGATATCGTCCTGTTCGAGGCAGGACCGGCCATCGCGCAATCCGGGCAGACGCTGCAGTCACTGATTCACTCCTTGAACGACTATCCCGTGATCGCTGTCACCGTGCGTGAACAGGAGCATCGGGGCGTGGCCGCCGTTCGCCTGGGCGCGCAGAACATGATCTGCGTGGACGACATATCCGAGGCCGAGCAGGAAGCCGTCTTCGATCATGCCGTAGAGCGTTTTCGGCTGCTGACGCGAATGTCGGATACCGACGGCACGGTGCTCGGCATCCTCAAGAGCATAAATGATGGTGTCATCGTGGTTAATCACGAAGGTAAAGTGCTGGACATCAATCCGGCTGCCCGCTCGATTCTCGGCCTTGGCGCCAGAGAACGGCCGGACGAAAAGTGGAGCGGAACATTCTGCGGTATCGCAACAGATGGAAAGACGCTGGTAGATACCGAGGAGCTGCCCCTCGTCAAGGCGCGCAGCGGCCAGAAATTCAGCAACCAGACCGCCATATACCGTGCTCCCGATCAGGAGGACACGGTTCTGAGCATTAACGGGCAGGGCCTTTATGACGGCAGCCATTTGCTCGTCGGCGGCGTCATAACGTTTCGCGATATCACCGACATTACGAAGAGAACGACCGAGCTCGAAAAACGTGCCCAGTACGACGAACTGACGCTTTTGCCGAACCGTCGTCTGTTCGTCCGGCAACTCGAGAAAGCCATTGGCCGCAGTGAGAGATCGTCACGGTCACTCGCGGTGCTGTTCATCGACCTGGACAAATTCAAATCGGTAAACGACACGCTCGGACACGACATCGGTGACGATGTGCTGCGACAGGTCGCCGACCGCCTGACGAAGAATCTGCGCATTGGCGATTTCTCCGGCCGTTGGGGCGGCGACGAGTTCGTCGTCCTGCTCGAAGACTTTGACGATCCGAGGAACGCGGCGGCGGCCGCGCAGAAACTGGTGTTGCTCCTGTCGGAAAAATACCTCGCCGGCAACAGTGAAGTTTACGCAACGCCGAGCATTGGCATAGCGATCTATCCGGATTCCGGTCGGCAGGCCGAACGTCTTATCAAGGCCGCGGATCTCGCGATGTACCAGGCAAAGAAGCGTGGCGGCGGCCGCTTTCAGTATTATTCGAGCTCGCTGAATACCCGACTCGAGCAACGCGAGGAACTGGAACTCGGTTTGCGGCACGCGCTGGTCCGTGACGAGTTCGTCCTGCATTATCAACCGCGCATCGATGTCGGCACGGGCCGCCTGATCGGCCTGGAGGCACTGCTTCGCTGGGAGCACCCGCGATTCGGCCTCTTGCCGCCGGCTCGATTCCTGACAATTCTCGAAAGCAGCGGCCTCATACATTCCACCGGCGAGTGGGTCATCGATACCGCGTGTCGGCAACTGGCAAGCTGGCAGCACCAGTTCGAACTGCCGGATCTCGCCATGGCAATCAATCTCTCGCAACAACAGCTGATGCACGGCAGGCTCGTGGCCGCGGTATCAAAGTCCCTCGCAAACACGGCGCTGGATCCGGGTTGCGTCGAACTGGAAATCGGCGACGGCGACATCGTCAACAAGCGGTCGACAGAGCTGGAGACGCTGCGTGGTCTTCGGGGCCTCGGTGTCAGACTGTCGCTGGATCATTTCGGAACCGGCGATCTTTCATTCAGTTCGCTGGATACCGGCGTAATTGACAGTTTCGTCCTGGACCCGTCGCTGATCCAGGACGTCGAACAAAACGACAGTCACCAGCGCATCGTCCGCGCCGCAATCGCGATGGCCAAAGGTCTCGATATCGAAGTCGCAGCAGAAGGGGTCGAGACGATCACACAACTCGAATTCTTGCGGAGCTGTCACTGTGACCTTGCGCAGGGGTTTCTGATCAGCAAACCCATGCAGGCCGAGAAGATGTCGTCGATTCTGCGGAGCGAGATTGCCGGCACAAGGCTATTGAGCCGCGGCATGCCATAGGTGCCGGCCATAGGTGCCGGAGCGAACTTTCCGAACTTTCCGAACTTCCGAGCGTTGGCCTCGGAAGTTCGGAAAGTTCGGAAAGTTCGCTC
>JBHHWI010000067.1:0-15893 GCA_046756445.1 Woeseia sp. | reverse complement strand
CTGGCTTTTTCCAGATCGGACTGCAGGTTCTCGAGCTCTTGCTCCAGGGGGGCGGTCCATTCCGCCGTTTCGGTATTCAAGGGGAAGCCCTGAATCGAGAGGTTGATCTGAGGCTGCGGCGCAATATCTGTCGGTGTGGTCGGCTCGACACCGCCGTTCGTATTGAGTACCGCGATGATCACCAGGGCAGCCGCCAGCCCGGTCAGGCTGCTGGCCAACCACAGTGAAGTACCCGGTGTGGCTTTCGGTCGGGGTGTACGATCCGCCGGCCGTGTCGCTTCGAGCGAAGCACGGATGCGTTCCTGCAGTTCCGGACCCGGGTCCGCCTGAATCCGGCGAGCGTCTTCTGCGAGCCGTTTTTGCAGTCTATCCATACGCTTCACTCTTCACGGTCGATTCGTCACTGCCCCTGAGTTCTGCGCTCAGCCGGCGCCGGCTTCGCATCAACGTCACTTTGGTCCATGACATCGGCCTGCCCAGTGTCCGCGCAACCTCTCTTACGGGCATATCTTCGATGTATCGCAGCCACATCGCCGAGTAGGCATCCGCCGCCAAGATCCGCTTTGCAGTCAGCCAGAGATTCTCCCTGTCTGAATCGACGATGCAGGCCTGGAGCGGATCACTGGCATCATCGTGGACTTCGTCACTCGTCGTCACCTCCGTGGCCTGACTCAGTCTCGCCGCGTTGCGCAATGCAATACGGAACAACCAGGTACTGAATCGCCAGCGCGGGTTGAATGTCCCGATATATCGATATGCGTTGATGAAAGTGTCCTGTATCACATCCTCGGCATCCGCGCGAGTTCTGCAACGCAACACCAGGAACCGAAAAAGCCTCGCCTGATAGATTTCTACCAGTTGGCTGAATGCCGAAGCCGATCCCTCCTTCGCCAATTCAATCAGTTGTTCCTCGGTACTCACTCTGCCCCTGGATCCCCCGTTTGCAGAATCGTTCTAATCGTCCAGAATGGTCACAATGAGCGCAGGATCGATAACGGTGTTGATCGACAGCGTTTTGTCCTTTACCTCGACTTTGGTGTTCTGAATCAGACTGAGAATCTCGGGATCGAGTTCGGAATTAAACGCCTGCAAGCTGATCAGGCCATTGACGATGCCGCCGATCGATTCGGCCATGCCGGCTTCCCTGGCAACGAGCTGCGCCTCGATTGCTATTAATCCGTCTTCGTCGGCCACCAGCAATGCGGCCTGCTCGGTATTCCGCAGGATATTCGAATCCCAGTCGTCATCTTCGCCCGCGAGCTCGTCCGTTCGCATGCCCGCCTGTACGAGGCTCTTGTCCGCCGACAATACGAACAATGCGTTCGGATGGCTGGCCATGCCGGCAATTTTTCCGTTGCTCTTCAACAGAGCTTCCATCTGCTCCCTGGTTGACGTCACGATCACTTTATCTTCGACATCGAAACTGAAGTAGCCGCCGTCTTCCAGGGCATCCAGGTCGGTGCCGGAGCCTTCGTTTTCCTCGCCGAACTGATAATAGTCCTTGCGGCCGGAACTCAGCATGTCCAGCTTCGCTTCCGCAGCCGCGACGGCAAGAAACTTGTCGCGCGATTCCTTGCTGACCGGGCCTTCGACAATGATGACCGTGCCCCGCTCGGCATCGGCGAACGCCGTGATCCTGTCGGTCTCCTTTCCGACATCGATGCCGACCTCCTCGTGTATCTCGACGAATACCTCCCCGTTCAGCCAGCGGTACAGGTCCTTCCCGGACGCCGTAGTCCGCATTTGCTCCAGATCCGCATGCGCATACCAGACGGTCGTGCCGGGCAGGTCGGCGCTCGTGACGCCGGAGTTAGCGGAAAACGGCGCACAGATCAGTAATAGAAAGAACAGGATACGTAATACCGGCATTGGGAAATCCTCGAAACGAGTTGCTCACTGAAGACTTATAGTCTCCAGTGGCGGACTTGGTTACACAGGCCGGCAAATAATTATTGCCTGGTCTACAGCCCAGAGCCGTCGGCCGAGTAGATCACCCAGATTTTCGTGTAGCCGTCGGTGTCCCAGATGCCCGTCCATTCCTTCGGGATCGTGACCGCTTCGCCGGCATTGATATTCTGTACCGTGCCGTCCTTCGAGGTCAGGGTGACACTGCCTTCGAGGAAGTACATGAATTCGTCGACCCCGTATGGCTCGTCGATCACGGAGCGTGTCTTGCCGGACCGGTACATGCCGCTGGCAAACTTTTTGTCACTGCTTAGCAGGGTCGTGACGTCGAGTGTCGTGTGATCGCCGTGATCGGTCTCGATCATGTCCGGCCGCTCGAATATCTTCCCTGCAATATCCTCCTTGCCGATCTTTGCCGGATGCCGCATCCCCTGTTCAGACATCGCCCCGGCGAATAAACCGATCAAGCCGATGGCGGAAATGGTTATCAAAGTTCTTTTCATCGTCAACACCCCTACCAGTAACCCAACACGACATATCCAGTGGTTGATATGACTGCAGCAATAAGCGCATACGGAATCTGCGTGAGCGCATGCTGAAACGGCGTGCAACCGCTGGCCTGCGCCGTCAGCACGGTAGCATCGGAATAAAAACAGGCGTGGCTGCCGAACGTGCTGGCCGAGAGCGTCGCGCCGATAATCAATGTCATATCTGCCTGCAATATGTTGGACAGCGCAGTGACGATGGGCAATACGATCACGAATACGCCCCAATTCGATCCCGTCGTAAAGGACACGAGCGCCATCGTCACGAAGATGATTGCGGGCAGAAGTTCCGGCGTCATCAGCGGTTGAATCGTTTCGATGACATAGGGTGCAAGCCCGAGTACGTCGTTGACGTCTTTCAGGACAAACGCGGCAACGAGCACGCCCAACGGTTCGATCATCGTCTTGAAGCCGTCGATCACCGTATCGAACGCGTCGTGCATGCCGAGCGTCCTGGTTGCCAGAACGAATATTGCAGTAGCGCCGAGACTCACATAGATGCCCTTGAGGAAATCCAGGTCGAAGTACAAGGTAAACGCAATCAGCGACAGCATCGGAACCACGAACAGCGACATCCTCGGCGGCACGCCTTCCTTTGCAACGATCGACTGGTTCGCCTGCTCTATGTGTTCAGCATCCGGAGGGACGGTTTCGCCGGTCTGCTCGGCTCTGGACTCCGCCTTTCTCATCGCGCCCAGTGCCGGGATCGTGCCCCGGATAACCAAGGGAACCAGCAGCACGGCGACCCACGGGTAGAACATGTATGGTATCGCCTTGATATAGAACAGGACGCCCTCGCCTTGTGCGGCGATGCCGTTATCCTCCAGCAGCGCGGCGAAGAAGATGATCCAGGTCGACAGCGGGATGATGACGCTGATCGGCGCCGCCGTTGAATCGACCACGTAGGCGAGCATTTCTCTCGATACCTTGTATTTGTCCGTGAGATTCCTCATCGCCGATCCGACGGCCAGCGAGTTCAGGTAGTCGTCGACGAACATGAAAATCCCCAGGCCCCAGGTCAGGAACAGCGAACTCTGCCTCGTCGTGACGAGATGGGTCATCCTGGAGGTAAAGGCCCCGGTCGCGCCCGTCCTTATCAGCAAAGCGATCAGGCTGCCCATGAACCCGCAGACCAGGATGACCCAGGCAACCGTCTCGTCCATCATTACCCTCAGGGAGGTGTCGGCGAAGCCGGTTACGAAATCGGCGCCATGGGCGATGCCCAGACCCACCAGCGAGCCTGCGACCAGGGACTCGATCGGCCGGTGCGTGACAATCGCCAGGATAAAGACGATCAGTGTCGGTATCAGCACGATCGCGCCAAGGTCTTGCATCGGGTTCGCTCCCTACGCGGCTCGAGCCGCTTGTTCTAGCTTATTTGTTCGTTGACGGCTCTGTCGGCGGCATCGATTGCGCCATTCACGTAGGCATATGCGGATGCGTCCGAATTGGCAATCGAGATTCGTCCGATCTGCGCACGCCCCTCGACATGCGGACCGTTGTATCGATTCCATCCGTGGCGATCGAAGAGCTCGTTGTATTCATAAGCATAGCCGTGTGGCCAGCGGTTTACCGTTATCGCCGCAATATCCCGCTCGACATCGAACCCGCCGTGTGATAATGACCCGTCCAGCTGTCTGACGATACGCTCTTCGAAATCGTCGAAGCTCATCTCATACACGTCGCGCCGTCCGGCGATGTGCTGCTCCCTCGCAGTCAGGCCCTGGTTGGGCCTCGTCGGCACGAAGGTGCCGTGCAAAACAGCAGGCTCCTCGGGACTCTGAGTAAACCTGTAATCGCCCATGCTGACCGGAAAATCCATGCCGAACGAGTGCATGAGCGTCGGCTGCGGTATGTAGATGTTCTGGACGCCCAGCTCCGAGAATGCCCGCCAGTTCCGAATGGCGATACTGATATACACAAGCGGTACTTTGGTTGCATAGTCGATCGCCTTGATCTGATCGTCAGGCACTTCCGGACAAATATGCGGAATGATGTTGTTGTAACACGCCAGAATCACATGCCTGCCGCGCACACGATGGGCCTGACCACTGCGAACGTAGGTGACGTCGACCGCTTCTCCATCGGACGTGTGCCGGACATCGACGCCGGTACTGTTCAGGCGGATGCGCACATTCGATGACGTCCGATCAAGCAGCGAATAATCGACTCTTGTCGTGACCAGATCCTCCATCGTTTCGCCGGGCGCTGACGCCGGAATCAACTGACGGACTATCGATCTGGCGACACCCGCGTTTCCGTCCGGGAAGTGGAATATATACGGCTCGTCGCGGCCTGGCAGGTCCCCCTCGATTTCGCCTATTTCCAGATGCTCGGTGCCGAGATTGCCCAGCCTGTATCCTTCGAGCGCCGAGAGCGCGTCCCAGCCGATGCCCCAGTATCCGCGTATCGTGTCGTTGACCAGATCGGCGATCTCCTCGGTCGCACCCGTGTACTTCAGCAGAAAATCGCGATAACTCATGTTTCGCAGGAGCTCTACTTTTTCTTCTCTGCTGTGCTCTGAAAGATAGTCCTTCCCGCTTCGGATCAGATCCGCCAGCGCCAATTTGGACTGATCCGATAGCGGATAGGTGCCAATTGTCGAATCGATTACGGCCGGGTCGGGCGAGGAGAAAAAATCGCGCAATACGCTGGGCGCCAGCACATCCGACCCGTAGGCTTCCTTGCTGAACCAGATAGCGCTGCCGAGCTGTCGGTCCTCGAAGTACGCCTGATCGAAATAATCGTAGAACCGTTGCGTCTCTATCGCGACGTCTTCGAGCAGTTGTTTGGCGACGGGTGAGTAGTTCTTCGGCGTATCGATTGTCTGGCTGCCCCCGTAGCAGATGAGTGACTTATCGTCCACGGTGAATTCATTGCGAGTCGCATGTCCGCCGAAGTCATCATGATTGTCGAGTACGAGTATCTTCTTGTCAGCCCCGGCGCGTTGTCTGTAGAAGAACGCAGCCGACAAGCCCGATATCCCGCCACCTACGACGACGAGGTCATAAGTGTCGTCCGTTTGCCCCGGCGGCCGCGGATATTTGACCCCACGCCAGGCCACGGCGTGGGCAACCTCGAAAGCACCCGGGTGGCTGCCGCGCATGCCCGTCAGGGCCGGCGGATAGGAGCCTGACGGCGCCTTGCCCCTGCCCATGGCGAGCAGCTCGAGAGGCGATAGCGAAGTCCCGGCCGCCAGGCCGAGGGCGATGCCGTTCATGAAGTCGCGGCGGGAAATATTCAATTTGTCATTCATGTCATTGCCGTGCTGCGGGTTGGGTCATGTGACTGACGAGCAGGGTCAATGTAACACCGACGATGAAACCCGGAATCATCTCATACAGGTCGTATGTATCTGCCTTGAAAGCCAGCACCCACACGACGCTCGTCAGGAACCCGCCGAGCATGCCGGCTGCGGCGCCCGCGAGAGTCGTCTTCCTGTAGTAAAGCATACAGATAATCACCGGCCCGAACGCGGCGCCGAGACCGGACCAGGCGAATAATATGAACCAGAATATGAACCTCACCTCTTCGATGGCAAACGCGATACCGATGATGCCGATCAGTATGGTCACGGCCTTGCCGTAGCCCGCCAGCGCCTTGTCGCTCTTTGCGCTGCCAACGATCTTCTGCATGGTGTCCCGGACGACCGCGGAAGAAGCCAGCAGTAGCAATGAATCGACCGTGGACATGATGGCCGACAAGACGATGATCATCATGACGCCGGTGATCAGCGGCGGGAAAAGCTCTGAGGACAATACCGGAAATATCGTCTCGGCATCGTCCAGGCCCGGGAACAGCGCACGGCCAGCCATTCCGGCGGTTACGGCGCCGGCATCGAACAGGAGAATGACGACGACAGACATGATGCGCGCTTTCCTGAGTTCGTCCTCGTCCTTCGCGGACATGAAGCGAACCATGAGCTGGGGCACCCCGAGGAACGGCAAACCTATGCCTAAGAAACTGGCCAGCGCGACCCATCCCGGGAAGCCGCTGTCGGTGATGCTCCACATACTCAGGAGGCCGGGATCCCGGGCGGCCAACTCGCTGGTCACGCCCTGCCATCCGCCGGCGTTTACGATGGCGACGGCGGGCACGATGATGAGTCCGAGCAGCATCAATACTCCCTGTACGACGTCCGTGTAGGCAACTGCCTTGTATCCGCCGACGAATGTGTAGGCGATGATGATGAGGGCACCGAGGATAACGGCCGATTCGTAGTCCATGCCGATGAAACTGCTGAGCGCTTTACCCGATGCGACCATCTGCGCCGTCACGTATGCGCAGACCATCGTCAGGATGATGACGACGGCGATGCTGCGGAGAATGTGCCGGCTGTCGTCAAAGCGCGCCGAGATGACCTCCGGCAGGGTGATGGAATCGCTCTCGTCGCTAAGTCGTTTCAGGCGCCTCGAGATCAAAATCCACGAGAGCGCGATACCGATGACCTCGCCGACCACCACCCAGTACGCCTGTGCCCCGACGGCAAAGCCCATGCCCGTCAGTCCGAGCAACAGCCAGCCGCTTTCCCCGGTCGCGTTCGTGCTGAACGCGACCACCCAGAAGGGGAGTTTCTTGCCAGCCAAAAAGAACCCGCTGAGGGACTTCGTCTCCCGGCGGCTCCAGATCGCCAGCGCAAGCAGCACGGCGAGGTAGGCGACGAGAACACCGACGGTTACGGACAACAGTCAGTCTCTTGTTCGCTGGCAGCCGGGCCGGGGGCCGCCGGTAAGCGTGCGCGACGCATTTATTATCCCTGGACTTGTACGCTCACTGCGATTACACCCTATTTCGTGCCGGCGCGGAACGACATTGAACGATCCGCGGTCCGGCCGATCAAATAATGCACGACAGGACTTGACCGCTTTAGTGCTATAGTTCACTATAACACCTATATTGACTCGAACTGGTGTGAACTGCGGTGTCTCCGACAATGACAACAATGCCTGCCGCGGGGATAAGTATATGAAACGCAAGGCAAAACGAGTCATGCTGATCGCCTCGATCTTCGTCGTTGCCATCGGCGGCGCGGTCGGCCTGAGCCAGATGAAGCCGCCTCCCGAGACCAGGGATGCCGCAAAAATCGACATTCTGGTCGATGTGTTGCCGCTCGCTCGATCCGCGACAACCTTCACCGTTCACAGCCAGGGCACGGTGAGGCCACGCACCGAAACCATCCTGAGCGCCGAGGTCTCGGGCGCCGTCGTCAGCATTTCGCCGAAATTCATTGCCGGTGGAGTCTTTGTCAGGGGCGAGGAGCTGATGCGAATCGATCCCACGAATTACGAAGTCGCGGTGGATCAGGCCGAGGCGCTGCTGAAGCAGCGACAAATCGAGTTCGACGGTGCACAGAAGTTGAGGACCCAGGGATACCGGGCCGAGTCCGAATGGGCGTCTGCGGCGGCTGCCCTGGCATCTGCCAGGGCCGATCTCGTGAAAGCGAAACGTAATCTCGAGAGAACCTTCATCCGCCTGCCATATGACGGCATGGTGCGGTCGAAAGAGGCGGATCTCGGCCAGTACGTCAATCCCGGCACTCGCCTCGGCGTTACCTTCGCGACCGATTACGCCGAAGTACGCCTGCCATTGACGGATCAGGACCTTGCATTCATCGATCTGCCGGACCCGGCTGACATCGCTGAGTCCGGGACGGCCGAGGGACCTCTCGTCGGCCTGTCCGCGATACAGCAAGGCCGGACCGCGCACTGGGAGGCACGGATTGTCCGGACGGAGGGCGTAGTCGATGAGAAGAACCGCGTCACATATGCGGTGGCACAAATCGATGATCCGTACAAGCTGCAGCAAGAGGACGATTTCCGCTCGCCCTTGCCTGTGGGCAGCTTTGTCACGGCAAGGATCGAGGGTTTGACGGTCGAGGACGTGATCCGGGTACCTCGCTCGGCGCTGCGCGGCAACGACCAGTTGATGTTCGTCGACGATGAGGACCGCCTGCGCATCCGCAGCGTCGATATCCTCAGGGCGGATGCCGAATATGCGTACCTGCGTGGGGGAGCAATCGCCGGCGAACGAATAAGCCTGACGGCTATCGAGTCGCCGATCAACGGCATGAAAGTGCGCACGGGCGGGGAAGCGGCCGAAGACACCACGGAACGACTCGCTTCAGGCGACGCCACCAACTAATCCGGGGCCCTGCCGAGTATGAATCAGCCTGGACAGAGCACCGAAAAAGGCATCATCGCCTGGTTTGCCAGTAACCATGTCGCTGCAAACCTGTTGATGTTTCTGATCATCGCCTTCGGTGTGGTGTCCGCAATCACGATCCGCAAGCAGACCACGCCGGACATCGAGCTCAACTTCATTCAGATCCGCGTGCCGTACCTCGGCGCCGCGCCGCAGGAAGTTGAAGAAGGCGTCGTCATCAAGGTCGAGGAAGCCATCCAGGATATCGACGGCATCGTCGAGATTAATTCCACGGCGCGTGAGGGATTGGGTTCGGTTCAGGCGGAAATCTCGCTGGGAGAAGACCTCAACGAAATCCTCGGCGAGATCAAGACCCGTGTGGATGCCATCTCGACATTTCCGGCCCTGGCGGAAAAGCCGGTCATCTACAAGGAGGAAGTGCCGTTTCACATCGTGTTCGTCTCGATCTACGGCGACATGGACGAGTTCGCACGCAAACAGATCGCCCAGGAAGTCCGCGATGAGCTGATGACGATCCCGGCCGTCAACCAGGTACAGATCCTCGGCGACAGGGACTACGAGATCAGCATACAGGTCTCGGAACACGTGCTTCGCCAGTACGGGTTGACGATGAGCGAGGTCTCGGAGGCGATCCGCAACACATCCGTCGACATGCCCGGCGGCACGATCAAGACGGACGGCGGCGACATCCTGCTGCGCACCGAAGGACAGGTATACACCGGCCAGGAATTTGCCGATCTGGTCTTGCGTACCTATCCCGATGGCACCCGGCTGACACTGGGCGATATCGCGACGGTCGACGACGGCTTCGTCGAGTCAGACAGTTACAGCCGCTTCAACGCACAGCCCACGGCCATACTGCGCGTCCTGGCCGGAGGTTCACAGAATGAATTGACCGCAGCAGCCGCGGTAAAAGACTACATCGAGAAGAAGTCGAGTGCCCTTCCTGACGGGGTCAGGATGGAGACCTGGATCGACCGCGCCTGGTATCTGCAGGGTCGCCTCGACATGATGATGAAGAACCTGTTGCAGGGCGCGATACTGGTCTGCCTGATCCTGTCACTCTTCCTGCGCATGAAAGTCGCCGGATGGGTCATCGTCGGCATACCGATTTCCTTCTTCGGAGCCCTATGGCTGATGCCGCACGGTCCCTGGCCGGTAACCATCAATTTCATCAGCCTGTTCGCTTTCATCATGGTGCTCGGTATCGTGGTCGACGACGCGATCATAATCGGCGAAAGCATCTATACGAAGATAAGGGCGGACGGGCACACGCTCGACAACGTTATCCGCGGCGCAAAAAGGGTTGCCATCCCGGCGACTTTCGGCGTACTGACGACGATGGCGGCGTTTGCGCCCATGTTGTTCGTCGGCGGCATCGTCGGGCCGTGGTTCGAAGCGATGTCCGTCGTCGTTATGCTGTGCCTGTTGTTCTCGCTCGTGGAGTCCAAGCTGATACTGCCGGCACATCTGGTTCACGCAAATATCAAGCCTGTCGATGAGGACGATCTGTTTCATCCCGAGCGGAAGATCGGTCGGTGGGAACGAGTGCCGCGATTCTTTCAGAAAATACAGCGACATGCACAGCATGGACTGCATTCGCTCATACACGATAAATACGCCCCGCTTCTCGAGAAGGCGCTCGTCAACCGCGGCCTGACATTCAGCATTTTTGCGGCAGTGCTGATCCTGACGGTCGGCGTCATGAACAGCGGCGTCGTGCGCACGGTGCTGTTCCCCGAGGTGCCGGGCGACTTCATCCATGTCGAGCTTGCAATGCAGAACGGCACCGCGCCGTCGATGCGCAATGCGGCACTCGAACGCATCGAACGAGCGGTCCTCGATATCAATGCCGAATATGTCGAGCAGAACCCCGGGTCACCCGAGCCAGTGGATCACATCGGTGTCTTCACCGACCGTGACACAGAGGGCGACGTATTCGTCGAGATTTACAAAGGCGAGGATCGGCCGATGGAATATGAGCAAATCACCGACCTGTGGCGGGAAAAGGTCGGCGAGATTGCTGGTGTCAAGGAGCTCATCTTTTCCGACGGCCAACACATCGGTGGCGACGCGCCGCTGAGCTTCAAATTCTCGGGCAGCGATTACACCTCACTCGAAAACGTCACCGGTGATCTTGAGGACAAGCTGGCCGGGTACAACGGCGTCTTCGACATCCGCAATTCGTCGAACACGGGTGGCCAGGAGATCAGGCTGGCCATCAAGCCCGAAGCGGAGGCGCTCGGCCTTTCCATGTCGGCGCTCGGACGCCAGGTCCGGCAGGCATTCTATGGCGAGGAGGCACAGCGCATCCAGCGGGGAAAAGACGAGCTGAAGGTCATGGTGCGCTACCCTCGCGAGGAGCGCAGGTCGATCGCCGATCTCGAGAACATGCGCATCCGTACACCGGCAGGCGACGAGGTGCCGTTCAATTCCGTGGCCGAAATCTCATTCGGCAAAGCATTCTCGAGCATCAGGCGCCAGAACAGAAAGCGGACGATTACGGTATCCGCGGACATCGATCCGGAGATCGTCGAGCCGGGACAGATCATCGAGGAGATAAGGGAAGACTATATTCCCGGCCTGCTATCGCGTTATCCGGGCGTCACCTTCGGCCTGGAAGGCGCAAGCCTCGAGGAACAGAACTTCGTCAAGAACATCTCGGTCGCATCCGTTGTGGCCTTGTTCCTGATCTATGCACTGATCGCTATTCCGCTGCATTCATATACGCAGCCGCTCTTGATCATGTCAGTCATTCCTTTCGGATTGATCGGAGCCGTTGCCGGCCATATCATCCTGGGCAAAGCGATCAGCATGTATTCCCTGTTCGGACTGATCGCGCTCTCGGGCGTCGTCGTGAACGACAGCCTGATCATGGTGGACTTCATCAACAAGGCAAGACTTGAAGGTGTGGCGGTCAAGGAAGCCGTCATTCGGTCCGGGACGCAGCGTTTCCGGGCGATCATTCTCACGTCGCTGACGACCGCGTTCGGGCTCCTTCCCATAATGCTCGAGACCAGCCTGCAGGCGCAGTACGTGATCCCCATGGCGATCTCGATCAGCTTCGGCATCATTTTCGCAACCGTAATCACGCTGTTCCTGATACCGTCGCTCTACATGTTGGCGGAAGATCTTGGTCTGATGCTGAGAAACGCAAAAAACCTCATTCTCGGCAGAGACCCGGAACCGGCTCGAGAGGCGGCCGAAGCATAAGCGCTATCCCGAAATCGCCTCCGAAGGAATATGACAGTCAGAAAATACGCCGCCCTCCTGATCACGGTTGCGGCCGTTTCCTCGTGCACCGCGCCTGCCGGGCTCCCGGAGCTGGTCACCGAAGCACCCTATGCCGCGGACAGTGGCACATTGTTCGTTCATTGCGGATCGCTCATCGACGGCGTGGCCGATGAGCCGGGCTCGAATGTATCGATAATGGTCAAAGACGGCCGGATCGAGTCCGTCGGAACGGAAATCGAGGCGCCGACCAGCGTGCCAATACTCGACTTGTCCGACAAGACCTGCCTGCCCGGCTTCGTCGATATGCACACGCACATTCTCGAGCACCCCGAGGGGCTGACGGATCTGAGCGTCTACTTCGATCACACGCTCGATTACACACTCGGCGAAGGTCGGCGCAATTCCCTCACAACGCTGGATATCGGTTTCACGACGATCCGAAACGTCGGCGTCTATCATGGCTGGTCGGGCCGCAATCTCCGTGACGAGATCAGACGGGGAGACGCAATCGGGCCACGCATGCAGATCGCCGGGTTCTACCTGACCATACCGGGCGGCGGCGGCGACCTGCTGGTGCCGGGCGTGGACGAAAACGACATACCGGCGCACGTTCGGCTCGGTGTGGCGAGCGGTCCGGAAGAATTTCGGCGGAAAGCGCAGGATGCCGTGGACGGTGGCGCGGATTTTCTGAAGCTGATCGCTTCGGGCGCCGTGCTGGCCTATGGCGGCGTGCCGGGTTCCCCGGAGATGACACCGGACGAGATCGCTGCGGTCGTTGAAGTCGGCCATGCCGCCGGCATCCGTGTGGCGGCGCATGCACATGGAGCGCAGTCGATCAGGGAAGCCATTCTCGCCGGTGTTGACAGCATAGAACACGCGACTTACATCGATGAAGAGGGCATCAGACTCGCGATCGAGCACGACGTTGCGCTGTCGATGGACATCTTTCCCGGCGACTGGATGATGATCGAGGGCAGGAAACAGGGTTGGCCCGAGGAATTCCTGAGGAAGACCGAAGAGACGACGCTGGTTCAGCGCGAAAATTTCAGGCGGGCACACGAGGCGGGTGCTCCGGTGGTTTTCGGCACCGACGCAGCCATATATCCGCATGGCATGAACGCACAACAATTTGCCTACATGATCGAGTGGGGCATGACGGAAATGGAAGCGATCAAATCGGCGACATCCGTCGCCGCGCGTTACATGGGCTGGGACGATCGCATCGGTGCGATCGAGCCAGGTTACTACGCCGACATCGTCGCGGTCGACGGCGATCCGCTGGCCGACATCGGCATTCTCGAGAAGGTCGATACGGTCGTGAAAGGCGGACTCGTATTCAGGGCACCTGCCGACAGGGTTCAGTGATCAGGCGTCTTTTCGGTCCAGGATCTGCGTAAAAACTTTGGCGCGATCCCGAACTTCCTCGGGTGTTGCGCCAGGCGTGTAGAGGCTCGTGCCAAGGCCGAATCCGGCCGCTCCATTCGTCATCCAGTTCTTGACTTTATGCGCCGTGATTCCGCCGGAGGGCAGGTAGATCGTATCGTCCGGAAGCACCTTGGTCAGGGCATGAAGGCCCTTTGTCGACAGGGTGTCGGCTGGAAATATCCGTAGCGCGTCAGCCCCTGCGTCGATCGCCGAGAACGCCTCGGTCGCCGTGAAGACGCCCGGCACGGACAGTGCGTTCTTTTCCTTGCTGGCCTCCACGACAGTCGCGTTGAAGATCGGCGAAAATATGACGCGGCCGCCGGCGTTGGCGGCATCGGTCGCCTGGCCGGCAGTCAGCACGTTTCCGGCACAGATCAGGACCTGATCGGAGATACGCAGCGCCAGTCTCTCGATGCTCATGTACGCATCCGGAGAGTCGACCGTGATTTCGATGATGCTGATGCCCGTGGAGGCCAGCGCCTCGGCTATCTCGACGGCCTCGCTATGCTGCACGCCGCGCAACATAGCGATAAACGGCGCGGCCTCGAGCCTCGTCAGGAATTCGTTGCGCAATTTCTCGGTCATGCCTTCGCCACACGCGCTGCAGATGACTATAAACGTATTAAGAACAGAGTCTTACGTTTCTGCCAAGACCTCGTCCACAATTCCGAGAAAATAATCCGCATTCTCTTTCGAAAACACCATTGGCGGGCGTAATTTGAGGATATTGCCGTGGGGGCCGGTTGAGCCGGTCAACACCCTGCGTTCGCGGAGACCGTTGACCACTCGGGATGCCAGATCGGCCGCCGGCCCGCGGGTTGCCCGGTCGAGCACCAGGTCGACCGCAAGGAACAGGCCGGTGCCGCGAATATCCCCGACGCACTCGTGTCGGCCCGCCAGACTCCTCAGGCCATCGATCAGGTGCCGGCCGACATCGAGCGCGTTTTGCTGAAGCTTTTCCTTTTCGAGCACGTCCAATACCGCCAGACCTGCGGCGCAGGACACAGGGTTGCCGCCGAAGGTATTGAAATAGTCGGCCCCGTCGGCAAACCGCTCGACGATGTCTGCCCGCGTTACGGTCGCCGCGAGTGGATGGCCGTTGCCCATGGGTTTGCCCATCGTCACGATATCCGGAATGAAACCGTCTGCCTCGAATCCCCAGAAGTGCTTCCCGGTGCGCCCGAATCCCGGCTGCACTTCGTCCGCAATGAATAATCCTCCGGCAGCGCGTATGAACTCCGCAGCCTTTTTCAGGTAACCGGGCGGCGGAGACACGACGCCGGAACTCGACATGATCGTATCGGCAATGAATGCAGCGGGCTTGACGCCCCTGTCATGAAGTCCGCTGATTGCTGCCCGAATGCTGTCTGCGTACCGCTCTGCTGCGTCCTCGCCCCGGTGCGTTCCACGGTACGTGTCGGGGGCCGGCACCTGTATCACGAAATCCGGAATCTGCCGCTTCGGTATGCTTTCCGTCGAAATCTGCCAGGTCGCGTGCGTGTTTCCGTGGTAAGCGAACTCGGTGACGATGATGCCGGTGCCGCCCGTGTACGCTCGCGCGATTCGCAGCGCCAGCTCGTTGGCCTCGCTGCCGGTACAGCTGAACATCGCAACGCCAAGCTCTTCCGGAAACTTTCCTGTCAATCGCTCCGCGTAATCGAGCACATTCTCATGCAGGTAGCGGGTGTGCGTATTGAGCGCAGTAATCTGCTCGATCAGCGCCTCGACAACGTGCGGGTGGCAGTGGCCGACATGGGGCACATTGTTATACATGTCCAGGTATTCATCCCCGTCCCTGTCGTAGAGCCAGACGCCCCGGCCCTTGACGACATGAAGCGGGTTCTCGTAGAACAGCCGATATGCCGGTCCCATTAGCCTGCTGCGGCGTTCGATCAGATCGGCCGTATCGGTGTCCCGTGACGTTCTTGTCATGATCGGCGCTTATTCTTTGCTGATTCGCCCTGCAATTATTCCTGCAATCAAAAGAAACAGTCCCAGGAAGAAGAGGAATTCGGGATAGCTGCGCGTGATGCCGCAGTAATAGGTGATGATGATCACCAGTACCTGAAACCCGTTGATCAGGTTGCTCTTGCGCCGGACGGCTTTTGGATATCGGATTCTCGAAATCATCAACAGGGCCAGCACGAACATGCCCACGGGCAGATAAGCATGTAATGGAATTGCCTCGGCGACCGCCTGGTGTTTCGCCAGCAATATCATGGCGGTCGCAACGAGCCCGCCCCCGGCGCCCGTAATCGGAATCCCGGCGAACCAGCCCGTACTCGGCTCGCTGGCCGTGATATTGAACCTGGCCAGCCGCATCGCGCCGGCCAGCGCGAACACGCCGACCGACAGCAGCAATACCCAGAATGCTTCCGTGCCGAACGCCACCCCGCCGATGTTCATGCCGACCTGGAGGACGAGCATGGCCGGGGCGACGCCGAAAGCGACGAGGTCGGCCATCGAGTCGAACTCGGCGCCGAATGTCGACGTCGCCTTGAGTAATCTCGCAGCGACGCCGTCCAATACGTCGAGCAGGCCGCACCAGACGATCATCCACCCTGCCAGCTCCAGATGACCGAGATGCCCGGTAACGATCGAGCCGATTCCGAGCAGAAGGCT
>JBHHWI010000066.1:0-16370 GCA_046756445.1 Woeseia sp. | reverse complement strand
CTAAAACAGCGGTACGATCAGAAGCGCCACGATATTGATAATCTTGATCAGCGGATTGATCGCCGGCCCAGCCGTGTCCTTATAGGGGTCGCCTACAGTATCGCCGGTGACCGCTGCCTTGTGAGCATCGGAGCCCTTGCCGCCAAGGTTGCCGTCCTCGATATATTTCTTGGCGTTGTCCCAGGCGCCGCCGCCGGCTGTCATCGAGATCGCGACGAAAAGACCCGTGATGATGGTTCCCAACAGCAGACCGCCGAGCGCTTTGGGCCCGAGCGCCAGTCCGACAACGATCGGTACGCCGACTGGCAACAGCGAAGGCACGATCATCTCCTTGATCGCAGCCCTGGTCAGGAGGTCGACGGCGCGGCTGTAGTCCGGTTTGCCGGTGCCTTCCATGATGCCTTCGATCTCGCGGAACTGACGCCGGACCTCGTTGACAACAGAGCCGGCCGCGCGACCGACTGCCTCCATGGCCATCGAGCCGAACAGGAACGGCACCAGACCGCCGATGAACAGGCCAATGATCACCAGATGATCGGATAAATCGAAGTCGATAATGATGTCCCTTGCGGCAAGCGCATTCGTGTAGTCGGCGAACAGAACCAGCGCAGCCAGCCCGGCAGAGCCGATCGCATAGCCCTTGGTGACGGCCTTGGTCGTGTTGCCGACCGCGTCCAGCTGATCTGTGATTTTGCGTACCTCGGGCGGAAGCTCGGACATCTCCGCGATACCGCCGGCATTGTCCGTTATCGGGCCGAATGCGTCGAGCGCAACGATGACTCCGGTCATCGACAACATCGTGGTTGCCGCGATGGCGATGTTATAAAGGCCGGCGAGCGAATCACCGTCGGGCGCCAGTTCGAAGGCGCCCCAGATGCTGAGGCAAACGGCAATCACCGGCAGCGCCGTCGATTTCATTGATACGCCGAGGCCGGCAATGATGTTGGTTGCGTCGCCCGTCAGTGACGCATTGGCGATCGTCCTGACAGGCTTGAAATCCGTTCCCGTGTAGTACTCGGTGATCGAGACCATTGCGGCAGTCAGGGCCAGGCCGATCAATGCAGAGCCGAATATCCCGATTACGTTTTCACTTGCGCCCATCATTGCGCTCGTAATCGGGTAGAAGGCGATTGCCGCGAGGATGCCGGCGACGATCACGCCTTTATAAAGCGCGCCCATGATCTTGCCGCCTTCCGACGTACGCACGACGAACGTGCCAATGATTGAGGCGACGATCGAGGCGGCGCCCAGCACCAACGGATAGATAATTGCGGCAAACGTGTAGGTCGAGGCGACCATAGTGCCAAGCAACATGGTGGCGATGATCGTGACCGCGTAGGTCTCGAACAGGTCAGCCGCCATGCCGGCGCAGTCCCCGACGTTGTCGCCGACGTTATCGGCAATGACGCCCGGATTTCGAGGATCGTCCTCCGGAATACCGGCTTCGACTTTGCCGACGAGGTCTGCGCCTACGTCGGCGCCCTTCGTAAAGATGCCACCGCCGAGTCGCGCGAAAATAGAGATAAGGGAACCGCCGAATGCCAGGCCGACGAGTGCATGTATTGCATCGTCGGCAGTTGCGCCCATGCTGGTCAACACGTAGAAATACCCGGCGACGCCGAACAGACCGAGCCCTACTACGAGCAGGCCCGTAATCGCCCCGCCGCGAAACGCAATATTCAGCGCCGGATTAACGCCCTCGATTGCGGCCTCGGCCGTGCGGACATTCGCCCGGACCGAGATGGAGAGGCCGATGTAGCCGGCTGCGCCGGAAAAGATCGCACCGATGGCAAAACCAATGGCGGTATGCCACTCGAGCACGACGCCCAGAATCAGAAACAACATGACCCCGACGATGCTGATCGTGAAGTACTGGCGGTTCATATAAGCGCCCGCCCCTTCCTGAATCGCCCGTGCAATCTCTTGCATGCGTTCGTTGCCGGCCGGTTGCTTCAGAACCCACTGTATGGATACGAGCCCATACAAGACCGCCAGAACACCCGCGCCTATGGCAAGCCACAGAGCAAACTCATTCGTCATCAGCCAGTCTCCCGATCATATGAATGGCCCCGGCGCGCGCGAGCCTCGGGGCAATAAAAAACAATGTGTGATATCAAGCAGATGCCGCCACGACTCCCTATCCCTCTTCAGGGGCTTCCTGCGGCAGGCGGCGCATCATACCACAAATCCGGTGTTCAGCTTTTTCGCGACCCTGACATTTTCCAGGCTGACATACCTCGGTAATCCATTGATATACGGCGGATAATCCTCGCCCCGAATCAATGGCGCGAGATAGCGGCGGCAGGCTGGCGTGATCGAGAAGCCGTCTGCGCCGATGTATCGCCGCGGCACCATCTTCTCCTTGTTCGCGATGCGTGACAGGGGAGCCTCGTCGATTCGCCAGCGGTACGGCTCATCGGAGACCCGTTTGATGACGGGCATTACGGCGGACTTTCCGGCCAACGCCAGCCTGACCGCGGCCTCGCCAACCGCGTAAGCCTGTTTGACGTCGACGGCGGATGCGATATGCCGCGCCGAGCGCTGCAGATAATCGGCAACGGCGTAGTGGTACTTGAATCCGAGTTTCTCCCGGATCATGTCGGCGACTACGGGCGCGACGCCACCGAGCTGCGCATGACCGAAAGCGTCCCGGGTGCCGGCTTCCGCGAGGAATCTGCCGTTTGCAAATCGCGCGCCTTCGCTCACTACGACGACACAGTAGCCGTACCTGGTCACGCACTCCTTGACGCGTTTCAGAAACGCGGCCTTCCTGAAGGGGATCTCGGGAAACAGGATGATGTGCGGTGCATCGCCGGCCTTGCTGCCTGCCAGTCCGCCGGCAGCCGCGATCCAGCCGGCGTGGCGGCCCATCACCTCGAGGATAAAGACCTTCGTCGAGGTTTCGGCCATGGATAGAACATCGAGCGCGGCTTCGCGGGTCGATACGGCAACGTACTTTGCGACGGAGCCGAAACCCGGACAGTTATCGGTAACGGGCAGATCGTTGTCGACGGTCTTCGGAATGCCCAGACAGGCAACCGGATATCCCATGCGTTTGCTGATCTGTGACACTTTGTGTGCCGTGTCCATCGAGTCGCCGCCGCCGTTGTAAAAGAAGTAACCGATATTGTGTGCCTTGAATACCTCGATCAGCCGCTCGTATTGCGCGCGATTCTCCTCGATTCCCTTCAGTTTATATCTTGCCGAGCCGAAGGCGCCGCCCGGAGTATGGCGTAGCGCAGCAATCACTGCCGCACGTTCCCTGTTCGTGTCGATCATGCATTCCGTCAATGCGCCGATGATGCCATTGTGCCCGGCATAGACATTCGATATCCGGTGCCTGTTTTTTCGGGCTGTTTCGATCACGGCGCATGCCGTCGCGTTGATGACCGCGGTGACACCGCCGGACTGAGCATAAAAGGCATTCATCTTCGGCATCTGGTCTTTTCCTTGTTGACAGGCCTGAATCGAGGCGAAGCATAGCCCAAAGCCGTTTGACCCGAAATAGCATTGCCGGTAGCGTATGCCGCCGGCGAACACAAGCGAGATCAACGATGCGGATCGTATTGTTGGGTGCACCGGGTTCCGGAAAAGGCACGCAGGCGAAAAAACTGATGGCCGAGAGGGATATTCCCCAGATATCGACCGGCGATATATTGCGTGCAGCCGTATCGGCGGGTACGGACTTCGGGCTCCAGGCGAAAAAGGTCATGGATGCCGGCGAACTCGTGCCCGACGACATCATGCTCGGCGTCATCAGCGACAGGCTGGCCGAGGACGACGCAAAGAACGGATTCATACTGGATGGTTTTCCAAGAACGGAGAAGCAGGCGCTCGATCTGGAAGCGCTTTTGAATCGACTGGGGCTGCCTCTGGACGCGGCAATTTTGATGGACGTGGACACCGACATCCTGATGAAACGGCTGACGGGCAGGCGGACCTGTTCACTGACCGGAAAACTCCTGAATATTTATTTTTCACCGAAGGAAGAGCTGGACGCCTGTACCGAAGCGGGGGGCGAACTCATTCAACGCGAGGATGATATCGAGGAGACCATAAGCAACCGTCTCCAGGTCTATCGATCACAAACCGAACCCCTGGTCGAATTCTATCGAGCGAATGACAAGTTGCAGGTCGTCGATGCGACGGGGAGTGTCGATGAGGTATACGGCCGCCTCAATGCCGCGCTAGCATCTGCAGCAGTTGCTCGCCGATAAGTTCTCTTCGCCAACCGGTGAATACGCGCGAGGCGCGTTCGCCATTCAAAGAAGCGGCAAGCTCCCTTCTCGGAGCAATAATCTCTCCTGCAATTCCGAGCTCGTCTGCGCAGGCAGAGACAGCCGCCTGCATGTCTTTCAGGATGGATTTCTGTTTTTCGTCCGGTTTTCGGGGCGGCTCATAGTCGACAGCGTCGTCGCGGGCGGCCGCGACGGTTTTGAGCAGGATATCGGCAGCGCGGCGCAGCGTGCGGGGCGCGAGTCCGGGAATCGCGGAGAGCGCTTCCCGATCCTCGGGCCCCGATGAGGCAATTTCGAGCAGCACGGCATCTTTCATGATCCACTGGCGCGGTCGGTCGCGACGCTCGGCTTCGCGCTCACGCCAGCTTGCGAGCCGGGCGGCGGCAGCGCGGGCACGTCCCCGCAGATTCCGGGCTCCCCTGAGTCGGGAGACCGCATGACAGGAGTCACCTTTATAGAGCACAGGATTCAACAGACTTGCGGAGTCTTCCTCCGCCCAGGCGAGCCTGCCGTTCGCGGCCAGCCGTTCCGCCAAGACTTCGTATGCCGGCAGCAGGAATTGCACATCTTCGGCGGCGTACTCGAGCGCTGCGGCCGGTAGTGGTCGTTGTGTCCAGTCCGTTCGGGTATGCGATTTCGCGAGCTGAACATCAAACAGCTCTTCGACGAGGCCTGCATACCCGAGCTGCGGTGCGAATCCCAGCAAAGCGGCCCCGATTTGAGTGTCGAAGAGTGTACCGGGCATCAGATTCGAGGTATGAAACAGCACTTCGATGTCCTGACGGGCGGAATGAACTACCCAGTTGCAGCGCATCATCTGTTGCCAGAACATGTCGATGGCGCCCGCATCCAACGGGTCGGCACAATAGACGCCGTCGTCCGCAGCGATTTGCACCAGGCAGAGTTGCGGGTAGAAGGTTTTCTCCCGCATGAATTCCGTGTCGACTCCGATAAGCCTGCCTTTGGGTAACAAGGTGCTGATCGCGTCGGGCGAATCGAGATCGATGAATTGTAATTTCGACATTTCGTGATCGCGTCAGGGCTTCGGCACGGAAGGTTAACATGCGATGATTGTGCTTCGCAGAGTATTGCGGCGGGCATCAGGTGCGACTGATCTTCAAAACGTTTATGGAGGTAATCCTGCTCAGGAAGGGACCGGAGGACCTGCCCGGATCTCAACTTCTTCTCGCATTGTCGGTGGCCATGATCATCGTGGCGCAACTGATGCTGCACGCACTGGTGGAGACGGATTACAACGCAGACCTGGTTGTGGAGTTTGCCGCCGAGGTGGTGAAAATCGGCTTGTACGTCGGCATCCTCTATCTGTCCGGTTTCGTCAGCCGAACCATCCAGACCATTACGGCGATCATCGGCTGCACGGCAATCATGGTATTGCTGTTCGTCGTGATCTTCGTGTTGTCCCGGCCCCTTATCGGGCTGGAGCTTGCCGCCGCCATTGCCTGGTTCGTGACGCCCTGGCTGATTCTGGTGGAAGGCCACATAATATCCAGGTCGCTACAGCAGCACTGGTTCACGGGAATTGCCATCGCGGTCGTGATATTCATTCTGCAACTCGGTTTTTATCTGATGTTCAGCGGAATCCCCGAGGACGTTGTCAACTGATGCATATTCACATTCTGGGTATCTGCGGCACATTCATGGGGGGCATCGCCGCCCTGGCGAAAGCGGCCGGTCACGAGGTTTCCGGGGCGGACATCGGTGTCTACCCGCCGATGAGCACGCAGCTCAAGCGCCTCGGCATTGTGGTCCACGGCGGATATGACGTCGGTCAGCTCGAACCGGCGCCTGACTGTGTCGTGATCGGCAACGCGCTGAGCCGCGGAAACGTCGCGGTCGAGGCTGTCCTCGACCGGAGTATTCCGTACACTTCCGGACCGCAATGGCTGTCGGAGCACGTTCTCGCGGGTCATCACGTCATCGCCCTTGCCGGTACCCATGGCAAGACCACCATGGCCAGCATGGTGGCATGGATCCTCGAGGAGGCGGGCCGCGCGCCGGGCTTCCTGATCGGCGGCGTGCCGGCGAACTTTGATACGACGGCTCGTCGCGGTGGGGCCGGATACTTCGTCGTCGAGGCGGACGAATACGACACCGCGTTCTTCGACAAGCGAGCGAAATTCGTGCATTACCGTCCGCAGACGCTGGTTCTCGGCAATCTGGAATTCGATCACGCAGATATCTACGAGGATCTGGATGCGATACTCTGGCAATTCCATCAGTTGTTGCGGACGATTCCGCGCAGCGGCCGGATCATCCTGAACGGCGCGGACCGCAATCTCGAAACCCTGATCGAGATGGGTTGCTGGTCGCCGACGGAAACATTCAGCATCGCAGGCGACGATGCAGACTGGACTGCCGGCTTTACCGATCCGGGTGAGCGACAATTGGCGGTCGGAGAGGGCGGCGGCGCGAAAGTCGAAGGCAGTTGGCAGCTCGGTGGCAGCCACAATCTGGAGAACGCCGTCGCCGCGATCGCCGCCGCGAAATCCGCCGGCGTTTCGGTTCGACAGGCAGTAGAAGCGTTGTCGCGCTTCAAGGGCGTCAAGAGGCGCCTGGAAAGAACTGCGACGGTCGCGGACATCGCTATATACGATGATTTTGCGCATCATCCGACGGCGATCCGCCGAACCATCGCCGGAATGAAGAATCGATATCCGGGGCAACGCATCGTCGTTGCGCTGGAGCCGAGGTCGAACACGATGAAACTGGGTGTGCACAACGAGGCGCTGGCGGCGTCTCTCGACGGCGCAAGCCTGGTCTGTGTGTACAGGCCCAAAGAGCTGGGCGCGGAATTCGACGACTGTCTGTCGCCGCTCGGCGACCGGCTGCACCTGCACTCGGACTACGACGAACTGGTCGCGGGACTGGCCGCGGAGCTGCAGCCCGGGGATCAGGTCATCTTCATGAGCAACGGCGGCTTCGGGTCGGCGCGTCAGAATCTGACCGGCGCACTGCAAAACAGACGCTAGCCGCGGATTCCCGTCCTATACTTTAGATACCTCGTCGGTAACTGGGTATCCGGAATCCCGTGAAGGTGCCTCTCTTTCCATTACTTACGGCTCTCTATCCCGGCGGCCCGCTGCCGCTTCGCATTTTCGAGCCCCGTTATCTGGACATGATCAGCGACTGCCTGAAAAGAGATGCGCCGTTCGGCGTTCTCCTGATCAGGAGCGGCAGCGAGACCGGCCCGGCGACGTTGTACGAAGTCGGTACGCTTGCGAGAGTTATCGACTGGTATCAGGGCAGCGACGGTCTCCTGGGCGTCACGGCGATCGGCGAGCAGCGCTTCCGCCTCAAGTCGTCACATCGGCAGCCGGACGGCCTGAACGTTGGTGAGATCGAGCTCCTGGAACCCGAAAACCACTATTCCCTGCCGGACGAATACAGGCCTCTCGCAAATATTCTTGCCGGCATTCTCGACGACCTTGGCCGGCTGTACGAGCCCCTGGACCGGCAATACGACGACGCGGGCTGGGTCGGGTACCGCTTTGCCGAGATTCTGCCTATCAGCCCGGAACAAAAACAGTCTTGTCTGGAGGCGGACGACGCACTCGCACGTCTTGACCTGGTTCGGGATGTGCTCAATGAGGTCCACGGTCCGGAATCAGCGACCTGAATACCCTGGCGGCCGTTTCCAGCGTTTTGCCGATCTCCTCGTCGCCGTGTGCGCTCGACACGAACCCGGCTTCAAACGCCGACGGCGCAAGATATACATTGGCTTCGAGCATCCCGTGGAAGAAACGCCGGAACATGTCGACATCGGCCGCAGCAACCTGGGCAAACCGCCTGATCGGTCCGTCCGCAGAAAATACGATGCCGAACATTCCTCCCGTCGCTTCCACGCACAACGGTATTCGTGCGTCGCCTGCAGTCTCGGCGAGCCCGTTCGCGAGCTTCCGCGTATTCTCGCTGAGAGAAGAATAGAATCCGGGTGTGTCGATTCCCTGGAGGGTCGCCAGACCGGCCGCCATCGCGAGCGGGTTACCGGAAAGCGTACCTGCCTGATAGACAGGGCCGTCCGGCGCGATGCTCGCCATGATGTCGGCGCGCCCGCCGAATGCGGCTGCCGGCATGCCCCCGCCGACGATTTTTCCCAGCGTCGTCAGGTCGGGTCGAACGCCGAAGATCTCCTGAGCACCGCCCCTGGCTACCCGGAATCCGGTCATCACCTCGTCGAAAATCAGGACCGCGCCATGTTCATCGCAGCATGCCCTGAGTGCTTCCAGGAAACCAGGCTCGGGCTGCACCATGTTCATGTTGCCCGCGATTGGCTCGACGATGACGCAGGCGATCTGTTCGCCGAGTTTCGCGAACGCCTCTTCAACCGCATCCGGATTATTGAATTCGAGCGTAATGGTGTTCCCGGCGAGGCCGGTGGGCACGCCGGGCGAGCTCGGCACACCGAGCGTCAGCGCTCCGGAGCCCGCTTTGATCAGCAGGGAATCTGAATGACCGTGATAGCACCCTTCGAACTTGATGATCTTTTCACGATCCGTGAAGCCGCGCGCAAGTCGAATAGCACTCATCGTCGCCTCCGTGCCCGAGTTCACCATTCGGATGCGTTCTATCGACGGCATCAGTTCACAGATTTTCTGAGCGAGCCGGGTCTCGGCGACGGTGGGCGCGCCGAAACTCAGCCCGGATGCAGCAGCTTCGGTTACGGCCTTGACGACGTCGGCGTGGGCGTGCCCGAGAATCATTGGTCCCCATGAGCCAACGTAATCGATCATGTGGCGGCCGTCTTCCGTTTCCAGCCAGGCGCCTTTTCCACTCTTGAAAAAAACCGGCTCGCCACCGACCGCTGCAAACGCCCGTACCGGCGAGTTCACGCCTCCGGCAATAAACTTTCTTGCGTCTGCAAAAAGACTCATCCGATATCTCCTGCGGAGCAGCGCATGCTACCGGAGCGGCAATCCGTGATAAACCCCGGAGGGTCTGCTGGTAAAATCCTGCCGCATATCATGAAAACCTACATGTGTCTTATCTGTGGCTACGTCTATGACGAAGAGGAAGGCGATTTCGAATCAGGCATTCCTCCGGGTACGCGATGGGATGATATACCGCTGTCGTGGCGTTGCCCGGACTGTGGTGCCGGCAAGGAAGACTTCGAAATGGTGGAGATCTAGAACCTGTCTCAATAATCCGGCTCTCTCAGCTGTTCCGCTGTGATTCCGATCTCTGCAAGGCGCGCCGGCACACCGTCCGTACCGACCAGATGCAAGGCCCCCACGATAACCAGGTAGTCGTCCTCCCTTTCGGTCAGTTCCCTGATTTTCTCGACCCAGGCTTCGTTTCGGTCCACAACAAGCGTCTTGTAAAGCTCCGGGGATCTCTGCATCTCGGTGAGCAGGTTCTTTTCCAGAAATGCAATATCGCCATGCCGCCATGCGTTGATCAGCGGATCGATATCGTCCTCGATTGTCAGACTCTCCCGAAGTGTCTGGATCAGCAGTGATCGCTGTGCGGACAGAGACAGCTGATCGAGAAATTCGAGCTGTTCGCGCGGAGACTCGAGGCCGAGAACCTGTTTGTTATCCCGGCCCGCCATTGCCGCGAGATGAAACTCGATTCCATATTCGGGATTGAAGCCGATCCGGACGAGCATCATCTGCTCGACGGTCACGGCGGCGAGCCACGGCTCCGACTGCGCGAGCATGGATATCGGTATATCGAGCCGTGCCGCGTAGTCGACCGCTTGCGTATAGAGCTGCGCTCCCATTATCTCCTGCAAGCTTCCGCCGTCCTTGATGACGCCAAGCTCGTTCACGAGGCCGACCAACTCGATCGGGTCGAGGTCGTCGATATCCATTTCCATGATCAGAACCTCGGCTTCCCGGTAAGCCTCCTCGATGGCTATTGGTATCGGATGATCACGCTCGCGGAGCACATGAATCGAACCGAGCAGGAATATCCGGTTGTCCTGACCCGTGATTTGCCATATCGAGACGGGGTGGCCGCTTCCTTGCGGCGCTGCCGCGCCGGCTGCGGCTATCAGGCAGATCGCCAACAGAAACTGAAACAGAGTGGGTCGGACGGCCATTCAGTCAGCCAGCCAGATCAATTCCGTGTCCAGGCTGCCGTCCTGACGCAAACTGATTCTGCGATATGCCGGCGGATTGTCGTCCAGCGCGAATTCATCACTGGCCGGCTTGAACTGGCGGCAGGTAGACGGTGTTCCGATGATACTTATCGAATCGCGCCGGGCTATGAAGTCCTGGTGTACGTGCCCGAAGATTGCAGCCCTGACTTTGCCCGACCGCGCGATCAGGCGCAGAAATTCCTCGCCGTTCCTTAAGCCCACCTGGTCCAGCCACTTGCTGCCGACCGGCAGCGGCGGGTGATGCAGGCAAATCAGGACGTGATCGGCTGCCGTGTCATCGAGCAGGCTCTCCAGCCTTTCCATTTCACGTGCATCGATTCGCCCGCCGGCATCGCCGGTAACGCAGCTGTCAATGCCGGTAATCAGCCAGTTTCCGATCATGCACGATTCGCAATAGTGAAACTCCGGGCCGGCGAGTGCGTCTCTCATGATCGACCGCACGTCATGATTGCCGGGCACACAGTAGACCGGAAAGCCCAAAGGCCGCATCAGCTTGCAAAACCGGTCATAGGCCTCGTGCGAGTCGTCCTGGATCAGGTCGCCCGTCATCGCGACCAGGTCCGCATTCCAGCCCGAGTCATGAATATGTGCAAGCACGTCGGAAAGCGAGGAATGGGTGACGGTGCCCCGCAGACTCGATTTCGAATCAGCGAACAGGTGCGGGTCCGTGACGTGCAGGACCCGTATAGGATCAGCCGAATTCCGAATAGTGCTACGACCCTCTGCTCACGCGGTTTTCCGCAATCTCCCGAGCGAGGATGATAGCTTTTTTCCCGTCTTAATACCGATAATAATCCGGCTTGTAAGGGCCGTCCTTGGATACGCCGATGTAGTCGGCCTGCTCGTCGGTCAACGGAGTCACCTTGGCGCCAATCCGATCGAGATGTAGCCGGGCCACCTTCTCATCGAGGTGTTTCGGCAGGACGTAGACTTCCTTCTTGTACTTGTCGCCGTTTTGCCATAGCTCGATCTGCGCAAGGACCTGGTTGCTAAACGAGTTCGACATCACGAAGCTCGGATGGCCCGTGGCACAACCGAGGTTCACGAGCCGACCCTCGGCCAGCAGAATAATCCGCTTGCCGTCCGGGAAGATGACGTGGTCCACCTGCGCCTTGATGTTCTCCCATTCGTACTGACGCAGGTATGCTACGTCTATTTCATTGTCGAAGTGACCGATGTTGCAGACAATGGCCTGGTCTTTCATCCGTTCCATTTGAGTTCCGTTCACGACGTGGTAGTTGCCGGTCGCCGTTACAACGATGTCGGCCTTGTCACAGACTTCGTCGAATTCGACGACACGATAGCCTTCCATCGCGGCCTGTAGCGCACAAATCGGATCGATTTCCGTTATCCAAACCGTCGCGCCCAGCCCGCGCAATGATTGAGCACATCCCTTACCGACGTCACCGTAGCCGCAGACGATTACGATCTTGCCGGCAATCATGACATCCGTTGCGCGCTTGATGCCGTCGACCAAAGATTCGCGACAGCCATAGAGGTTGTCGAATTTCGATTTGGTCACGGAGTCGTTGACGTTGAATGCGGGACACAACAGGCTGCCTTCCTTCTGCATTTCATACAGGCGCTTGACGCCCGTCGTCGTCTCTTCCGACAGGCCGCGGACCTTCTTCATCAGGTCCGGATACTTGTCATGCAGGACGAGGGTCAGATCACCGCCGTCGTCCAGCACCATATTGGGGTGCCAGCCGTCGGGCCCGTTGATCGTCTGGTCGACACACCACCAGTACTCCTCTTCGGTTTCGCCCTTCCAGGCAAATACCGGCACTCCCGAGTCGGCAATCGCCGCAGCCGCATGATCCTGTGTGGAGAATATGTTGCAGGACGACCAGCGGATGTCCGCGCCCAGCGCCTTGAGCGTTTCAATGAGGACCGCCGTCTGTATCGTCATATGCAGGCACCCGGCAAGCCTGACACCGGCCAGAGGCGTCTGCCCTTCGTGCTCACGGCGCAATGCCATCAACCCCGGCATTTCCGTCTCCGCGATGGCGATTTCCTTTCGGCCCCAGTCTGCGAGCGTTATATCCGCAACCTTGTAATCGGGTTGTTGGATGGCAACTGGTTCGCTGCTCATGTAATCCTCCTGTTCGTGTCTAGGCCGCAACGGCGCCACGAAGGGCGTCGGCCTTGTCGGTGCGTTCCCAGCTCAGATCGATATCCTCCCGGCCGAAATGACCATAGGCTGCCGTCTGTTTGTAGATCGGTTGCAGCAGGTTCAACATCTTCAGGATACCGTACGGCGTCAAGTCAAAGTTTTCGCGGATCAGGTCGGTCAAGCGTCGTTCACTGATCTTGCCGGTACCGAACGTATGGATGCTGATCGATGTCGGTTCGGCCACCCCGATCGCATAGGAAACCTGGATCTCGCATCGATCTGCGAGACCCGCGGCGACAATATTCTTGGCGACATATCTGCATGCGTATGCCGCAGAACGATCAACCTTCGACGGGTCTTTGCCTGAAAAGGCTCCACCGCCGTGTCTGGCGGAACCGCCGTAGGTGTCCACGATGATCTTCCGGCCCGTCAACCCACAGTCACCCATCGGTCCGCCGATTTCGAATCGACCGGTCGGATTGATGTGATACTTCGTATTCTTTCCGAGCCACTCTGCCGGCAGTACCGGTTTGATGATTTCCTCCATGATGCCTTCACGAAGGTCATTCATTTTGGCGTCCGCGTGATGTTGCGACGACAGTACGACGGCGTCGATGGCAACCGGCTTGTCGTCTTCGTAGACAAGAGTCACCTGGCTCTTGGCGTCCGGGCGCAACCACGGCAGCGTACCGCGTTTTCTCACTTCTGCCTGCCGGCGGACCAGCCGGTGTGCGAGTGTCAGCGGGGCGGGCATCAGTACGTCCGTCTCGTTACACGCATAGCCGAACATCAGGCCCTGGTCGCCCGCGCCCTGTTCTTCCTCGGCATCCCGATCAACGCCCTGTGCGATATCCGGCGATTGCTTACCCAATGCGTTCAGTACGGCACAGGTGCCGCCGTCGAAGCCCATGGCAGTGTCGTCGTAACCGATCTCCAGAATCGTCCTTCTCGCCAGTTCCTCGATTTCGATCTGGGCCGAAGTGGTCACTTCGCCCGCGACGATGACCAGCCCGGTCTTGACGAGCGTCTCGCACGCAACCCGGGCAGACTTGTCCTGCTCGATAATGGCATCGAGCACGGCATCGGAAATCTGGTCGCATATCTTATCCGGATGACCCTCGGAGACGGACTCCGAAGTGAACAAGAAAGTCTCACTCATGAATTTGTCGCTTGTATTTTTCGGAAGCATCGCATTGTACCCTAAGATCAGGCGCTACATCACGAGCGCAACATTTTCCAAAACCTTCAAGATACTGCCGACGACCGGTGGACGAAGTCCCCCTTGCGGCTGCCCGAAAAAACTACGAAAATGCGCCAGCTTGATTCCGCCATTTTTCTCGGCAATTAACCATAACACCCGGCCAGCGAGGCCGCGTAAAGAGCCTCATGTCACACCAGATTAGCCGTTCGACTGTTGCCGGCCAGCCAGCCCGGCGAGAACTTGCCAATGCGATTCGAGCCCTGAGTATGGATGCCGTCGAGGCGGCCAGGTCGGGGCACCCGGGCATGCCGATGGGTATGGCGGACATCGCCGAAGTGCTGTGGAATGATTATCTGAAACACAACCCGGGCGACCCGCGCTGGTTCGATCGCGATCGCTTCGTGCTGTCGAACGGCCACGGATCGATGCTGCTGTACAGCCTTCTTCACCTGACCGGCTACGATCTGCCCATGGAAGAGCTCAGAAATTTTCGACAGCTGGGGTTTAGAACGGCCGGACACCCCGAACGAGATCCGGATCTGTACATAGAGACGACGACCGGCCCGCTCGGACAGGGACTCAGCAATGCGATAGGCATGGCGATCGCCGAGAAGATGCTGGCAGAGACTTTCAACCGCCCCGGATTCGGCATCGTCAACCACCGGACCTACGTATTCACGGGCGACGGCTGCCTGATGGAAGGCATTTCGCACGAGGCATGTTCACTCGCGGGCACGCTCAAGCTCGGCAAGCTGATCTGCCTGTATGACGACAACGGCATCTCGATCGATGGCGAGGTCGGCGCCTGGTTCTCCGATGACACGGCAAAGCGCTTCGAGGCATACGGCTGGCAGGTCATTGCAAACGTCGATGGGCACGACAGTGAAGCCGTCGCCCGGGCGCTGGACGAGGCGCTTGCGGACGAACAACGCCCGTCGCTGATCTGCTGCAAGACTGTCATCGGTTTCGGCGCACCGAACAAACAGGGATCGGCCGCGACACATGGGGCACCGCTGGGTGCCGACGAGGTGGAAGCCAGCCGGAGAGAACTCGGCTGGGATCACCCGGCGTTTGAAATCCCCGACGAGATCAGGACGGCCTGGGATGCCACCAGTCGCGGTGCGCAGCAGCAGGCCCGATGGTCGGAGTTGTTCTCGGCCTACGAGAAAGCACATCCTGGGCTCGCGAGCGAGTTTCAAAGACGCATGACAGGCGAACTGCCCGCAGACTGGTCCGAGTTCGCCTGCGACGCCATCAGGGAAATCGACAGCACCGGCGCCGACATGGCGACCCGCAAGGGGTCGCTGGTTGCACTGAACGCGTTCGTGCCGGCATTGCCCGAGATGGCGGGTGGCTCTGCCGACCTGACCGGCTCCAACCTGACCAGGCACGCAAACTCCGTCCCGATTACGGGAGACGATGCCTCCGGCAACTACATCTACTTCGGCGTACGGGAATTCGGCATGTCGGCGATCTGTAACGGCATGGCCCTTCACGGCGGCGTCATCCCGTACGCCGGGACATTCCTCACGTTTTCGGATTACGCCCGAAACGCGTTGCGCATGGCCGCGTTGATGCGGGTGCGGACGATATTCGTGTATACGCACGACTCGATCGGCCTCGGCGAGGACGGGCCGACGCATCAGCCGGTAGAACACGTCGCCAGTCTGAGGCTCATCCCGAATATGCGGGTGTGGCGACCCTGCGACACGGTCGAGACGGCGGTGGCGTGGAAAGAGGCCATTGAAAGACAGGACGGCCCGACCAGCCTGGTGTTGACCAGGCAAGGCCTGCCGCACCAGGCGCGCACGGCGGACCAGATCTCGCTGATCGAACGCGGTGGCTACGTCCTGAAAGACGCGGACGGAGTTCCGGATCTCATCCTGATCGCTACCGGCTCGGAGGTCGCGCTGGCAATGTCGGCGGCCGAGCTGCTGGCGGCCGATGGGGTCTCGGCACGTGTCGTATCGATGCCCTGCACCGATGCCTTCGATTCGCAGCCGGCCGAATACCGCCAGCAGGTCCTGCCACGCGAGATAACCGCCAGGCTCGTCATCGAAGCGGGTGTGACCGAGACCTGGTGGCGACACGCCGGAGACGGCGGCCACGTTATCGGCATCGACAGATTCGGCGAATCGGCGCCGGCGCCGGAGTTGTTCGAACATTTCGGCTTCTCCGCCGACAACGTCGTTCGCGCCGCCAGACGACTGCTCGCCGGGAACAAAACCAACAGGGAGGCGTAAATGACCATCAAGATCGGCATCAACGGTTTCGGCCGAATCGGCCGCAACATATTGCGGGCCCTGTACGAGGGAAACAAGCGCTCCGATCTGGAGATCGTTGCCGTTAACGACCTGGCGGATGCCGCTACCAACGCGCACCTGACGCGCCGCGACACGGCACATGGCCGATTCCCGGGCACTGTCGAGGTCGACGGCGACAGCATCGTAGTCAACGGCGACCGGATCAGGGTGCTTGCCGAGCGGGATCCGGCGAAACTGCCGTGGGGTGACCTCGGTGTCGAGCTCGTCTTCGAATCGACGGGGTTTTTTGCGTCGAAGGAAAAGTCGATGGCGCACATCGAGGGCGGCGCCAAGAAAGTCATCATCTCGGCGCCGGCCGGAAAGGAAGTCGATGCGACTATCGTCTACGGCGTCAACCACGATACTTTGAAAGCCAGCGATACCGTTATTTCCA
>JBHHWI010000065.1:0-17196 GCA_046756445.1 Woeseia sp. | reverse complement strand
CCGCTTCATCTAACCGGATCGAAACGAAGAGGGAAAAAATGCCGACCAGAATGACGATTCCAGGAGGTCAGGATCTTCATGCATCAGACGATCGGGATCGGCGAGCAGCCGGTTGAATCGCAGGCCCGCTCGAAACATCTTCGCGGCCGCAAACGCAAACAGCAGTGCGAGAACGAGTTCAGCCAGGAGCTGAAGAACCCCGACCTCATCCACGTGCAGGAAACCGAAAATCACTTCGCCGACAAACAGAAGTGATACAGGCACGAAGAACGCAAACAATGCCCAGGCAATGGTTCGGCTGCGTTGCACGACCTGCTGGCGTCTGATTGCATTGTCCAGCCTGTTCATGATGAATGCAGGGCAATCCGATTGCCTTCGCTGTCTATCACTATCGCTCTGTGGCCGAACTCGCCGATCGCGTGCGGCGCCTCGTAAACGGTACCGCCACATTCTTCGGCGACGGACACCGCCTCTTCCAGACGCCCGTCGACATTGAAGTACAGCAGCACTCCCTGGTCGGACGGCCTTATTTCTTCACTTTTGAAGACACAACCGGAAACGGCGCCGTCATCCGAAGAAATTACACCGACACCGGAGAATCTCTCATTCACCTCTGCCCCGAGCACGCGTGAATAGAATTTCATCGCGCGTTCGAGATCCGACGCGGGCAGATCGAACCACACAATTCGATTAAACACGTCATCCTCCTGTTACGGATTTCGTTCGGCAAGCCCTGCCTGGATGCGTCTAGCCAGCTCCCTGGCTTCCCGGGCGACTCGTGGCGTATCGATGGTCAGTATCTGCTTATCCCGCATCAGAACCTTGCCGTCGACGATGAGGGTTGCGACATCCTGTTCGTCGGCGACGTACACGAGATGCGATATGACGTCGTACGTCGGCACGAAATGAACGTCGTCAAAAGAGACCTGTATGAGGTCGGCCTTCATGCCGACAGCCAGCGCGCCGATCATCTCGCCCAGGCCGATGGCTTCTGCGCCGCCGCGGGTAGCCATTGCCAGCACGGTGGGCGCGGGCAGCACCTCCGGATCCATGCGATCGACTTTTTGCAGAAATGCCGCAAGACGCATCTCCTCCCACATGTCGAGGTCGTTGTTGCTTGCCGCTCCGTCAGTGCCCAGGCCCACACGTACACCGGCACGCAGCATGTCGGCAACCGGGGAGATACCGGAAGCAATCTTCATGTTGGATGTCGGGTTATGAATCACACCGACGTTGCGCTCAACGAGCACCGGTATCTCGGCTGCGGTCGGCCACACGACGTGTGCCGCGATGGTCGGACCGTCAAGAAAGCCGATTGACTCGAAGAACTCTATGGACGTCATGCCGTACGTGTCCCTGGAGTACTGGACCTCGAACGGTGATTCGGACATGTGGATGCTTATCGATACTCCGGCATCGTTTGCCGCCGCCCTGGTACGCTTGAGCTGGTCCGCGTTCAGTGTGTAGTTGGCGTGAGGGCCGAAAATGGGCATGATTCTGCTGTTCCTGCCCTTCCATCGGCCGACGAATTCGATTCCCTTTCTGATCGAGTCACCGGCGTCTTCGGCGTCGGGGCTTCGCTGATCGATGACGGTCGCCGAAACCATGGCGCGCAGACCGCAAGATTCCACGACCTGGGCAATGACGTCGGGATAATAGTACATGTCGACAAACATCGTGGTGCCGCCGCGAATCATCTCCCAGCATGCGAGCTCGGTACCGATGCGAACGAACTCCGCATCGACAAATTCGACCTCCGCCGGAAAAATATAGTTGTTGAGCCAGTCCATCAGCGCCAGGTCGTCTGCCACGCCGCGTAACAGGGTCATTGCGGCGTGTGAATGACCGTTGATCAGTCCGGGCATGACAATGCGGTTCTCGCCACTCAGCGTCTCGGTTGCAACGTGCTTTTGGCTGATATCGGCTGCGGACCCGAGAGATACGATTACGCCGTCCTTTATCGCGACCGCACCGACTTTGACCACAGCCTGATTCTCATCCATCGTGACGATGTAGTCGCCCTCGACGATAAGGTCCACCGTCGCTGCGCCGGGCTCGGCAGCCGCGTCGGCAGGCGGCTCAGCGGGCGTGCATGCGCCGGCCATGGCGAAAATCAGCGTGCATGTGACGGCGCGGGCGGGTAGACGCAAGCACTTGTGGTTTGTCATCTTCTGTCCTCGGATCGGCGTGCGGTCATTCTACCCTGCCGCAGCAAAAAAGCGGGCAACGGATGTTGCCCGCTTAATGCTGGTCTCCGGCGACGAGAGTTACAGGCCGAAGTTATTGACGTAACGGACCCCGAACTCGCTGGCGTCGTTACTCAAAATGCTCAAGATGTAGTCAACGACGTTTAGCCTGGCATTGACGTAACGTTCATCTGTAATGTTTCTTCCGTAGAGGCCAACCGTCCAATTTTCGTCCGGAGACTCATAGCTGAAATCGAAATTGATCAGACTGCGGCTGTCGATCGCCGTGAATCTGCCCGGGTCAGCGCTGGGCTCACCAAACATGTCGTCCCTGAACGACCAGTCCGCCCGAAGCCTGATCGAGCCGCCACCGGCGGTTTGAAAAGTGTATTCGGGGCTGAGCGAGACAGTCAGCTCCGGCGTAAGCGGCGCAACCGCCTCGGGATCATCCACGTCAACATCGATATAACCCAGCGTCGCGTGAATATAAAAGTCATCGCTGACTGCCCATGAGCTTTCCCACTCGACACCGACGGACTCCTGATCGACGATTATGTTTCTCGTGTCGAATCCACCAACTGCGGTTGTGCTGACCTGATACGGCAGGTCAGAGTAGTCCGTGAAGAAGACCGCGACACTCATCTGTAAAGTGTCGAATGGCTGCCCCTTGAGACCGGCTTCGTAATTGATGGCAGTGATATTGTCGTTTGCAACGAAACAGTTCGGCCGGCTCACGTTACCGGGCTGGGTGAAATCCAGGGAACCAAACAGGCAAAACGGCCGGGGCGGGTACTGCCCCGACTGATAACCACTCTGGACGCTGCCGTAAGTCGTCAATCGGTCCGCCAGATCATAAGAGAGGGACAGGTCCCAGCTGACTTCAGACCAGTCGCGGCTTCCGGATTCCTCGATGAGCCCGGAGTTGATATTGGTTCGCGCTGTCTTGTCGTCTTTTGTATATCGGACGCCGCCTGATATGCGCAGGTCATCCGATACGCTGTAACCGACGTTTCCATAGATGGCGAAACTCTCGACGTCCTGTGCCAGCAGGAAGTCGCCAGGGCCTCCCAGGAAGGTATACGGATCCTGGACATTTGCACCGTCTTCCTCGAAACGGTAGATGCCGCCGACGAAATCCCAGCTGCCGTAATCGCCGTTAAGCTGTAGCTCTATTGAAGTCTGATCGGCAGAACCGACTTCGGGGAACGACAGGAAATCGTCGACAAAACTGTCATCGTCCAAACCGCTTTCGTATTCTGAGTGGCGATCGCTGATGATGAGCTTGGCGTTCAGGCTGTCGGACACGGCGTAATCCGCCGTAACCGACAGGCCGTAAGCCTTGTTTGTCACCCTCGTTTGATCGACCTCGCCGGTATTGTTGTCATACGGGTCCGCGGACACATCCGAGTTCCTGTAGCCGGCCTGATACACCGCCCCGTTCGGGACTTCGTCGATCAGCGTGGTGTACGGTCGCAATCCGTTATCGCCGTCATTGCCGTCCGCCGTAAACAGCAAGGACAATCGGTCGGTCGGCGTCCAATTGACCGCCACCCGGGCCGAAATATCCTGCAACTCGCCGACGTCAGCCTCGGCATTCGGAAGATTCAAGAACTTGCCGATGCCGTCACGACGCTGGAAAGCACCGGATACGATCACCGCAAGGTCATCCGACATCTCGATATTGCTGTAGAAGTCCGCGTTCACTCGCCCTCGGCTGCCGACCTGCAAGCCGATCCGTCCGCCTTCTTCTGCTCCGGGTTTGAGCGTGATGATATTGATTGCGCCGCCTATGGAATTACGGCCATACAATGTTCCCTGAGGGCCTCTCAGGACCTCTATCCGCTCAATGTTGGACAGGCTCCAGTTCTGACCGACCTGTCTGCCGAGATAAACACCGTCGACATAGACGCTGACACCGGGGTCGGTGGTTATCAAATGGTCCTGGAGACCAATTCCCCGAATAAACGGATTTGTCGATGAGGTATGGCCGGCGGAAAAACCGGTCACGTTCAGGTTCGGTACGAACTTGCCCACATCGGTCAGGTCCGTAATTCCCTGCTTTTCAATCGTCGCCGCAGAAAATGCGCTCATCGCGACGGGGACTTCATAAATACTCTTCTCGCGTTTAGTAGCGGTAACCGTGATTTCTTCAAACAATGCTTCGTCATCGTCACCTTGTGCAAGAGCGATTTGAGGCGCGCTGACTCCTGCAATAGCGACGGCCAGCACGGCATGCTGTAGAGTTCTCGTGATCATCGATATTCCCCCATCAGACCTGCTGATTCTCAGCCTGATTTCAGAGGTGAAAATTGTCGTTATTCTCTTAACAATGACAGGTGTCCACAGTGTGCATCAGCCATTGCGGATCGTCAATGCGCCGGAGAGCGGCGGCTACTCGCGTAACAGATGTTGACTCAGAAACCGCACGGTAGCGTCGACTACTCGATCTGCAATTGCATGATTTCCACCGTAAAAACCGAGTCCGTGATCAGCATTGGCAATTACGACGTGTTCGACTTTCGCGCTTCTGTCCGCTCGGGAAACGACGATCCGGCAGACTACAGGTGAAACAACTTCATCGCGGTCGCCGCACAGCACCAGCACCGGACCTTCGAATTCGCGAATCGCGTCCAGCGGCCGCAGGTTCTCCAAATCAGCGAACCAGCGCATGCCGAGCTGCTGCCGCTGGCCCCAGCGAGTCGTAAATGTCGCATATCCATGGCGGACGGCCTCCGTTTTCATGGCGTCGTACGAAGACCTGCCGCCCAGGAATTCCAGGAGGCTTTGCTCCCCGTTGGTGCCCGCCGGCGCCCAGGCGGCCACAGCCGTGTACCTGTCACCCCCGGCGGAGGCCAGCATCGCAAGGCGGCCACCCATGCTGTAACCGAGCAGGCCGATCCGGCTCGGATCAATCCCGGGTCGGCGAACGGCGAAGCTTCGGGATGCGCGAAGGTCCTCCAGCATATTCGTCAGATTGTTCCGCGTGAACGGCTCCGAACTGTCTCCGCAGCCCGGAAAATCCATTCTTATCGAGGCGATGCCTCGTGCAGCCAACTCCGCGGCGACCCTTGTAAACCCGCCTGCCTCGTCTCTGGTGCCGCCATGGCCGTGCGCCATCACGACCAGTGGAACCCTGCTCACATGACCCGAGACAGGGCGCACGAATGTCACCGGGATGCGAACGCCCCTCGATTCGATCTGCGTCTCGATCGATTCGAGCTCATAATCGCTAAGCCACGGATTATCGGATGCCTGGCAGGCGGTCAAAAACAGCGCTGGCAGACACAGAAGAAAACCTCGGAAAACTTTTTTTGTCATGGCGATAATCCGCAGGGCGTAACGGGGTCATTGCACAGCTTAATGGATTCCGATATTAATGCTCCCTGTCCAGACCATTTATGAACAGCCTGTATGAAGCTGACTTCACGGTATCGTAACGCCTTACCGTCGTATGCCGCGCCCGAAGGCGGGCGAATAAGCGATGAAATGCTTGCCGCGTTTCATGAAGCAGGAGTCCTCGTTCTTGAAAATTTTGTAACCGCAAAAGCATGTTCCGAGCTTCGCCGGCGGGCGAGCGAACTGGTCGAGGAGTTTGACCCGCTGGAGGTGCGGAGTGTTTTTTCGACCACAAAGCAGACGCAGCTGGAGGACACTTATTTCATCGAGTCGGGGGACAAGATTCGTTTCTTCCTCGAGGACGATGCATTTGACGATTCCGGCGACTTGAGGCAACCGAAGGAGCACTGTCTCAACAAGATGGGCCATGCGATGCACGACATCGATCCCGTCTTTGACCGCTTCTCACGATCGCCCGAACTTGCCGAGGCAGCAAAAAGGATCGGCTTCAAGGATCCCGGAATTATCCAGTCAATGTACATATTCAAGCCGCCACGAATTGGCGGTGAAGTCGTATGCCACCAGGACTCGACATACATTTACACGGAGCCCGAATCATGCATCGGTTTCTGGTTTGCGCTGGAAGACGCCACGATCGAGAATAGTTGCATGTATTTCATCCCGGGTGCGCACAAGCTGCCGCTCAAACAACGCAATTATCGCAAAACTGACGGCAGGCTGGTCACGGAGACCATCGATCACACGCCCTGGCCGGAGCATTTGAAAGTGCCGGCAGAAGCGCAGACGGGTACGCTGGTCATCTTCGACGGCAGGGCCCCGCATATGAGTGGACCGAATCTTTCGGGCAAGTCGCGTCACGCCTACACGCTCCATGTGATTGACCTGCAATGCCATTACCCGGCTGAAAACTGGCTGCAGCGAGGTGCGGACATGCCATTGCGCGGTTTCGCCTAACCGATGTTGTTCGTCGATGTCATTCGCAAGAAGCGTGATGGTGGCGAGCTGTCGCCCGAAGAAATCGAGTTCTTCGCCGCGGGGCTTGCCGACTCGGCCATTCCGGCGGAACAGGTGTCGGCACTGGCAATGGCAGTATTCCTGAATTCAATGACATTCGCCGAAGCGGGAACGCTGACCAGGGCCATGGCGGCATCGGGCACGATCCTCGACTGGCGGGAAGAGGACCTCGGTGGCCCCGTAATCGACAAGCACTCGACCGGCGGCATCGGCGACAAGGTAAGTTTCCTGTTGGCGCCTATTGCGGCGGCATGCGGTTGCTTCGTACCGATGATCTCCGGACGCGGCCTGGGTCACGGCGGAGGAACGCTGGACAAGATCGGCAGTATTCCGGGCTACAATGCGATGCCGGATCTCCAGGCGTTCAAGAAAGTCGTCAAGTCGGTCGGCTGCGCGATCATCGGGCAAACGGCTGACCTGGCTCCGGCGGACCGGCGGTTCTACTCCATCCGTGACGTAACCGGCACGGTCGAATCGGTGCCGCTGATTACGGCATCGATCCTCTCGAAGAAAATGGCCGCCGGTCTCGACGGACTCGTTATGGACGTCAAATTCGGGTCCGGAGCGTTCATGCGGACAGTGGGCGAAGCGAAGGAGCTGGCGCAGAGCATTATTGGCACGGCGACAGATTCGGGACTCCCGACCCATGCACTTTTGACCGACATGAACGAAAATCTCGGACTGACTGCCGGCAACGCGATCGAGGTTTCCGAGTCAATGGCTTATCTGACCAACGCACACCGCGAGACGCGGCTGGATGAGGTCGTAATGAGTCTTGTCGCCGAGATGCTGGTCGTCGGCGGGCTTTCGCGTGACAAAAGCTCGGCACGAGATAGCGCCGAAGCCGCCGTGACCTCGGGCCAGGCGGCGGAAGTGTTCGGCCGGATGGTATCCGCGCTGGGCGGGCCTTCGGACTTCGTCGAACGATATGCAGACTATCTGGCCGTGGCTCCCGTACGGGGACCGGTTTTGCCGGACGAATCGGGCTATCTGTCCGAGGTCGACGGGCGCGCGGTTGGCAACTCGATCATTGAGCTCGGCGGCGGACGCAGACAAATCACCGATGAACTCGATCTCTCCGTCGGCATCAGCGACGTCGCGCCGATCGGCGCAACTGTCGGCAGCAATCGCCCTCTGGCGGTCGTGCACGCGAGCTCGGAAGAGGCGGCACAGAAAGCCGGCAGCATGTTGCGCCGGGCTTGCACGGTCTCCGATGCTGAACCACCAATCAGGCCCGTGATTTTCGAGACGCTGACCGCGGAATGAGCGGGTAAAAACGACGCATTGTCGGTATGCTTGGCCTGTTGCGGCTCAGGCAGATCGCCGAAAACAAAACCAAGAACTTATCGCAGGTGGGGACTACATCATGTCGGGAAGCTTGATCGGATTGCTGGGAATCGTGGTGATTCTGGGAATCGCTTACCTTATCTCCGGGAATCGCAAAGCAATCAGCTTGCGCATAGTCGGTGCTGCGTTCGCATTGCAGGCCGCTGTCGCAGCGTTCGTCATATACTCGCCACCCGGCAGGGTCGCAATCGAAAAAATGAGCGCGGGCGTGCTCAAAGTGATGAACTATTCACGCGACGGTATCGAGTTTGTTTTCGGCGGCCTGGCTACCAGTGAGGGAATCTGGAGTTTCGCGATCAACGTGTTGCCGATGATCGTCTTTTTCTCGGCACTGATGTCGGTGCTTTACCACCTCAAGATCATGCAGGTCGTTGTCAGGCTGATCGGCGGGGGGCTTCGATGGGTAATCGGTACGCGGGCCGTCGAATCGCTGAACGCGGCAGCAAACATATTCATAGGCCAGACCGAGGCGCCGCTCGTCGTTCGACCGTACCTAAAGGGGCTGACGGAGCCGCAATTGTTCGCTGTCATGGTTTCAGGTGTGGCGTCGATTGCCGGCACGGTACTCTTGGCCTACGTGCAGTTGGGTGCGGAGCTCAGATATCTCCTGGCGGCGAGCTTCATGGCGGCTCCGGGCGGATTGTTGATGGCCAAAATCGTCATGCCGGACGAGGACTTCGAATCGGCGCAGGAAGACAGCGAACACCTCAAAATGGGGAAGAGCCCTCACGTCAATGTCATCCTCGCGGCCGCTGTCGGGGCCAGCGACGGCGTCAGGCTTGCAGTGAATATTGGCGCAATGCTCGTCGCATTCATCGCTCTAATCGCCTTGTTTAACGGCGTTGTCGGCGGTCTCGCCGGTCTTGTCGGCCTTGACGATCTGCTCGGCGTTGAATCACTCACGCTGCAGGTTATTCTGGGGTGGATATTTTCACCCATCATGTATGTGCTGAGCATTCCCTGGTCCGAGGCACAGGCTGCCGGGGCCCTGTTCGGAGAGAAGCTCATACTCAATGAGTTTGTTGCTTACAGCCACATGGCTGAATACCTGGCCGGCATGAGCGAGAGAACGCGTGCGATCGTCACGTTTTCGCTTTGCGGCTTTGCGAACCTGTCTTCCATTGCGATCCTGCTGGGCGGCCTCGGAAGTCTCGTTCCCGAGAAAAAGGAGCTGATTGCCAGGTTTGGCCTGAAAGCGGTCGCAGCCGGCTCGCTCTCCAACCTGATGAGCGCGGCACTGGCCGGGATACTCCTTAGTTTCATCTGATGCTAGTCATCGCCAGTCGTGAAACGAGCGATCATCATCGATTGTGACCCGGGACAGGACGATGCCATCAATCTCTTTCTCGCGATGGCCTCGCCGGAGGAGATCGAGATTCTCGGCATTACGGCGGTGGCCGGCAACGTCCCGCTGGAGCTGACGGAGCGAAACGCGAGACTGATATGCGACATTGCCGGGCGGAGCGATATTCCGGTATTCGCGGGCTGCGACAGGCCATTGGTCCGCCCCTTGATAACCGCGGAAAAAGTCCATGGCACGACCGGCATCGACGGCATCGAAATTTCTGAACCTTCAAAGCGTCTCGAAAAGCAGCATGGCGTCGACTTCATTGTAGATGCTCTTCGAAACGCGGATGACGATGAAATCACGCTGGTGCCGACAGGCCCGCTGACGAACATCGCAACGGCGTTGGGCAAGGCGCCGGACGTTCTGCCGAAAATAAGGGAGATCGTTCTCATGGGCGGCGCCATGCGCGAAGGCGGGAATTACTCGCCGTCGGCTGAGTTCAATATGCTGGTCGATCCGCACGCCGCGGACGCCGTCTTCAAATGCGGGCGCCCGATAACGCAGATGGGACTCGATGTCAGCCACCAGGTTCTTGCAACACGGGAGCGCATCGACAGAATCAGGGAGATCGATAACCTGCCTGCGCAGGCCACGGTCGGGATGCTCGACTTTTTCAAGCGCCATGACATGGCGAAGTACGATTACCTGGGCGCTCCCTTGCACGATCCCTGCACGGTCGCGTACCTGCTGGAGCCGGCCATTTTCGATGGCAAGCCCTGCAACGTGTCGATCGAGACCGAATCGGAGCTGACCATGGGAAATACCGCGGTCGATTTCTGGCATGTGACCGACCGGCCGGTGAATACAAACTGGATTCACACCGTCGATGCACAGGCGTTTTATGAGCTGTTGACCGCACGTCTGGCAAGGTTTGAAAGTTGAAACCATGAGCAGGCCCGAGTCGGCAGTACCCGGCAGGAACCCCACCATCGTGGTCGTCGGTTCCGTGAATCTCGACCTGGCGGCGACCGTGCCCCGGTTGCCTGCGCCCGGTGAAACCGTGACTAACGCCGAGCTGGGCCGGTATCCCGGAGGCAAGGGCGCCAATCAGGCGCTCGCTGCCCGCCGGCTCGGAGCCGACGTCCTGTTATGTGCCCGCGTCGGTGATGATGCCAACGCCGAGGAAGCCCTGGCAATGCTCAGAGCCGATGGCGTCAACCTGAGGGATTGCAGCGTCGATCCGGATGCCCCGACGGGCGTTGCGCTGATCTCGGTCGCGCCGTCGGGGGAGAATCAGATTGTCGTAGCGCCGGGCGCGAATCGAACCCTGCTTCCCGAAGTGCTCGAGTTGCCCTGGGCCGATGCGCTGATATGTCAGTTGGAAGTGCCGGTCGAGACTGTCCGGAAGGCGGCCGATGAATTCGAGGGTTTCTTCTGCGTGAATCTCGCTCCCGCCATGGTCGTGCCGCCGGACGTCCTCGGGCGTGCCGACCTGATCGTCGTCAATGAATCGGAGGCTGCATTTTACGGCGAGTCGTTGAGCGAGGTCGACGCACTCGTCGCGGTCACGCACGGTGCACATGGCGCACGGCTGCAAAAAGACGGCGAAGTATTGGCGAAGGCCCGGCCGCCAGCCGTCACGGCCGTGGATACCACCGGCGCGGGTGATACGTTCACTGCGGCAATGACCGTCGCCCTGGTAGAGAAAATGTCGGATCAGGACGCGCTGGCCTTCGCCTGTGCCGCGGGCGCCTGTACCGCGACGAGACACGGGGCACAGCCTTCGCTGCCGTATCGGGAGGAGGTCGAAAAGATTCTACAATCGGGCCTGCCGCAGCCGAAAAGCTAGCGGCAGCAGCTCATCGATGCTGTAGTTGTGAATCTCTCCGTCTTCATCGATCAGGACCACGCGCGTGCTGTCGTTTGAAAACTCGAGAATGCTCTGACGGCATCCGCCGCAGGGCGTGCAGAACTCGAGCTCGTTTGAGCCGCCCACTGCCGCAATGACCGCAATCTTCTTGCCGCCTGCGGCTACCATCGCGCCGATCGCGTTGGCTTCGGCGCAGTTGCCTTCGGGGTAAGCGGCGTTTTCCACGTTGCAGCCTGTATGAATGTCGCCTCTATCGTCGATGATGGCAGCGCCAACCAGATAGTTCGAGTAGGGAGCATGCGCGTGCTCGCGCACCTTCTTCGCTGCTTCAATTAGTTGCTCGTCGTCCATGGACAGTTATCCCCGGGATTTGCGCATAGGATTGTTCGGATGCCTGGTCCAGTCCATCGGTTCCGGATCGATCGGCCGGCCGGTCCTCGCATCGATGCCGTCGGTCACCGGTTTCATGGTGATGCAGCCATCGACCGGACAGACGCTGACGCAGAGATTACAGCCGACGCATTCCTCGTCGATCACCTCGAAGCGCCGCTCGCCGTTGACTGTCGATGTGATGGCCTGGTGCGAGGTGTCCTCGCAGGCGATGTGGCAGCGGCCGCATTCGATGCAGAGGTCCTGATCGATTACGGCTTTCTCGACGTAATTGAGATTTAGATATTGCCAATCGGTCACGCTCGGCACTGCCTTGCCGACCAGGTTGGCGACGGACGACATTCCTTTTTCGTCGAGGAAGTTGTTCAGGCCGTCCGTCAGATCATCGATGATCTTGAAACCGTAAACCATGGCGGCCGTGCACACCTGGACATTCGATGCGCCGAGGGCAAGGAAATCCACTGCATCGCGCCAGTCGCTGATGCCGCCGATGCCGGAGATCGGGATGTCGGCGGTCTCCCTGTTCCGGGCAATCTCGGCAACCATGTGGAGGGCAATCGGCTTGACCGCCTCGCCGCAGTAGCCGCCGTGTGATCCCTTGCCGTCGGTCGCCGGATAAATGGTCAGCGTGTCGTAATCCACCCGCATGATCGAATTGAGCGTGTTGATCAGCGATACCCCGTCGGCCCCGCCGTCTCTGGCTGCGCCGGCGGGCGGGAGGATGTTCGTTACGTTGGGCGTCAGCTTGACGATCACGGGGATCGACGCGTGTTTCTTGCACCATTCGGTGGCCATGCGGATGTACTCGGGCACCTGGCCCACCGCGGCGCCCATGCCGCGCTCCGACATGCCGTGAGGACAGCCGAAGTTGAGCTCGAAGCCGTCGGCGCCCGTGTCCTCGATCATCGGGATAAATTTCGCCCAGGTCTTCTCTTCCATCGGCAGCATGATCGAGACCACCAGGGCGCGGTCGGGCCAGTCCCTCTTGACCTGGCGGATCTCATCGAGGTTGACGCCCAGGGGCCGGTCGGTGATCAGCTCGATGTTGTTGAAGCCGATGACCCTGCGCTCGTTGCTGTGCAGCGCGCTGTAGCGCGGGCCGTTGACGTTGACGATCGGCGGATCTTCGCCCAGCGTCTTCCAGACGGCGCCTCCCCAGCCGGCCTCGAAGGCGCGATTGACGTTATAGGCCTTGTCGGTCGGCGGCGCCGAGGCGAGCCAGAAGGGATTGGGCGATTTTATGCCTAAGAATTCACAACAGAGGTCAGCCATCGTTGCCCTCCTCACGAAGATACTCGTCGATTGAAATCGCGGCGATCTTGCCGTCCTGCACGGCCGAGACTGTCAGATCATCGCCGCCATCAATGCAGTCTCCTCCCGCCCAGATCCCCGGCACCGAGGTTCCCCGATTCTCATCCGTCACTATCTTGCCGTCTTTAAGCTCGATCATGCCGGTGACGGCCCCGAGGGCCTCTTGCGACGGGATCTGGCCGATAGCCTTGAACACCATGTCGGCGTCCAGCGAATAGAACTCATCGGTGCCGACGACCCTGCCGCTGGCGTCCAGCGTCGTTCGCTCGAACTCGACACCGGTAATCCCCTTGTCCGCGAGGAGCCTGGAGGGCTTCGCCCAATGGCGGATCCTGACGCCGCTGGTCTGGGCAAATTCCTGCTCGTAGCGGCTGGCGCCCATCTGTTCGGGCCCGCGCCGGTACACGATATCGACATTCTCGGCGCCGAGGCGCCTGGTCTGCACGGCGATATCGATCGCGGTCATGCCGCCGCCGATGACCACGATGCGATCGCCCACCGGAAGCTCCGCCTTGTTGTCTGCCTGGCGTAATCCGGCGATGTACTCGACGGCGTTCAATACGCCATCGATACTCTCGTTGTCGAGGCCGAGATCGTTCACCGCCCCGAGGCCTATACCTAAAAACACGGCGTCGAACTGCTCCTGCAGATCGGAAAGCGTGAAATCCCGCCCCAGAGACACATCGTTTCTGACTTCGATGCCGCCGACGGAAAGAACGTAATCGACTTCTTTCTGGGCAAAATCATTGACGGTCTTGTAGGCCGCGATGCCGTATTCGTTGAGGCCGCCGGGTTTTTGATCGCGATTGAATATGACGGATGAGTGTCCGAGCATTGACAAGCGGTGGGCGCAGGAAAGTCCCGCCGGTCCACCGCCGACGATCGCGACCCGTTTACCGGACCCGGGGCCGCGTTCGAACAGCCTGACCTGCCTGTCGATGACGGGATCGGTCGCAAAACGCTGCAACAAGCCGATGCTGACCGGCCTGTCTTCGTGCGTGTTGCGCACGCAGGCCTGCTCGCACAATACTTCAGTCGGACAGACTCTGGCGCACATGCCGCCGAAGATGTTCTCGCGCAGTATGGTGTGTGCGGATCCCTTGACGTTGTCGCTGCGAATCTTCTGGATGAATCCGGGGATGTCGATGTCGGTCGGGCAGGCCGTCGTGCAGGGAGCGTCGAAGCAGAAATAGCAGCGGTCCGCCTCGACGAGCGCCTCCGGCCGCCCGAGCGGCGGATGCATGTCGCTGAAATTTCTGGCAATTTCCTCGTCGGAAATCCGGCGAGGACGGACCGGGGCGTCGTTATCCCTGGGCATGTTTCAGGGTTTGGCGGTCGTCCCGTTCGACAGGCGTGGGCTTCTTGCGCTCGGCCTGCCTGGCAAGGGCGTCGTAGAACGGCGCGTAGGCGGGCCGGTCTACGTAATTGCCGGCCCCGCGCTCGACCTTCAGTTTGCCATCCGCAAACACGACTTTACCCTGGCTCAGGGTATGCGAAGCACAACCTTCGACCGTCATGCCTTCGAAGATGTTGTAGTCGACATTCTGATGATGGGTCTTCGCGGAGATGGTCTTCGTGGCCTTCGGATCCCAGACCACGATGTCCGCGTCTGCGCCCGCCGAGAGGCTTCCCTTGCGCGGATAGATGTTGAATATCTGCGCCGCATTGGTGGATGTCACGGCAACGAATTCGCTCATGGTCAGGCGACCCGTGTTGACGCCGTGATGCCACAAGACTTCCATGCGATTTTCTATGCCGGCGGTGCCGTTGGGTATCAGCCTGAAGTCGTCTCTGCCCGCCGCCTTCTGATCGGCGCAGAAACAACAGTGGTCCGTGGCAGTCGTCTGCAGGTTGCCGGACTGCAGGCCGCGCCATAACGCCGTCTGGTGCTCCGGTGCCCGGAACGGCGGGCTCATGACATGCGCCGCGGCGACTTCGAAATCGGGATCGCGATACACCGAATCGTCGACCAGCAAGTGGCCCGCCAGCACCTCGCCGAATACGCGCTGCCCCTCGTTTCTCGCGCGCGTTATCGCCTCCAGAGATTGGCGGCAGGAGTTGTGGACGATGTAGATCGGGACGCCCAGCACTTCGGCAATGCGTATGGCCCGGTTGGCGGCCTCGCCTTCGACCTCGGGCGGGCGCGACAGCGGGTGGCCCTCTGGCCCGGTGAGCCCCTCGTCGTACATCTTTTGCTGAAGGCGAAAAACGAGTTCTCCGTTTTCCGCGTGCACCGTGACGATCGCGCCGAGCTGCAGGGCTTTGGAGAAGCTGTTAACGAGAATCTCGTCGTCAGCCATGATCGCGCCCTTGTAGGCCATGAAGTGCTTGAAGCTGTTGACACCGTGGTTTTTTACCAGTGTCTCCATGTCCTTCTCGACCGAGTCGTCCCACCAGGTGATGGCGACATGGAAGCTGTAGTCGGCGACGGCTTTTTCGGCCCACTCGCGCCACTGGTGGTAAGCCTCGAGAATATTCTGCTGCGGGTTCGGTATGACGAAGTCGATGATCATGGTCGTCCCGCCGGCGAGCCCGGCCGCGGTACCGGTGTAAAAATCCTCGCTTGCGACCGTGCCCATGAACGGGAGTTGCATGTGGGTGTGCGGATCGATGCCGCCCGGCATGACAAACTGGCCACCGGCATCGATGACCTGCGAACCCCTGGGGGCGCTCAGGCCCGTCCCTATTTCCTGAATCTTGCCGTCGCCGCACAGCACATCGGCCCGAAACGACTGCTCTGCAGTTACCACAGTTCCACCTTTTATCAACACGGACATCGTTCTCACCTCGTCAGCGTCTTGCTCGCAAAATAATAAAGGGCTCCACCCAGTGCAGAACCTGTAAACCAACCATAGTCATAAAACCACATCATGCTGCCGGTCGTAATGGCGATGACCGTCAATGCCACCGGGATAAGAAACGCAACGAGCCCCGCGGTATTCCAGGCAGGATAAACCCCGTTGTCCCGATACAGGTCCGGCAGCTCGTATCGCTGCTTCTTTACTAGAAAATAGTCGACGATCATGATTCCCGCAATCGGTCCGAGCAGGCTCGAGTAACCGATGAGCCAGTTCGAATACAGGCTTTCGACGCTGACGTCGGAATCCAGCCAGCCCAGCTTCTTCAGCAGCTCCCAGCTCATCAACAGGATGCCGATGATACCGGTGACGATCACGCCCTTGGTCTCGTTGATGTACTTCGGCGCGATATTCTGAAAGCTGTTTGTGGGCGATACGATATTCGCGGCCGTGTTGGTCGAAATCGTCGCAAGAATAATCATGAGCATCGACAGGACGACCCAGGCGGTGTTGTCGATACGGCCGATGAGGTTGATCGGGTCGGAGATCGTCTCGCCGACGAGTTCCATCGATGCCGAGGTCAGAAGCACGCCCAGGCCCGCGAACAGGAACATCGTCAGCGGGAGCCCGATGATCTGCCCGATAATCTGGCTGCGTTGTGATCGTGCGAAGCGGCTGAAGTCGGGGATATTCAGTGACAGCGTCGCCCAGAACCCGACCATTGCGGTCAGTGCCGCCATGAAATAGCCTGCGAATGATGCGCCGTCCGGCCGGTTCGCAGGCGTGGCAAGCACCTCGCTGATCGACACTTTCGGGCCGGCCCAGAAGACCAGTCCGATGGCCACCACCAGAAGCAGCGGCGCGGCCGCCGATTCGAGGTGCTTTATGGATTCCGAGCCGCGAATCACCACCCAGACGTTGGCGACCCAGAAAATAAAAAATCCGATGACTTCCCCGGTGCCGCCGAGCGCCGCCCAGTCGTCGGAAAGGGCCGAAAACAACAGGTGAATCGCGATGCCGCCGAACAGTGTCTGTACGCCGAACCAGCCGCATGCGACCAGCGCGCGAATCAGCGCCGGCACGTTCGAACCCACAATGCCGAAGGAAGCGCGTAATACGACCGGGCAGGGAATGCCGTAGCGTGTCCCCGGATATGCATTCAGGGTAAGCGGAATCAGTACGACGATATTGGCGATCAGAATCGTCCACAGCGCCTCGGTGACGGACAAGCCGAAGTAAGCGGTCAATACGCCGCCCAGGGTATAGGTAGGCACGCAGATCGCCATGCCGACCCACAGCGCGGCAATGTTCCATCTGGTCCAGGTCCGCTGACCGACCCTGGTGGGCGCCATGTCGTCGTTGTAGCGGGGACTCGTCAGGACGTCGTTCCCGGCGTCGAGCTCGAAGAACTCTCCGACTGCCACGGCCCTGCTTTGCCCAACGGTTTCCTGCATTTGCCTCGAGCCCCCGTCGTAGTCTCAGATATCGCTCAACGGCCCGTAAGTCTCCGGGCGCCTGTCACGGAAGAACTGCCAGGTATTGCGAACCTCCCGAACCATATCGAGATCGATCTCGTGAACGAGTAACTCGTCATCCCCGTAACTCGCCTGCGCCTCGATCGTGCCGCGCGGGTTG
>JBHHWI010000064.1:0-17468 GCA_046756445.1 Woeseia sp. | reverse complement strand
CCCGTCGGGGAGCGATCCACCTTGCCGGGCCGGATGACGACCGCGTTCTTGCCGATGCGCTTGCCATGCTCCTCGAATATCGGCCTGGCGAACTGGCAGAACGAGATATGCTCGAGATCCGGGAGCTCCGGATGGGCAAAGCCTAGCTGTTCGTTGGCTGCCCTGGTGATCCGCATGCCCGCCTCGGCAATGTCACGGGCCTCGTCCGGCGTGATCTGGAAACCCACCGCAGTGGCATCGACGATGACGAACGTATCACCGCCGTATCCGGTATCGACCGTAAGCGTACCGATTCCTTCGACTTCCAGCTTCGCGTCGAGCTTGTCCGCGAACGACGGGACGTTGCGCACCCTGACCCGTTTCACCTTGCCGTCGCGGCAGCGGGCCGTGACCTCGACGTTGCCTCCCGGTGCCTCGAGAACGAGATTCGTTTCCGGCTCGGTCATCGGGATGATCCCGGTCTCCAGCAGCACGGTTGACACGCAAATGCAGTTGGATCCCGACATCGGCGGCGTGTCCTCGGGCTCCATGATGATGAACCCCATCTGCGCCGCAGGGTCCTTGGGCGGCACGAGCAGGTTCACGTGCCGGAACACCCCGCCGCGCGGTTCGTTCAGCACGAAGTTGCGCAATGTCTGGTCCTGGTCTATCCAGCGGGCCTGTTCCCAGACGGTCTCCCCCGGCGGTGGTTCGACGCCGCCGATGATGACGTCCCCCACTTCCCCTTCGGCATGGCAGCCGACGATGTCTATCGCTTGCCTGTCACGCATCCTGGCCTCTCATGACGAGCTGCGCGGCTGCAAGATCCTCCAGCGCAGTTCCGACAGATTTGAATAACGTTGTTTCCTTATCCGACGACCGCCCGCTTTTCTGCCCCCTGACGAGCTCGGCCAGATCGCCGGCGATATCCGATTTCGCGATGACCCCGTCTGCGAGCGCCTGGACTATGTCCCCCGCCTCCGATAACGCCCCGGCATAGGTGTCGACATAGACCCTGGCCCTCGCGATGGCCGCACCGTCCGCCTCTCGCATGTCCGGCTTGAAGGCGCCGACGAGATCGACGTGCTGTCCCTCGCTCAGCCAGGCTCCCTTGATCAGCGGCTCGGTGGCAAGCGTTGCGCAGCAGACGATGTCCGCCTTTTGCACCGCCTCGTCAATCCTGCCCGCGACCTCCACCGAGAAACGTTCTTTTGACAGTTCCTCCGCGACGCGACCTGCCGCTTCCGGCCGCCGGCCCCAGACCAGAACCCCGTCGATTTTTCTCGCGGCAGCGTGGGCGCGTATCAGATGCGGTGCGAGCCTGCCCGTCCCGATCATCAACAGTGTTTTCGAATCATGTCGCGACAGGTACGTCGAGGCTAGCGCCGATGCCGCCGCGGTCCGCCGCAGCGTCAGTTCCGTCCCGTCCAGCACCGCAAGGGGGCGGCCGGTACCGGCGTCCATCAGAAAGTAGCTCGCATATACCGCCGAAAGACCCGCGTCGGCGTTGCCGGGAAATATCGTCGCAATCTTGACGCCCAGCAACCCTCCGCTCTGCCAGCAGGGCATCAGCAGCAGGGTGCCCTCGACGGTCTCTGGCACTTCGACCGCAAGATGCGTTCGGTCCGGCACCCGTGCGCCCGCTCTGAATGCTTCATCCAGGGCGGAGATCAGTCTGTCGTAGGGAAGCGCGTCGGCGACGCTGTCGGCATCCAGGTTTCGCATATTCTTGTTGTCGTGGTCCAGATTGAAATCTTACCGGTCAATCGCGTGCAGACATAGCCGGCTCGACGCGGGATTCTGCGCTGGTTATAGTCCCGGAAAACAAGAAGAGGACAGGAAATGGTCTTGCTTTTAGTCGGCGTATTGCTTTTCATGGCCGTGCATCTGGTCCCGAGCGCCGCCCGGGGGTTGCGGACTTCGCTCATAAGGCGTATGGGCGAGAATCCATACAAGGGCGTCTTCGCTCTGCTGCTGCTCGCCGCTGTCGCTCTGATCGTGATCGGCTGGCGCTCCACCGTGCCTCAGGCCCTCTATCTGCCGCCGAGCTGGGCCACGCCGGTCACGCTGGTCCTGATGTTTTTCTCCATCTGGCTTTTCGGCGCCCCCCGGAACACGCGGATCAAGCGCATTATCCGTCACCCCCAGCTCACCGGCATGGCCCTGTGGGCTCTTGGTCACCTGCTCGCGAACGGCGACTCCCGCTCACTGATCCTCTTCGGTGGCCTCGGGCTTTGGGCATTGATCGAGATGCCTCTGATCAACAGGCGGGAGGGGGCCTGGCAGAAACCTGATGGGCCGGCGCTCAGAGTCGAGATCGGGGCGGTAGTGATCAGCGTCGTTGCCTTTGTCGCGCTGTTCTACCTGCACCGCTACTTCGCCGGCGTCGCCATCATACTGCGCTAGCCGGCCGGGGCCGGCTCCAATTAAGGTCAGCGTTGCAGTTGACAATCGAGGCTATTCGACCGTGACCGACTTTGCGAGGTTTCTGGGCTGGTCGATGTCGGTGCCCTTGAGCACCGCGACGTGATAGGCGAGTAGTTGCAGCGGGATCGTGTAGATGACCGGCGCCTGAAAGTCCTGGATCAGGGCGGGCATGCGCATGGTGTGTATGCCCACCCGGTCTCCGAACTGCACTCTGGGGTCGGCAAACACGTACAGCTCGCCGCCGCGGGCCCGGACTTCCTGGAGATTGCTCTTGAGCTTCTCCAGCAGCTCGTCGTCCGGCGCGACCGCCACGACAGGCATGTCCTCGTCCACCAACGCCAGCGGTCCGTGTTTCAGCTCGCCGGCGGCGTAAGCTTCCGCGTGGATGTACGAGATCTCCTTGAGCTTCAATGCGCCTTCCATGGCCACCGGGTTTTGCACGCCCCGGCCGACGAACAGCGCGTGGTGCTTGTCGACGAAGTGCTTGGCCAGGGACTCGATCGCGTCGTCGAGCGTCAACACCTGCTCGATCAGCCCCGGGATCTCCGCGAGCTGTGAGACCAGAATCCTTTCCTGTTTTTCCTCCAGGCCGGTGCGGCGGGCCAGCGCAATGGTCAGCAGGGCGAGCGCCGCGAGCTGGGTGGTGAACGCCTTGGTCGACGCCACGCCGATTTCCTGTCCCGCGCGCGTCATCATCACCAGTTCCGACTCGCGCACCATCGAGCTTTCCGGCACGTTGCAGATCGCCAGCGTGGCGATGTAGTCGATTTCCTTCGCCAGGCGCAGCGCCGCCAGGGTATCCGCCGTCTCGCCGGACTGGCTGACGGTTATGAACAGGGTGCCCTGCGGCACCACCGGCGAGCGGTACCGGTACTCGCTCGCGATTTCCACCGTGCAGGGCAGCTTGCAGAGCTGCTCTATCCAGTAGCGCGCTATCAGGCCGGCGTGGTAGCTGGTGCCGCAGGCGACGATATGTATGCCCCGCGTCTTGTCCAGCACTTTGTCGGCGCCCGGGCCGAAAGCAGCGTCAAGCACCTTGCCGTTCGCAATGCGTTCCTCGAGCGTGCGTGCGACCGCCGCCGCCTGCTCGTGGATTTCCTTCTGCATGTAATGCCGGAACCTGCCGCGTTCGGCCGCATCGGCCGACAGTTCGCTTTCCTTGACCGGCCTCGCGGTTTCCTTACCGTCGCGGTCGTATACCGTCACGCCTTCACACTTGACGACAGCCACGTCGCCCTCATCGAGAAACATGAATTTACGGGTTACCGGCAGCAGGGCTGCCACGTCGGAGGCCACGAAATTCTCGCCGATCCCCAGGCCGACAACCACCGGGCAGCCGGCGCGCGCCAGCACGAGCGTGTGCGGATCGTCTGAGCTCATGACCGCCAGCGCGAAGGCGCCTTCGAGCTCGGCAACCGTCGCACGGACGGCCGCCGGAAAATCCTTCGTATCTTTCATGTGATGCTGAATCCGGTGTGCGACGACTTCCGTGTCGGTCTCGGACTCGAATTTGAAGCCGAACTTTTTCAGGTCATCGCGCAGCTCTTCGTAGTTTTCGATGATGCCGTTGTGAACGAGGGCGATCGATTGCCCGGACATATGCGGATGCGCGTTGCCTTCGCTCGGCGCACCGTGCGTCGCCCACCGTGTGTGCGAGATACCGGTAATTCCCTGCACGGGATTCTCGTCGAGCGCGTCCTGCAATTCCTGGACTTTGCCCCGCCGGCGGATGCGGTCGACCGCATTACCGTTTACGATCGCGATGCCTGCCGAATCGTAGCCCCGATACTCCAGGCGGCGCAGGCCTTCCATCAGTATCGGAACGACGTTTCTCTCGGCGACCGCGCCGACGATGCCACACATGAACCGGTTCTCCGTAAACTTGTTGTTGACCTGATCCGATTGTCGCAGCTTTCGGGGCCGGCCAGGGTGCAACAATTCCCAGAAATCGGCAAGCAAGCCGCGGGGCTTGGCCGGATGAAGTATAACTTATTGAACGATAGTGGGTTTTAGCTTTTCTTTTTGGGCCGCTTCCATCCCTGCACGGTCACCTGTTCGGCCCGCTCCAGGGTCAGCTCACCAGCCGGCGCCGACTTCGAGATCGTCGAGCCCGCACCGATGGTGGCGCCTGCACCGACATCGACCGGCGCGATCAACTCGACGCCGGATCCGATAAACGCGTTGTCCCCGATGTTGGTGCGGTGCTTCGCCGCGCCGTCGTAATTGCAGGTAATCGTCCCGGCACCGACATTGACGTCCTTGCCGATATCGGTATCGCCGATGTAAGTCAGGTGATTGACCTTGCTGCCGCTTGCGATCCTGCTCTGTTTGACCTCCACGAAGTTGCCGACCTTGACATCGTCAGCCAGCTCGGCCCCGGGTCGCAGTCTCGAGAAAGGCCCGATCTCGCAATCGGCGCCGGTTTGAGCGCCTTCGATATGGCAATTCGAGTGCACCACCGTGCCGTCTCCGATTCGGCTGTCGCGTACGAGATTGTTGGACTCGATTTTCACCTTATCGCCGAGCGATACGTCACCCTCGAACACCGCGTTCACATCGATGAATACGTCCGAGCCACAGCTTAACGTGCCGCGAATGTCTACCCGCGCCGGATCCGCAAAGCCGACGCCCTGCTCCATCAGTTCGTCGACCAGCCTGGCCTGCAGCGCCCGCTCGGCTTGCGCCAGCTGCTTCTTGTCGTTAATGCCCATAACCTCCACCCAATTATCGGCTTTTACGCCGTGTACGGTACAGCCATCTGCGACGGCGAGGCCGATGACGTCCGTCAAATAGTACTCTCCCTGAGTGTTGTCGTTACCCAGCCGGCCCAGCCAACCCTTGAGCCGGCTTGCCGGACAGACCATTACGCCCGAGTTGACGTCATTGATCGCACGCTCGGCTTCGGTCGCATCCTTTTCCTCGACGCTGCGGATCACCTTGCCGCCGTCGCGAATAATGCGGCCGTAACCGAAGGGTGTTTCCGTCTCGACGGTCAGGACGGCCGCTTCATCGGGTCCGCAGGCATCCAGCATGCGGTTCAGGGTTTGCGGACGCAGAAGCGGCACATCTCCGTACAGAATCAATACCATGTTCGCTTCGGGGGTCTGCGGCATCGCCTGCCGGACCGCATGCCCCGTGCCCAGTTGCTCTCCCTGCAGTGCCCAGCGCAGGTCCTGCCCCTCCAGAGCGGTGGGTACCGCATCGCCCCCGTATCCGTAAACGACACAGACCTCATCGGCGCCGATGGCCATGGACGTATCGACGACATGTTGCAACAAGGGTCTGCCGGCCAGCGGCTGCAGGACCTTCGGCAACACCGAGTGCATGCGCTTTCCCTCACCAGCGGCGAGAATTATGATGCTAACGGCCAAGCTGGCCTCCATGGCTTTCCCCGGGGAGATCTGATTTGAGATTGCCTGCGTCCTTACCGGTGCTGCTCGCCTCGATTCTGGCGGCCTGCAGTATACCGGCAAACGCAGGCGGCAATGGCAGCGGCGGGATCAACGCGCCGGAGCAACGAGACAAGCCCTACCTGATTCTGATATCCATCGACGGCTTCCGGTGGGATTACATGGATCTGTACGAAACGCCGGCGCTGGACAGGCTGGCGGCGCGCGGCGTACGCGCAGAATCGCTCGAGCCGGTGTTTCCGACACTGACCTTCCCGAATCACTACAGCATTGCCACCGGCTTGTATCCTGCCAATCACGGTGTCGTCGCCAACGATTTTCCCGATACCGCAAGTGACGAATGGTATCTGTACAAGAAGCCGGAGATCGTGCAGCAGGGCAGGTGGTATGGCGGCGAGCCCATCTGGGTTGCCGCAGAGAGAAGCGGCATGGTCGCCGCCGCATTCTTTTTCGTGGGCACCGAGGCCGACATCGACGGAATCAGGCCGACTTACTGGCACCGGTTCGATTACCAGATCTCCGCAAGCCGCCGCGTCGATCAGGTGCTCGATTGGCTGGCGATGCCGGTTGAGACCCGGCCGCATATGATCACCTTGTATTTCGAGCACGTCGACGTGGACTCTCACGAATACGGCATCGGGTCCAAAGAGAGCGTGAGCGCAATAGAGAATATCGATCGTCACCTTGGCATGCTCCTCGACGGCATCGGCGAGCTTCCACACGGCGAAGACGTCTACATCGTTCTGGTGTCCGATCACGGTCAATCCGACTATAAGGAGAATCAGTCGATTCTGGTCCTGGATGCGTTGGTCGATCTCGATGGAATCTCGATCATTGAGGGCGGCAGCTTCATGTTCCTCTTTTTTGATGAACGAGATCCGGCGCGTGCAAGACAGATGCGTGATTCAATAAACGGGCGTTGGCGTCACGGTCGCGCGTGGCTGCCCGGCGAGACACCGGTATCCTGGCATATGACGAACGGCTCACGGTTCCCCGATCTCATCGTGCAACCCGATCCGCATTACGGAGTCGTGTCCAGCCCCGACAAAATCGCCGAACTGGATCGCGGCGATCACGGCTGGAATCCATCATTCAAGGACATGCACGGCATCTTCATCGCAGCAGGGCCCCGTCTGCCCGGGGCCACGACACTCGGCACGGTCAGCAACCTCGACATCTTCCCGTTGATGATGGAGATTCTGGGGCTGCCCCTGACAACAGCGATCGACGGTGACCCGGATCGCCTGACGCGGCTTCTGAAGCCGTAACGCCTGCCTTTCAAAAAGGGGTCAGAGCCCTTTTCCGGCGATCCTCACCAGATACTCCGATGGCGATACAGCCAGCTTGTCATCAGCATTCAATGATGCCGAGAATCCGCCGTCTATGTGTGCCCGGACTTCCCTTGCACGTCGTGCAGCGGGGCAATAACAAGCAGCCCTGTTTTCTCGACACTTCCGACTATTTGGCGTATCTGGACGGGTTGAGAAACGCGGCAGATCGATATGCCGTAGATGTGCATGCATATGTCCTGATGACCAATCACGTCCACTTGCTCCTCACCCCGCACCAAGAAAGCAGTGCTTCGAGAACGATGCAGCATCTTGGCCGCGGATACGTTCGACGGTTCAACGAGACTCACAAGCGAACTGGAACGCTGTGGGAGGGCCGCTTCCGATCGTCAATTGTCGATACCGAAAGATACCTGTTTGCGTGTTACCGTTACATCGAGCTAAATCCCGTCCGCGCCGGCATCGTCGCTGTGCCCAGCGATTATCGCTGGTCGAGCTTCCGCGCGAATGCGTTCGGCAGCAACGACGAAATTGTTAGGCCACGGCAAGAATGGCTCGATTTGGGTGCCTCGACCGCCGAACGATGCCAAAAATACCGGATGTTTTTCCAGGGATGTACGGCTAACGACGACAATGAAGTTATCCGCGCCGCGGTGCGAAGCGGTTTGCCGGCAGGTTCAAAGCGCTTTCGCAAGAACCTCGAAGCTATTGTCAAAAAGCGTATCGGCAGTGGCAGACGCGGTCGCCCGCGAAAGGAAAAAGGGCTCTGACCCCTTTTTTTAGCGCTTGCCCTTGAGCTTTTGCGCAGCGCGGTAACGGGCTTCGGCTTCGGCCAGCTCGGTCTGCGCGCGGGCGAGGTCGGTTTCGTCCGAGATGCCCTCCAGCGCCTGCTCGGCTTCCTGCTTCGCCGCCAGCGCCGCGGCTTCGTCGAGCTGCTCTCCGCGCAGCGCGGTATCGGCAAGGACGGTGACCAGATGTGGCTGAATCTCCAGCATGCCGCCCGTGATATAGAAGAAGTGCTCATTGCCGTCGGGATCCTCGACACGCACCTCGCCGGGCTTCAATGCCGTCAGCAGCGGCGCATGGCGCGGCGCGATGCCGACATCGCCCATCCGTGCCGGTGCAAAGACCATGGAAGCCTCGCCGGAGTAGATCTCGCCTTCGGCTGAAACGATGTCGACCTGGATAGTGGCCATTGCTCTTTCAAGTCCTACTGCAGTTTCTTGCCCTGCTCGACGGCTTCTTCGATGGAGCCGACCATATAGAACGCCTGCTCGGGCAGGTGATCGTAGTCGCCGTTGACGATGCCGTTAAAGCCCCGAATGGTTTCCTTCAGCGCAACATACTTGCCGTCCGTGCCGGTAAAGGTCTCCGCAACGAAGAACGGCTGCGACAGGAAGCGCTGGATCTTGCGTGCCCGGGTCACCTGCAGCTTGTCGTCTTCGGACAATTCATCCATGCCCAGGATCGCGATAATGTCCTGCAATTCTTTGTAGCGCTGCAATACCGCCTGAACGCCACGTGCGCAGTCATAGTGTTCCTGGCCGATGATGTTCGGATCGAGGATGCGGCTGGTGGAGTCCAGCGGGTCCACCGCCGGATAGATGCCTAGCTCGGCGATCTGCCGGGACAGGACGAGCGTTGCATCGAGGTGAGCAAAGGTCGTCGCCGGTGACGGGTCGGTAAGGTCGTCGGCCGGAACATAGATCGCCTGGAACGAGGTGATCGATCCGGTCCTGGTCGAGGTGATGCGTTCCTGCAGCACGCCCATCTCCTCGGCAAGGGTCGGCTGATAGCCGACCGCCGATGGCATGCGGCCGAGTAGTGCGGACACCTCGACGCCGGCGAGCGTATACCGGTAGATGTTGTCGATAAACATCAGCACGTCGCGGCCCTCGTCACGGAAAGACTCGGCGATCGTGAGCCCCGTCAGGCCGACCCGGAGGCGGTTTCCCGGAGGCTCGTTCATCTGGCCGTACACGAGCGAGACCTGGTCGAGCACGCCCGACTCCTTCATCTCGTGATAGAAGTCATTACCTTCACGGGTACGTTCGCCCACGCCGGCGAATACCGAGTAACCGGAATGCTCGTGCGCGATGTTGCGAATCAGCTCCATCAAACAGACTGTCTTTCCGACGCCCGCACCGCCGAACAGGCCGATCTTGCCACCCTTGGCGATCGGCATGATCAGGTCGATAACCTTGATTCCGGTTTCGAGAAGCTCGGTTGCCGCCGCCTGCTCCTCGTAGGTCGGCGCCTTGCGGTGAATCGGAAGGTGCGTATCGGCGCCGATCTCGCCTGCATGGTCGATCGGCTTGCCGAGTACGTCCATGATCCGGCCCAGCGTCTTCTCACCGACCGGCACGGTGATCGGCTCGCCGGTGTTGGTCACGGACATGCCCCGCTTCAGGCCCTCGCTCGAGCCCATGGCGATCGCGCGTACCACACCGTCGCCCAGCTGCTGCTGCACCTCCAGTGTCAAGCCGGTCTCTTCGAGGAGAAGCGCATCATAGACTTTGGGGATGGCATCCGACGGGAACTCGACGTCCACGACGGCGCCGATGATCTGCACGGTTGTTCCTGTGCTCATGTCTTGGGTCCTCTAAACGGCGGCCGCGCCGCCGACAATTTCTGAAAGTTCCTGTGTGATTGCAGCCTGCCGCGCTTTGTTATAGTCAAGCTGCAGCTTGTCAATGATCTCTCCGGCGTTATCGGTCGCCGATCTCATGGCGATCATCTTCGCCGCCATCTCGCAGGCGAAGTTCTCGACTGCGCCTCTGTACACCTGCGATTCGATATATCGCATCAGGACATCGTCCAGCAGATCGACCGCATCCGGTTCGTAGATGTAGTCCCAGTATTCCTGCAGGGTCTCCTCGCCGAGATCGATCTCGCTGACCGGCAGAATCGTTTTGACCTCGGGTTTCTGGCTCATTGTGCTGATGAACTCGTTGTGCACCAGAAAGACCCGATCGATTTTCCCCTCGCTGTATGAGTCGAGCATTATCTTGATCGATCCGATCAGGTCGTTGACGCTCGGACGATCGCCGAGGTGCGTTGCCGTGCCGACCACGTTGCCGCCGAGCCGCTTGAAGAACTGTACGGCTTTGGCGCCGACCAGCGCGAGATCGACTTCGACGCTTTCGCCCTGCCACTTCGCGAGCTCGCCTATGACGGTCTTGAACAGGTTTACGTTGAGCCCGCCGCAGAGTCCGCGATCCGTGGAAATGACGATATACCCGGCCCGGCTCACGTCGCGTTCGACGAGAAACGGGTGCTTGTAGTCGGGATTGGCGTGCGCGAGGTGTCCAATCACGCGCCGAATGCGCTCGGCATACGGGCGGGACGCTTCCATCTGATTCTGCGCCTTGCGGATCTTGCTCGCAGCCACCATTTCCATGGCCTTGGTGATCTTCTGCATGTTTTTCACGCTTCGGATCTTGGTTCGGATTTCTTTTTCGCCCGGCATAAAATTTCAGCTTCCTTGATTCCTTCCGATTACGTCTTCAGGAAAGGTCGTCGTGCGATACCGCTATCAGTACGCGCCCTTCTCGGCAAAACCGTCCATCACGCTTCTGAGCTCGCCCTCGATCTCGTCGGAGTAGTCACCCGTGTCGTTTATCTTGTCGAGCAGATCCCCGTGATTCGCCCGCGCATAATCATGCAGGGCGGCTTCAAAGTCGCCGATTTTCGAAACTTCGACACTGTCAAGATAGCCCTCGTTGACCGCATAGAGGGACAGCGCCATCTCCGCCACGGACAGCGGCGAATACTGCTTCTGCTTCATGAGCTCCATGACGCGCTCGCCGCGCTCGAGCTGCTTGCGTGTCGCCTCGTCGAGGTCGGAAGCAAACTGCGCGAATGCCGCGAGTTCACGATACTGCGCCAGGGCCAGGCGAACGCCGCCGCCGAGTTTCTTGATTATCTTGGTCTGTGCCGCGCCGCCTACACGGGACACGGACAGACCGGCGTTGATCGCGGGGCGGAAACCGGCGTTGAAGAGGTCCGTCTCGAGGAAAATCTGGCCGTCCGTAATCGAGATCACGTTGGTCGGCACGAATGCCGACACGTCGCCGGCTTGCGTTTCAATAATAGGCAGGGCCGTAAGCGAACCGGTTCTGCCCTTGATCCTGCCATCCGTTACCTGTTCGACGTGCTCCGCGTTGACCCGCGCCGCACGCTCCAGAAGACGGGAGTGAAGATAGAAGACATCGCCTGGATAGGCTTCGCGACCCGGCGGGCGGCGCAGCAGCAGCGACACCTGGCGATACGCCCAGGCCTGTTTGGTCAGATCGTCGAAGATGATCAGCGCATCCTGGCCATTGTCGAGAAAATACTCACCCATCGACGTGCCGGAGTAAGGGGCGATGTATTGCATCGCGGGGGAGTCGGATGCTGGGGCGGCGATGACGATCGTGTGCTCCATAGCGCCTTCTTCCTCGAGTTTTCTGACGACACCGGCAATAGACGATGCTTTCTGGCCGATTGCCACGTAGATACACTTGATTCCGGTGCCGTGCTGGTTGATGATCGTGTCGATGGCGAGCGCCGTCTTGCCGGTCTGCCGATCGCCTATGATCAGCTCCCGCTGGCCCCGACCGATCGGCACCATCGAATCAATCGACTTCAGCCCGGTCTGTACCGGCTCGCTGACCGATTGCCTTGCGATAACGCCGGGCGCGACTTTCTCGATGGGAGAAAACTCGTCGGTCTCGACAGGCCCTTTGCCGTCGATCGGCATGCCGAGCGAGTCGACGACGCGACCCAGCAGTGCTTCGCCCACCGGAACTTCGAGAATGCGTCCCGTCGTCTTGACCGTGTCGCCTTCGGATATGTGCTTGTAATCACCGAGCACCACCGCACCGACCGAGTCCTGCTCGAGATTCAGTGCCAGCCCGAAAGTATTTTTCGGAAACTCGAGCATCTCCCCGTAACGCGCGTCCGCCAGCCCGTGGATACGAACGATGCCGTCGGTGACACCGATGATCGTACCTACATCGCGAGCTTCGGCCGCTGCTTCGAAATTTTCGATTCGCTCTTTGATCAGTTGGCTGATTTCAGAAGCCTTGAGTGCCATCATGTTTTCCTCTTCAAGCGATCAGCGCGTTCGACAGACCTTCCAGTCTCGAACGCAGTGATCCATCAATAACCACGTCGCCGGCGCGAATGACTGCGCCGCCGAGCAGGTTTTCGTCAATCTCTGTCCGCAGATTGACCTCCCGGCCGAGACGGTCTTTCAGGGCGCTTGCGACCGCTTTCCGTTGCGCTGCGTTCAGCGGCGCGGCCGATGTCACCGTGACATCCACCGTGTTTTCGACCCTGGCCTTCAATGCCTCGAAATGCTCCGCGATTTCCGGCAGCACCGAGACCCGGTCGTATTCGAGCAGCAGCTTCAGGAAGTTCGTGCCGCGCTCGCTTTCACCGGCGAAGACCGACGATTGGCCGCCTGCCGATTTGAACAGCTCCGTCAGGAAGGAAAGCCTCTCATCATCCGTCAGGCTCGGATTGGCGAGAAACTTTGCGGCCTGGCCGTCGCTCAGCAAATCCCTGGCGACGGCCAGCGCATCCGACAACTCTGCGAGGGCCTTTTCCTCTCTCGCGAGCTCGAAAACGGCCTGCGCGTAGGGTCTTGCTATTGTGTGGTTGTCAGCCATCGTGCATCCACGCTCATAGTTCCGCGGCCAGCTTGCTCAGGATGTCTTCGTGGGCCTTCTTGTCGATCTCCCGCTGCAGGATCTTCTCGGCGCTGGCCACGGCTATCGCCGACACCTGGCCTCGCAGTTCCTCGCGTGCGCGATTGGTTTCCTGGTCGACCTCGGCGCGCGCCGCAGCAAGTTGCCGCTCGCGCTCCCTTGCGCCATCGGTCTTGCCTTCCGCGACTATCTCGTTCGCGCGCGCGTGCGCCTGGTCGAGAATACCGCTTGCCTGCTTGCGCGCGGCATCGACGATTTCCTCGGCTTTGGCGGTCGCTTTTTCAAGGCTCTGCCGCCCGCGTTCGCCAGCGGCGAGTCCGTCGGCGATCTCTGTCTGACGTTCCTCGATCGCTCTCATTATCGGTGGCCAGATCTTCCACATACAAAACGCAACAAAAATGATCATTGCGGCCGACTGGCCCAAAAGCGTCAAATTAATATCCACCGGAGATTCCTCTTATTTGCCGGTCCAGGGCCTTAGCCCGTTACAGGCGCAGTGGCGTCTCGCAGCTGATCAATAAACGGATTCGCGAAAGCGAAAAACAGCGCGATTCCGACGCCGATCATCGCCACAGCATCCAGCAACGCCACAACGATGAACATCTTTATCTGCAACATCGGCGCCAGTTCGGGCTGTCTTGCCGCGCCTTCCAGGAAGCGCCCGCCCAATAGCCCCATGCCGACGCCGACGCCCAGAGCGCCCAGGCCGATCAGAATTGCGACTGCAAGCGCGGTGTACCCAATTACAGTTTCCATCAGTGTCTCCTCAATGAGATCAAGTCATCTACCTAACAATCAATGCGCTTCTGCTGCCAAGCTCAAATAGACTATGGTCAGCATCATGAAAATAAAGGCTTGCAGCGTTACGATCAGCACGTGGAAAATAGCCCACGCAAAATGCAAGAAAGCCAGCTGCCACAAGCCGAGGATCGCGATCAGAATAAAGATGAGCTCGCCGGCAAACATGTTGCCGAACAGTCGCAATGACAAAGACACGGGCTTTGCCAGCAGTGCGACCGATTCGAGAACGAAATTGAAGGCCATAATGAACGGCGCGGCGATCAGCCCGAGCCCCCTGGTAGGCGGCGCGATCGGATGCAACGTCAGCTCCCCGATCAAGCCGCCGAACCCCTTGAATTTGAGCGTATAGAAGATGATCAAAAAGAAGACGGCTATCGACATGCCAAAAGTAACGTTGACATCGGTCGTCGGCACAACCTTCATATACTGCACACCCACCTTTTTGCCCAGCTCCGGAAGCCAGTCGACGGGGATGAGATCCATGAAGTTCATCAGGAAAATCCAGATGAAGATGGTTAGCGCGAGTGGAGCGATCAGATTGCTTTTTCCGTGAAACGTATCTTTGACGGCGCCGTCAACGAAACCCACGATGACTTCGACGATGGTCTGGAATTTGCCGGGCGTACCGCTGGTTGCTTTGCTGGCCGCCCTGCCGAAAAGCGAGATAAACAACATCCCGAGCACCAGGGAATAAAACATGGAATCGACGTTGACGGTCATCGGATTGCCGGCGCAGTGGTTCCAGATCCACTCACCGTCCGCCCTGCAAACCTGTAAGTTCTGCAGATGGTGCGTGATGTACTCACCGGTGGTCAGGTGTCCGCCTTCAGTCGCCATTCTTTGTTCTCTCTTCCACCTGTACTTCTTTGTCCCGCATCAGAACGCCGGCAAACGTCATGAGCTGCGCGGCGATGAAGCCCGTGAACAACGGCCACGCTGCGATGGGCCGCACCAGCGCAAACACGATGCCGAACATCAGCACGGTCAAGGCCAGCTTTCCGAGTTCCCCAATGTATGCTGCCCGCACCAGGCCCTGCGGGCCGGGATCGCGGCGTGGCGCTACGAGTCGCAGCGCCAGAAAGGCGTTCGGGATTACGCAGGTCAGCCCACCGAGCAACGCCGAGTAGGCCGGCACGAATCCTCCGATGCCCCAAAACAACATGGCAAGAACCGCGCTCAGGCCCAGCTGCGCCAGCAGGACTTTGGAGATGAGACTCACCCTGCCTCCGACACTAAAAACGCCACGTCCATCGGCTAACCGGCGGTTGGTGGCGTTATGAAAACGATCTTTCCAGGCGGGCCTGTGTTTAGCCCGCGCATTATAGTGTCGCTGATGGTGCAAGGCAATCAAGCTGGGCACCTGAATCACTAGGTTTCGTGAGGCTTTCATGGGGTTTTCCGGCGCTCTTTCAACACCCGCCGTCGATCGGCGGGGAGTCGGCCCGGCTTCTTTGGGCGTCAATCCAATGACAATCAGTGGGCCCCGGGAGCGAGATCCGGGCTCGGATCAAGCTTGCGGCCCGGCCCCACACCGGATCGCTATTTGATGTGCTTGAGAATCCCGTCGAGTTCGTCGAGGCTGTTGTAGCTGATCACGACTTTGCCTGATCCGCGCTGCGAATGATCGATTCGCACCTTGGCGCCCAGCTTGTCCGAGACTTCAACCTCCAGCCGTCGTATGTCCGCGCTGGGCGCGCTCGCCGTTTTCTTCGATTTCCCGGCTGCCTGATCCGACAGCAGGCGCCTGACGAGCTGTTCGGCCGCGCGCACCGACAGTTGCTTCCCGACGATTTCCCGGGCCGCCTCCAACTGGCGCGCCGCGCTACTGATGGCCAGTAGCGCCCGGGCGTGGCCCATCTCGATCTGCCGGGATTCGAGCATCGGCTTGACGCGTTCTGACAGATCCAGCAACCGCAACAGATTGCTCACGGCAACACGGGACCGGCCAACCGCATCGGCCGCTTCCTGGTGCGTCAGCTCGAACTCTTTTATCAGGCGATCGAGGGCCCGGGCCTCCTCCAGTGGATTCAGGTTTTCGCGCTGAATGTTCTCGATCAACGACACCGCGATCGCGGCATTGTCCGGAACGGCACGCACCACGGTCGGAATATCGGACAGTCCCGCCATCTGAGCGGCGCGCCAGCGGCGTTCGCCGGCGACTATTTCATACCGCTGCACATCGTCATCCTCTCGTTGCAGCGGCCGGGCGACGATAGGCTGTACGACGCCCTGCGATTTGATCGAGTTTGCAAGGTCCTCGAGCGTATCCTGGCGCATGTCGACCCGCGGCTGATACTGGCCGCGCTGCAGAAGCTCCAGCGAGATATTGCGAAGATTATCAGTCCCGGTGATGGACACGGTTTCGGCGACAGGCCTGCTCAGAAGCGCCTCTAGTCCGCGGCCTAGCCGTTTTTTCCTGGCTGTCATTCGAGTGTCTCCGGGGACGGAAGCCGTGTTCTTCGACAATACGCCAATCGAGATCCCCATGGCGGCAGTCCGTCCCCCGCTAGTTTAGCCAATTGACGCTGCTACTGCCCGACGGCCAGGCGCTCGTCCTCGCGTCTGAGCACCTCTCCGGCCAGAGCGAGATAGGCGATCGCTCCCCGTGATGACCTGTCGTGGTACATCGCCGGGCGGCCGAAACTCGGCGCCTCCGCAAGACGTACGTTTCTGGGAATGACCGTCCTGAATACCTTGTCATCGAAATGGGCGATCAGCTGCGCCGACACCTCGTTCGACAAGTTGATGCGCGGATCGACCATGGTGCGAAGCAGGCCGAACACCTCGAGATTCGGATTGACCGTCTTTCTTACCTGCTCGATGGTGTTCAGCAGGGCGCTCAAGCCCTCGAGCGCGTAATACTCGCACTGCATCGGTATCAATACGCCGCCGGCGGCGGTCAGCGCATTGATCGTCAACATGTTTATCGACGGCGGACAGTCGATCAGAATAAAGTCGTACAGGCCGCGCACCGGCGCCAGCGCCTGGCGCAATCGCATCTCCCTGCCGATTTCCTGGAGCAGCGTTACTTCGGCGAGCGTCAGATCCTCGTTGCCCGGCAGTACGGCGAAGTCGCCCTCCGGCGCGGACACGATCGCGTCCGCCGCCGATTCCTCACCCAGAAGCACATCGCAGGCCGAGCGCTCGAGGCTCATCTTGTCGATGCCACAGCCCATGGTCGCATTGCCTTGCGGATCCATGTCGACCAGCAGAACTCGCCGATGCGTTGCCGCCAGCGACGCTGCGAGATTCACGCAGGTGGTGGTCTTGCCGACGCCGCCTTTCTGGTTGGCTATGGCAATGACGCGCGTCATCCGTCGGTTTCCCTGCGATGAAGCTTGACGAGGCGCCTCACATGCAGTCCCGGGACGGTCAATTCGCTCACGCTGTATTCCCATCCTTCCGGTATTTCATTCAGTTCGTCGGCCGGGTACCGGCCCTTCTGCGCCAGCATGACGCCTTGTTCCGCCACCAGATGACCGGCCAGATCTATAAGGCGTGGTAACGATGCAAAGGCTCTCGCGATCACAGTATCAAAGCGCCTGTCGGGTGCATAGTCCTCGACGCGCACCTTGATCGCCCTGGCATTGGAAATCCCGAGCTCACCGATAACGTGCCGGACGAAGCTGATTTTCTTGCCGTTGCTGTCAATGAGTTCGACGTCGATATCCGGCTCCGCGATCGCCAGCGGCAAACCCGGAAAGCCGGCCCCGGTGCCGACGTCTGTCAATGTTTTGCCGCCGATATGCGGTCTGACCGCGAGGCTGTCGAGCACATGGCCGCTGACCATTGCATCCCGTCCCCGAATCGCCGTCAGGTTCATGCGCCGGCCCCACCGGTCGAGCTCGCAAAGCAGCCTGGCGCACTTG
>JBHHWI010000063.1:0-17563 GCA_046756445.1 Woeseia sp. | reverse complement strand
TTAAATCGGGCGGGAAAGTTTCTTCTCCAGGAACAGGCCGATCAGGCCGAACATCGCCATCAGTACGCCCACGAAAACGATAAGCTTGCTCTGCCAGGGATCGATTCTCCTCTCGTCCTGGAGGTAATAGGTCCGGGAGCCGCCTTCGACCTCGAGGTTATAGATGTAGCCACGGAATTCTCTCGTCAGGCGATATTCTTCGTCGGTTCTTGCCTTGACAGCGTCGATGAGCCTGACCCTTTCCTCCTGACTGGCTAGCTCGGAGATGAACTGGCGGGGATGTCGGAATATTTCCTTTGACTCTCCCTCGAGGATCACGCCGTGCGACATGTACTGGTACATGACGTCGGAAAACAGCAGGTGTACATAGCCCGCATAGATGAGCGCTGCCCCGAGTGCGGCCAGTACGGCCGATCCCAGTAACCAGCGTTGCCGGTTGCCGATGATCATCTGCCTTTGATGGTGGTAGTGCTCCGCGACTTCGGGCAGTTGCCGCAGTTGATTCTTGCTGCCCTGGTCGAGGTCGTCGACGAGGTCGCCGACGGTCTGCCCGAAGACCTCGAGAATCCGCAGCAGCATGTCGTTGGAGGGCAGGGATTTGTCATTCTCGAGCTTGGACAGGTAGGACTGCTCGATGCCGATGGCCTCGGCCAGCTCGGGCTGGGTCATTTCCCTTTCGTTTCTGAGCGCCTTAAGCTTCTCACCAAAATTCACCGGGGTCTCCCAAAGCTGTGAGATAGCGACATTCTTGAGTATTCATGCAGGCATAGGAAGGTGAATAAGCGAGAATAATCAAGAATAATCGGGAAAGTGGCGCCGCAGCGCAGCGAATACAGGTTTTGTTGCCGGCCGGCCGGGGATCGCGGCTCCGGCAATCCGGGAGGCGGGCTCGCCTGTCCCGCCCGGGTCACCTGGAGCCGGACCGCACGAGGTGAGGTAAACTGAATCACCGGAGAATTTCAGTGCGCAGAGAATCTACCCAGTTTTATATTCCCATCCTGCTCGCGATCGCGGTGGCTGCCGCGCTGACCTGGTACTGGCTGGAATTGAACAAGCGCAGGCCTCCGCCAGAGCCGGTCCAGCCGGCCGTCGTCGAGCCGGCGGTGCAGCAGCCGAAGGGGCCCCTGCACCCGTTTCCCCGAATTGCATCGCCGGAAGGGCCAGGCGGCGAGCTGGTGCCGCTGCCGCTCCTGGACCAGAGTGACGAGTACCTCAAGCTGGCGCTGTCGGACGTGCTCGGCTCGAGGGCGGTGGCGGAGATGCTTGCCGAGACCGACCTGATTACGCGCATCGTTGCGACGGTCGATAACCTGCCCAGAGACCATGTGGCCGAACGGATCAGGCCGGTCGCCGCGCTGGCCGCGCCGTTCGATGCCGAAGCTGCCGGCAACAATGAGTACACGATAAGCCCCGACAGTTATCGACGTTACGATCTGCTGGTCGATCTGGTGACCAGCGCCGATCTGGACGAGCTTACCGAAGTGTATGGCCGCTTTTATCCGCTATTCCAGAAGGCGTACGTCGATCTCGGCTATCCTGATGCGTATTTCAATGATCGTCTTGTCGCAGTCATCGATCATCTGCTGACGACACCGGAAGTCCCGGAGCCGGTCAGCGTGGTCAGGCCCCATGTCCTCTATGAATTCGCCGATATGGACCTCGAAAAACTGTCGAGCGGGCAAAAACTGCTGCTGCGCATGGGCGGTGACCATGCCGCCCGGATCAAGATCACGCTGCGCGAGCTACGATTCCTGATCGCCCAGGAGAACTCCGCACCCTGATTGCTGTCGAAATCAATGACCACTTTCATGTAAAGTGGCGACCCCTCATTCGCCCTGTGAGCGATGCGATAACAATGATCAGAATCAGCGCATTGTGCACCATCTTTTCCGTTTTCTGTGTATCGGCGTTCGGCGATGAGCCGTCGCAGTTCACGCATGCGCGATTTGCAGACACCGACACCCCGCTTGCGAGCCTCATCAAGTTCCCGGGTGCCAGAAAGGACGCGGACGTCAAAATGAGGTGCGACGCTGTCGTGACTGATGCGGCGGAGCTGAATCGCGTGGTCTGTTACGGCCCTGACCGCTACAAGATGTCATACAAGAATGCGGTCTACGACGTCATCGAGGACGTCGCGTTTGTGTCGGCGACGGTAAACGGGGAAACAAAGACGGTCATCATGCAATTCACCGTGCATTTCGTGCGCAGGGACGGGGTAGAGAATATCTACATATATCCCAACCATGGGCACGATGCCGACAAGTACGGCCCTGACTACATCGGTGTGCAGCGATACGACTGGGGCATGTGGTCATCACACGCATGCCGGGGCCATCACCGCCGCTATCACGTCAATACGCGGGCGACGATCGGTCCCGATGGCAGCTATCAGGACCACAAACTCATCAAGGGTGACATGGTTCTCGGACCGTGCGAGGAAGACATCAACAAGCATATAAAGACAGGTTCATATATCCCCGCGATGAATGACGGCGTTGCCGTGGAGTCCAGGTTCGTGGAGACTTTCCTGAATTTTCTGGATCCGAAAGTTTCCTATTGAGACAGGCCCTGGTTCCTGTAGTCGAGCGGTGGGTCGCGATCTCCCAGCAGCGGTTGGTAGACGAAGTCCTCTCCACGTCTTTCGTCGAACTCGGCTTTCGCTGCAATGCGGAGTTGTGCATTCTCGAACAGCTCGATAGCTGAAAGCGCGAGGGCTTTCGCCGCGACCTGTGCTCCCTTGAAGCCGATACTCATTCCGCTGGCTGCCACCGCCTGCCAGCTGTGCGCCGATGTGCCGGGCACCCAGGTTGCGATTCTCAGCCCGCCGGTCGGCACCGTTATCGACACGTCGCCGACGTCGGTCGAGCCGTAGCCCAGCCTGACTTCGTAAGGCTGTATTTCCGACTCCGAGCCCAACTCGTAGGAGGGATCGACAAGGGTCGAATACAGTTGATCGGCGAATGCCTGTTCGCGTTCGTCATACACGATGCCGCCGACTTGCCGGAGCTTTTCATCCATCATCTTCTGGAGCGCCTCGTTGACGAGGACCGGGTGATTGCCGTGGATGATTTCCCAGTCGACCTCGACGCCGGTTCCCTGCGCTGCAGCCAGCGCGGCCTGCTCGAGGCGGGCCCACAGTTTCTTTACGGTCTCCGATTCCGGGTGTCGCAGGTAGTAAAAGACCTCGGCAAAGTCCGGCACGACGTTCGGTGCACTGCCGCCACTCGTGATGACGTAGTGAATGCGGGTCTCCTGCGGAACGTGTTCGCGCATCAGGTTGACCATGTAGTTGAATGCCTCGACACCATCGAGGGCCGACCGCGCTTTGTGCGGCGCGCCTGCCGCATGGGCCGAAACACCGCGGAACCGGAACTTCGCAGAGCGGTTCGCGAGCGTCGTGCGGGCGCCGGCCCAGTTTTGACCGGCTGCATGCCAGTGCAGCGCAACGTCGACGTCGTCGAACGCGCCGTCCCTGACCAAATAAACCTTGCCGCTGCCGCCTTCCTCTGCCGGCGTCCCATAAAGGCGAATGACGCCCGGCTTGCCCGTCTCCTCCAGCCAGTGCCTGACGGCGATCGCCGCGCCGACCGAGCCGGCGCCGAAGAGGTTGTGCCCGCAGGCCTGTCCGGCGGCCTTCCCTTCGATCGGGCTGCGGACCGGCACGTCGTCCTGGTTGATGCCGGGCAGGGCGTCGTATTCGGCGAGGATGGCGATGACCGGTGCCCCCGATCCGAAAGTCGCAACGAACGCCGTCGGGATGCCGGCCACGCCGGATTCGATTTCGAATCCCTCGGCTGCCAGCTGCTCCCTGATCAGCGCGCTGCTTCTCACTTCCCGGTAGCCGACTTCCGCGAACTCCCACAGATCGCGCGCGAGCCCCGCCGTTTGCTCGTAACGGGAATCTATGAAGTCCAGGACACCGGCCGACGGGTCGGCATGGACACAGATCGGCATGGCGAATGGCATGAGCGTCGTGATCTTTCTGAGCATTGAGGGTTCCCCGGGGAGATTTTTGTTTATAGTACAGGCGCCGCAAGAGGGCCGGCAAACCGCAGGAGAGGCATAGCGTGTCGTCAGTGTTTTATCGTGATCCGGGACACGACTATCCTGTTGCGGCTCGCGGAGAGGGCATGTACCTGTACAGCAGTTCGGGCGAGAAGTACCTCGATATGAGTGGCGGTGCTGCGGTCTCCGCGCTCGGCCACGGTCACGAGACAGTCACCGCCGCGGTCAGGAATCAGGTCGACAAGCTCGCATTTGCGCACACGGCTTTTTTCACCAACGAGCCCCAGGAGGCATTGGCCGACAAAATAGCGTCACGGTTTCCCGAACAGGGCGCGCGCATCTACTTCACTTCCGGCGGCTCGGAGGCCAACGAGACGGCGCTGAAACTCGCGTGGCAATACTGGCGGGCGGTCGGGCGTCCGGAAAAAACAGTCGTCATCAGCCGGCAATTCAGCTATCACGGCAATACCTTAGGCGCGCTCTCGGTTACGGGTAACCTGTCGCGCCGAGTCAATTACGAAAGCGTCCTGCACGACTGGCCGCGTATCGCCCCCTGCTATGCCTATCGGCATCGGAATCCAGGGGAGACAGACGTCGAGTACGGGCGACGAGCCGCTACCGAACTTCAGAGGGCGATCGACGAAACCGGTGCCGATAAGGTCGCGGCATTCATCGCCGAGCCGGTTGTCGGTGCGACGCTCGGCGCGGTCCCGCCGGCGGAAGGCTATTTTCGCGAGATACGCCGAATCTGCGATGAAGAAGAAATACTCCTGATCACCGACGAAGTGATGTGCGGCTCCGGGCGCACGGGTACCTTCTTCGCGCACGCGCAGGACGATGTGCTGCCGGATATCGTAACCATGGCCAAGGGCCTCGGCGGCGGATATCAGCCGATCGCCGCGACGCTTGTCAGAAAGCACGTCGTCGAGGCATTGACAGCGTCGGGCGGATTTGCGCATGGACATACTTATATAGGGCACGCGACCGCCTGTGCAGCCGGGCTCGCGGTGCAGCAATGCCTCGACGAACAGGCCCTGTTGACGAGCGTCTCGGCAAAGGGGCGCGAGCTGTTCGGGGTGTTGCAAGGTTCGATCGGGGATCATCCGAATGTAGGTGACATCCGCGGGCGGGGTTTGTTCGCCGGCATCGAGATCGTCGCCGACCGGGAAACCGGGGAGCCGTTTCCGGCCGAGGACAGACTGGCGCCCAGGCTCAAGGCGGCGGCGATGGATGCGCGACTGATCTGCTATCCGGGTGCGGGATCAGTCGACGGCGAGCGCGGCGCGCACATATTGCTCGCTCCGCCGTTCATTGTGGAAAGCACACACCTGGATGAGCTGGCGGACAAGCTCGGGGCGATTTTCGATACGGTCTTCGATTCATGACGGCCGACAGCCCGTTCATCGTCATGTCGGCGCCAAACGGCGCGCGCCGGGGCAAAGCCGATCACCCTGGCATACCGCTGACTCCGCAAGAGCTCGCCGACAGCGCGCGAAGCGTCCTCAAGGCAGGCGCATCGTTGCTTCACCTGCATGTGCGGGACGAGGCGGGAGAACATACGCTGGACCCGGATCGTTACCGGGCGGCCATCGGTGCCGTGCGCGAGCAGGTCGGTGATCGGCTGGTCATACAGGTCACGACGGAGGCCTGTGGAGTCTATTCGGCCGCCGAACAGATGGCCATCGTCAAGGAGCTGAAGCCCGAGGCCGTATCGATCGCGGTCCGCGAACTCGTACCCGACCCCGACGACCTCCACGATGCCGGCCAGTTCTTCAAATGGCTGCGAGCCAATGACGTAATGCCGCAATACATCCTTTACTCGGCCGACGAGGTCAAATGGTTCGAGGACCTCCGCCGGCGCGAAATGCTCGACGACGAGCTGCCGTTCGTTCTGTTCGTGATCGGCCGATACGGCAGCAGCGAATACGGCGATCCGGCAGACATCGACGAGTACTGCCGGGCGCTGGGCGACGAACGCATTCCGTGGGCTGTCTGCTGCTTCGGCCCCCGGGAAGACGAGGCGACCATCGTCGCCGCGGCCGCCGGCGGGCACGCCAGGGTCGGGTTCGAAAACAACCTGCTCATGCCCGACGGCTCCGAAGCGCCCGACAACGCCGCGCTCGTGCGTCTGGCTGCAGAGCACGCGCCTGTTGCCGGCCGGCGAATTGCGACAGCAGATGACGTGAGGGAGTTATTCGCCTGAGACGGCTTACCTGCGCAGTCGACGGCGTGCCATGGCCGCGCTGACAGAGGCGGTTAATACACACGGGCAGCTTCTGCGACATGAAACGGAATCAGGTGAAAAAGTAAACCGTCCCGCGTGTTGGCACACGGAACAGTATGAATGGCTTTGTCAGTCGAAATCAGCTCAAGGCCATCGCAAGTTTCATAAACCAACTGGCTCCGGCGTGAGTTAAACCGGTCGCCGGAAATCTCGATACCTGAACGAACGCTGAATGAATCCCGCGCCGGGGTTCAGTCGAGATTCAGTGGTGGCACGCTCTAATAGCGGCAAAGGATTTTCTTGTGGACTGAAGGTGAACGAGATGACTGCCGTAGAAGCGAAAAGCAAGCTGTGTGAGAAGGTCTACTTCGGAATCGTTTCGGCGATACTTTTCTGTAGCGCCGCGAGCACGGCGTTATCAGCGGACAACGTTGAAGCGGCGGCAAATGACGCCGAAGAGATCAGGGTCTCGAGAAGCCTGCGCAATCCCGAGCGCATCAGGGAACAATACGCGAAGCTCGAGAAGCAGCAGGACAAGTACCAGGCGCTGTCGGTAAAGGGGATGCGTTCGTCGCCGTCCAAGCAGCAAAACGCCGGCAACGACTTCTGGTTTTACACGGCCGACGTCGTTCTCTTCAATGACGACGACTTCGACGGTTTTTACTGGGGCATCGATCTGCTCTTCGATGCCGATACCTACTATGACGCCGCTGACGTCTACGCCGTGCTGTACCTGAGTCTTGAGGGCGGGCCGTGGAACGAATATGCGGTAACCGACACATTTACGATCTATGGGGCGACCAGCGACGACGAATACGTCATGGTCACGGAACTCATGTCCGGCTACCCGACGGGTTACTACGATATCCTGATCGAACTGTTCGACGCATACGATGGCGCGTTCCTGGCAAGCTTCGGCCCCGACGACACGTCGGAGCTCAGCTTCCTGCCGCTGGAAGACTTCAACAGGGACGATCCAGGCTTCGATGCGCCGGTCGTGATCAATCACGGCGGTGGCGGCGCGTCCGATTGGTGGATACTCGCGGCGATGTTACTGTTATGGCTTGGAATTACACTACGCAACGATCGAAAGCGTCGGCAGGAGGCTGAGATCAGGTGGCGTAAGCTCGACTGAGCTAACCAATCTGATGCTCGATCGGATCGGGCGGCACGACGAGACGCTGAACGCGTTCATCACGGTCACAGACGAGCTTGCACTCGAGCAGGCGAAACGAGCTGACGATGAGCTCGGTGAGGGCCATGACCGCGGTCCGCTTCACGGTATCCCGATTGCAATAAAGGACCTTATCGCCACCAAAGGCATTCGCACGACCTGCGGCTCCAAACTGTTCAAGAACCGGGTTCCGGACCATGACGCCCACGCCGTCTCCAGCCTGCTCGATGCCGGAGCCGTAATGATCGGCAAAACGGGATTACACGAGCTCGCTTACGGCAATACCAGCATCAATCCGTTCTTCGGCGCGGTCCGAAATCCCTGGGCAACGGATCACGACCCCGGCGGATCGAGCGGAGGTTCCGCCGCCGCGGTCTCGGCCGGCCTGGCGTACGCGGCGCTGGGCACCGAGACGGGATGTTCTATTCGCCAGCCCGCTCACTGCTGCGGCATCGTCGGTCACAAGCCGACTTACGGTCTGGTCAGCACCATCGGCGTTCAAGCCCTGGTGCCGACCATGGACCACGTCGGTCCACTGACCCGGAGCGTTGCAGACGCTGCATTGGTGCTGGGCGTGCTCGCCGGTCGCGACAGCTTCGATTGCACCGGGGCCACCGTGAAAGGCGCGAGAATCGGCGTCGTCCGGGATTTCTTCTTCGACGGCTACGCGGATGTCATCGAGGTCGTCGACGCTGCGCTCGAAACGCTTCGCGGGCTGGGTGCAATCCTTGTCGAGCTTGAACTTCCCAATGTCGAGCAGGCATCCAGGGAGGCGCGCATTACCTTTGCCGAGGCCTTCGCCGTGCATGCCGGTAATCTCGAAAACAGTCCGGACGGCTTCAGCGAGGAACTGCGGGGACGGCTTGCCGAGTCAGAGCAAGTTACCGAAGACCGCTACGCAAAAGCGCAACAGTTTCGCAGCCGCTTCACGAAAGAGGCGGAAGACCTGATGTCGCAGTGCGATGTCCTCGTTGCGCCGACGGCAACGATTGCCGCCGCGCCGATCGATGCGAGGCCGGAGGACTATCGGAAACACGGCTGGAAGAACTGCGGTATTTCCGACTTCACCGGCCAGCCCTCCACAGCGATTCCCTGTGGCTTTACGGAGAAAGGGCTGCCGGTCGGCCTGATGTTTGTCGGTCGCCTGTTCGAAGATCGCAAAGTTGTGCAGATTGCGCACGCTCTCGAGCAGGCAACCGATTGGTATCGATCGCCGCCTGCATTTCCGTAGACAATGAACGGTCAGACCGTGGATTCGGCGGTTGCCGACCGGATCTCTTCTCCCCTTGCCGTCCGCATCACTTTTCTTCCCCATGCGGAGAGGGTGTCGAAGTAGGCATAAAGCGCGGGAACGACCAGAAGCGATACGATGGTCGAGAATGCAAGCCCGCCGATGATGGCGCGGGCCATCGGGAAGTAGGGTGGTCCGTCGCCGCCGACCTGTGTGGTGCCGATGGCCAGCGGCGTCAGTCCGAGAATCGTCGTCGCGACTGTCATCAGGATCGGACGCAGCCTGTCCCGGCCCGCCTCGACAATCGCTTCATTTCGCGGCACGCCCTCCTGGCGCAGGTTGTTGACGTGGTCCACGAGCACGATGCCGTTGTTCACGACGACGCCGATGAGGATCATGATTCCGATCGATGCCATGAACGAGAACGTCGTTCCGGTCGCGGCGAAAAACAGGAATACGCCGAATATCGAAAACGCGATCGAGCCGAGGATGATCGAGAACGGGAACAAGAGGGACTCGAACAACGCGGCCATCACCAGGAAGATACAGGCGACGCCGAGCATGATGTTGATCGCCATCATCTGCTGCGTCTCGTCCTGCCGCTCGAAACCGCGCCCGAATTTCCAGCTATAGCCGGGCGGCAGATCGAACTGCTCCATGAGGCCTTCGACTTGCGGCCGGACCGTCTCCAGAGTCGAGTCTTCGTCGAGATTGCCCGAGATGACCACGGCGGTCTGGCGATCGACGCGCCGGATGGTGTCCGGTGAATAGCCGAGGTGAAAACTGGCGACGGCACCCAGCGTGATTCGTCGTCCGTCCGCCGCATACAGAGGCAGGTTTGCCAGCTGCTCCACGCTTTGCTTGTCGTCGTCCCTGAACGCCAGCCGGACCTCCACCTCTCCCATATCGCCACGGAATTCGCGCAGATTCTGACCGCGCATCGCGATCGCAATCGAACCGGCGACCTCCTCGACGGTCAGGCCGACCGCTGCGGCACGGGCCCGGTCGACGGTGACGCGCACCTCGCGTTCGCCTGTCTCGGAGTCCGAGCGAAGGTCCTTCAGGCCCTCGACCGTGGCAAGCGTTCGCTCGAGATCGACGGCAAGCGCGTTGAGGCGAGCTGTCGAGTCCCCCGATACCTGCAAACTGAAGCCTTCACCGCCGCCTTCCCGGTCCCAGTCGAAGGTCGGCTTGCCGATCGCGATTGTCGGCATGTCCGCCTCGATTCGCTTGATGATTTCTTTTGTGGACAGCGTTCCGTCGTCTTCATCGGTCAACAGAATGGTCGATTCGGCACGGCCCTTGTCGTAATAGCTGTAGATGGAGCGAATATTGAATTCTTCCTGGCGCGAGAACAGGTATTCCTCGATGGTGTCGACCGTAGCTTCAACCCGTTCCAGCGGGTGCTGTCCCTCGATGTAGTAAGGCATGAACAGGCGCCGTCCCGATTCCTGAGGAAACGCGTCGAACTTCACGAGCTTGAGCGCGAGCGGCAGCACGCCGATGACACAGATCAGGACAATGCCGCCGAAGGTTTTCCAGGGATGAACGAGAATCCACTTGAGGCTCAAGACATAGCGCCTGGTCAGGCGGCCTATCCAGGCCTTGCTCTTGGGCTCCGGCGGCGGCGGAACACGGGCGGCCAGCATCGGCACCAGCGTCTGTGCAATAAACAGTGATGCGAGCAGGGCGACGATGATGGTCACGGCGACGTGCGTCATGAACACGGAAATGTCCGTTTTGGTGCCGAACATAATCGGAACAAAAACTATGATCGTGGTCGCCGTGCCGGCGATAACCGCGAGGCCCACCTCCTCGACACCCCACATGGTTGCCTCGACGGGCTTGTCCGGATGCATTGCGCGGTAACGGAAGATGCTCTCGGTTACGACGACGGCATTGTCCACCAGCATACCGACGGCGAGCATGAGCCCCATCATGGTCAGCATGTTCAGACTGAGGCCGGCAAAATAAAGGGCGCCCAGTGTGATCGTCAGCGAAAACGGCACTGCGGCCGTCACGATCAGCGTGGTCGTTACCTGCCGGAGAAACATGTAGAGCACGAGAAGCGCAAGCAAGGCCCCGATCATGCCGGCATTGAGCAGGTCGGCCAGAGATTCGCGTACGCTGTCGCCCTGGTTGTCCAGGTCGAAGATGTTGATGCCCCGCATCTGCGGCAGCTGGCCGATTCTCTTCACTTCCGCCATTACGCGATCCGTGACGTCGACCATGTTGGCGCCGGTCGACTTGCTGATCGCCACGCCGATAGCGTAGTTGCGGTCCAGGTGGCGACCGTAGTCCCTGTTGGGGCTTCGCAGGGTGACCTCGGCGATGTCGCGAATGCGCAGTCCCGTATCGTCGATGACGAGGTCGGCAATCTCTTCCACCGAGCGGAATTCGCCGCGTGGCCGCACGCTGAATCGCTGACCACCCTCCGTTATACGTCCGGCGCTCACCGCGAAATTGCTGCGCTCGAGGAGCTGGCGAAGGTTCACCAGATCCACGCTGTACGCCGCCAGCCGGTCCGAGTCGATCAGGATGCGGATCTCGCGCGGATCGACGCCATGAAGGTCGACGCGCGATACGCCTTCGAGCCGCTCGATGGGTTTCTTGAGCAGGCGATCGAGCATGTCGTAGGTGTTCGAGAGATCGCGGTCACTGGAGATTCGTAGCTGGAGCACGGGCTGGTCGGCGAGCGAGCCGGTAAAAATGAATATACGCCTGACATCCTCCGGGAGTTCGTGGCGAACACTGTCAACTTTTGCGCGCGCTTCGATTCCCTTTGCACCCATGCTTTCGTCCCAGCCGAATTGCAGAAACACCTCGGCCTGGTTTTCCCTCGATGAGGAATACATACGCTCGACCCCCGACAAGGTAGCCAGCGCCTCCTCGATCGGCCGCGTTATGCGGCGCTCGATTTCTTCGGGTGTCGACCCTTCATACGGAACCTGGATGAAGATTCCGGGGAATTCGATGTCGGGAAACTTCTCCAGCGGCAGCAGTCGCGACGCGATAAGGCCAACCAGCGCGAGTGCGACGAAGATTACAGTTGTCGTAACAGGGCGCCGCAGTGCGGTCTCGGTGTGCTTCATGTCGCCGGGCTGACCATCTCACCACCAACGGTCGCGGTTGCAGGCCATCTCTTCCGATCCAGAAGCGAATACACGACAGGTATTACGATAAGTGTGAGCAGAGTTGAAACGAGCAGTCCGCCGATCACGGTGATCGCCATCGGCGTCCTGACTTCCGCACCCTCGCCGAAACCGATCGCCATCGGGAGCAGTCCGAGGGCGGTGGTCAGGGTCGTCATCATGATCGGCCGCAGCCTTGCGCGGCCGGCTTCCATGATGGCCTCCGTCTTCCCGGTGCCTTTGATTCGCAGCTGGTTGATGAGGTCCACCAGAACGATTGCATTGTTGACCACGATGCCGGCCAGCATGATCACGCCGATCAGCGCGACCACGTTCACGGTCGTGCCGGTCAGGAAGAGGGCGAGCACGGCGCCGACCAGAGCCAGCGGAATCGTGAACAGGATGACGAATGGATGGATTAACGATTCGAACTGCGATGCCATGACGAGATAGACGAGGAACACGGCGAGCGCCAGCGCGAACTGCATCGACTGGAACGACGCCTGCATCTCCTCGTTCTGTCCGGACACCATCGCTGTCACGCCTGCCGGCATCGGTGTGCGGTCAATGATCAATTGTGCCTCGGCGGCCGCCGCCCCGAGGTCGCCGAAGCCAAGGTTCGCAGTTATCAGCGCAACGCGTTCCTGCGCGACGCGCCGGACTTCCGATGGCCCGCGGGCGACACGAATATCAGCCACGGCTTCCAGCGTAACCGGCCTCTCCGCAGTCGGGTTGACGATGAGCTTACGCAGCTCCTCGACGCTGGCCTGACGCGTGTCGACGCTACGAATCAGCACATCGATCTTCTTGTCGCGCCAGGTGTAGCGGGTAGCGAGCTCGCCGCGCACATTGGCGACGACGCGGTCCGCAATGTCTCTTACCGCGAGCCCGAGCTTTGCGGCGCGCTCCTGGTCGAAGACGATCTGGATTTCCGGGTTGCCCTGTTCGACCGTGGTCTTGATGTCAGTGAACCGGGCAGAGGCGGACATCGCATTTATTATTGCCCGGTTGACTGCCGCGAGCGCATCCAGGTCGTAGCCGGACACCTCTACTTGCAGTGGACTGGCGAAACTCATCAATGCCGGCCGGCTGAAGTCGAATTGCACGCCGGGCAGACGCGACAGCTCGCGACGCATGACCTCCATCGCCCTGTTTTCCTCTGCCCGTCCGGATCCCGCCGACATCGTAATGCTCAACGTGCCCGTGTTTTCTCCGGCATCGACGGGGTTTGCGTCCAGCCTGTTGCCGGTTCCCGCAACGGAAAAACTCAGATTGATGGTCTCGATATCGCGGGCAGCCCGCTGCGCCGCCTGGATCGCACGATCGGTCTCGGCCAGCGGCGCGCCCGGGGGAAGACGAAGATCGACATTGAATTCGCCCTGGGAAAGCTGCGGGATCAGCTCGCTGCCGAGCCTCGGTATGAGCAACATGGTAGCGGCGAATACTGCCGCGGCGCCCGCGACGACCGCGGCACGATGCTCCAGAGACCAGCGCAACATGCCCGGATAGACAGCGGCGGCGGTCCTGTACAGGCGCTGGAACAACCAGCTCGGCGCCCACAGGATGAACCAGAAGACCCACCGGATCTTGTCGAACAGCCAGGCGATCCCCCTGACGATTCGTGCGACAAATCTCGTAAACCACCCAGCGGCGGTCTCTTTCTTCACGTCGTCGTATCGGTAGCCGGATCCGAGCGCCGCAAGCATCGGAATCAGCGTCAGTGCGACGATGAGGGAGAAGACCAGGGCGAAGGTGACGGTCAGGGCCTGATCACGGAACAGCTGACCGGCGATGCCCCTGATGAAGACCATCGGGAAAAATACCGCGATAGTGGTAAGCGTCGCGGCGATGACGGCACCGGCAACTTCCGTGGTCCCTCTCCTGGCGGCCTCCAGCGTGTCCTCGCCCTGTTCCCTCTTTCGGAAGATATTCTCGAGCACGACGATGGCATTATCGACCAGCATGCCCACGGCAAGGGCCACGCCGCCGAGTGACATGATATTGAGGGAAATCTCATTCGTGTACATCAACAGAAATGTACCGATGACCGATACCGGGATCGCGAGTGCAATGATCGAGGTCGCACGAGGGTCCCGAAGGAAGCCGTACAGGACGATAATCGCGAGAATGCCACCGAAAATCGCTGCGGTAGTCACATCGTTGATCGCGGAGTCGATGAACTTGGACTGATCGTATATCTTGATCAGCTCCAGCTCTTCGGGCAGCGACTCGCGCACCTTTTCGAGGCGTCGCTCGACCCGGTTCGCCACCTGGACCGTGTTTGCGTCGCCCTCCTTGTAGACAGCGAGTTCCACCGACTCGCGCCCGTTGACCCGGGTAATCGCCTCGCGTTCCTTGTAGCCCCGCTCGACAGTTGCAACGTCGCCGAGATAGATGGGCCTGTCGGCGACATTCGCGACGATCGCGGATGCAAATTCGCGGACGGTTCGAAACTCGTTAATCGTGCGGACGAGGAAGCGCTGATTGCCTTCCTCGAGCCGTCCGCCCGAGAGATTGACATTTTCGGCCCTGATGCGCTGGGCGATTTGCTGAATGCTGATACCGAGCTGGGAAATCTTCTGCTGGTCGACCTGAATCTGGACTTCATCCTCGAGACCGCCGCTGACCTTGACGGCCGCGGTACCTTCTTCGGCCTCGAGATCGTTCTTGATCTGGTCCTCCGCAAGCCGCCTGAGTGCCTTCAGGCTGGCCTCGCCGGCAGCCAGACCCTCGCTGTCTTCGCTCTTTTGCAGCAATCCCAGGCGCATGATCGGCTCGGAAGACGGGTCGAAGCGCAACAGCAACGGGCGCTCTGCCTCGATCGGCAGATCGAGGATGTCTATTTTCTCCCGAACATCGACGCCGGCGATGTCCATATCGGTGCCCCAGCTGAATTCGAGGGTCACATCGGACTGACCCGTGCGCGACACCGACCTCACGAGCCTGACGTTTCGAATTACGCCAACGGCTTCTTCAATCGGCTTCGTGAGCAGATTTTCGATCTCGATTGGCGCGGCACCGGTCAACCCGGTGCGAACGGTGACAGTCGGATACGAGATATCCGGCAGCAGGTTGACCTTGAGCCGCGACAGCGACACCAGTCCGAACAACACGATTGCAACCGTGAACATCACGATCGTGACGCGACGCTCGGTTGCTATCTCGATCAAACGGCGCATGACGGTGTCTATTCGGAGGTACTGGTGCTGGCCGAGCTCTTTTCGGCGTCTACCGCATTGATAATCGAGACTTTCGATCCATCCTTGAGCCCCGCCTGTCCGACAACGACAATTTTTTCGTTACCGGTCAGGCCATCGAGAATCTCGATGCGGCCGTTGTTCGAGTAGCCCGTTGTGATCGGACGGCGGACGGCCTTGTCATCCTCGACGATGAATACCGCTGTCTCACCGGCCTCATCGATAATTGCGCTTCTCGGTATCTGCAGAGCCTCCGCGTGCATGTCATAGACGATACTCACGCGGCCAAACATGCCGGGTTTCAGATGGCGGGAAGGATCGGAAACCTCGACCGTAATCTTGAACGTCCCCGTGGCCGGATCCACAACCGGGCTGATGCGGGCCACATCTGCCTGAAACTCATGCCCCTGCAGCGCGTCGATGCGTATTACCGCGGTCTGGCCGGGGCCGATGCGCCGGTACTCACGTTCGGGCACGTGCAGGTATGCAATCAGGGGCTCGAGGCTTGCGACATGAAACGTGATTGCGTTGACGGCGATCGTATTGCCGATCTTCACAAAGCGTTCGGCTACGACACCATCGATGGGTGCCCTGATTTCGGTATAACTGAGCTCCAGTCTGGCGAGGTTGTACGTGGCCTCGAGTGCCTGCATTTCGTATTTGATTTTTTCGAAGTCGCCAGCGCTGATCAGACTCTTTTCCTTGAGGTCGATGTTGCGCTGATAATCACGCTGCGCCTTTCGCAGGTTGGCCTCGGCCTGCATCAGCTCGAACCGCAGCCGGTCGCCGTCGAGACGGGCCAGCACCTGTCCGCTCTTGACGTCATCACCTTCCTCGACCAGGATCTCGCGGACCTCGCCTGCGACCTTGGCGACGACGTCGGCTTCGGCGAACGCCTCGATCGGCGCCGTGCCGGAGTACATCGCATAAATATCGCCGCGCGTCGGGCTGGAGGTTTCTACGGGGATGGCCGGCGTATCGTCTTCGGCGTTCTCGGTGTCCGCGGCCGCTTCGTCCGTGTCGCCGTCGGAGTTCCCCTTCGACTGGCAGGCAGCCAGCACAAAGAACCCGAGAATCAAACCGGGCCAGAATCGCCCTGCCTTCATGTCAGTCTCCCATTCCTCCCCTTGTCACCGCCAGGCAGGGGATTTGTTCTTGTTTGGCTCAGCCGGCGAAGCCGTCCTGCAAAGCGTTGCTGGCCAATACCCTGGCACCGTCGCGCAGAGCACCCTGACCGATGACCACGACCTGCTCATTCGCCGCCAGACCGCCAATTACTTCGACCAGGCCATTCGACTCGATACCTATCTCAACGGCGCGGCGGTTTGCAGAACCATTGTTCACCACCCAGACAACAGTTTCATTATCTTCCTCGATCAACGCTTGTGCCGGAATCACCAACGCGTCGGCATGCTTTTCGTACGCAATATTGAATCGGCCAAACATGCCCGGCGCCAGATCGCCGTCTTTGTTCTCGATGGTCGCCGTTGCCTTAAACGTGCCGTTGCGGGGGTCAATCGTCGGACTGACCCGGGCAATCGTTGCATCGAATTCGACTTCCGGCATTGCATCCACACGCACACGAGCCGTATCGCCCGCCGAGATTTTCGACAGCTCGGTCTGAGGGATATGAAGATACGCGACCAGCTTCAAGGTGTTCGTGATCTTGAACGCCGGTGAACCGGCCATTACATGTTGCCCAAGCTTGATGTCCCTGGAGGAAACCACGCCGGAGATCGGCGCACGAATTCTGGTGTAGTTGTAGTTCAGGCGCTTCAGCTCGTAGGTCGCCGTCAGGGCATCCAGGTCGAACTTCAGGCCCTCGAACGTCGAGGCGCTGACGAGGCCGCGCTCGTGAAGCCGCACGTAACGCTCGTACGCCTTCCGAGTCTTCTCGAGATTGGCTCTGGCCTGGAGCATCTGAAGCCTCAGGCGCTCACCGTCCAGGCGGGCCAGAATCTGGCCTACATCGACCCGGTCGCCCTCCTCGACCAGAATCTCGATGACCTCTCCGGAGACACGCGCCAGCACCGGTGCCTCCTCATCCGACGTGATCGTCGTGGTGCTGTGGTACATGGCGAAAATGTCTGTCTTCTGAGGCAGGGATACCTCGACCGGGAGCGGGGCCGCCGCCGCCTCGGCCTGACCCGTTGCCCTGGCTTCTCCGACACCGCAGCCTGAAAGCGAAGCGGCGCCCAGGGTAACGATGGCCAATAGCCCAAGTCTCTTCGAATTCATCTTTGCACCTGAAACCGGATTGGGATCCCCGGGTCTGTTAGTGTTATAGTGAAGTATAACACTATATAACTATAACGCAATACCCCCGGCACCTGACCCATATCGATTACTTTTTCCTGCTGTTCAATAACTTATGCAGTTTCCGGTGATCCGGCCCCGCACTTTTCTCCGAGTGTGAGACCCGATAGCCATCTGACTACGCCGAAAGGCCGAAGTTCGCCGCGCCGGACCCCGGCCGGGACCCGGACCGTGATTCCGGCCTTTCACCCCCTTAGATGCATGAAAAGCGAATTTGGATTGAACATCGCCCGCCGGGCCAGGGGTCTGCGCAGTAGGAATACTTTCTGCCGCGCAGACCCCTAG
>JBHHWI010000062.1:0-17674 GCA_046756445.1 Woeseia sp. | reverse complement strand
TCGAGGCCGAAAACGTAGACGCGATCATCGGCCTCACACACCTGCACCTGGAGACCGATAAGGAAATTGCAGCGCTCAAGGCAGAACATCCGCGCTTTCTGTTCATCGCGGGTGGCCACGAACACGAACCAGAGCATGTGGAGGCGACCCCGGAGTCCGCCGAGATCGTCAAGGGCGCATCGAACGCACGGCTGATCTGGCGGATCGACGTGAGCTTTCCGGAGGGCGGCGTTCCGGAAACCAAAACCCACCGCATCAAGATAGACGACACTATTGCTACCGACCCCGACTACGACAGATTGCAGACGAAATGGCGGCAAAAGCTGCTCGAGACGATTCCGTTCCTGCCGGCACGGATCGGAACGGCGGCCGTGCGACTCGATGCCCGGGAAGTCAAAATCAGAAACGCGGAAAGCAACTGGGGCAACTTCATCGCCGACCAGATGCGTACGGCTTTCGGGGACCCGCCTGCAGATTTCGCGTTCGTCAATGCAGGCACCCTGCGAATCGACGATTACATCGCCGACGACATCACCTTCGAGGACATCGGCCGCACGTTCGGGTTCTCCTCATATCTGAGGCACCTGGCGCTGACCGGCGGCGACTTCAAGGGAGTGATGGAGGCCGGTTTTCGGGGAAGCGGGCCAAGTAAAGGCTACTTTCCTCAAATATCGGGCTTCCGAATCTGCGTCGACCGGAGCCGCCCTGAGGGCGACAGGATCATCCAGCTGCAGCAGCCGATCGATGACCGGTGGGAACAGGTCGACCCTGACAGGGATTACCTGATCGTCGCTTCCGATTTTCTGTACCGGGGCGGCGACGGCTACGACTTCTCCAGGGCACGCGACGTATCGCGACCCGGCTCGGAGCTCAAATACCTGGTGCTCGACGCCGTCATCCGCGCCCAGGCGGCCGGCCGGACCACGGGCAGACCGGTCGATCCGAACGAGCCGCGGATCGCGTTCGTGACGCAGGGTGAAGACGTGTGTTTCGAATAACGGGGGCGGAGCCATTGGAGTCCGTCCCCCAAAAAAAGGGCGGTCAAAGACCGCCCTGAGATGTTGTCATGCGTGTCTTCTGATTAGAAGCGATAATTGATACCTATCCGGGCCGCCCACAATGAAACGTTCGTGACCCGCGTCTGGGTCTGCGGTATGAAATTCTGGAACAGATACTGATCATCCGAGAAATCACCAGGCGTGCCGGCCGTATCGAGGAGGCTCGCACTTACGATGTTTGCCCTGCGCGGGAAGTCACGCTCGTAAAATACGCCCCAGTCGTCGTTCAGGAAGTTACCCAGATTCTCGACGATGAGATACGCCTGAACGCGGTGCTCGCGGTTGAAGCCCGGGATATCCTGACTGATCCTCAGATCGAATTTGCTCCACCAATTGCTGTTGAATCCGTTACGTCCCAGTATGCAACCGCATTGCGGGATTCCGTTGGCGGCGGCGAATGCAAAGAAGGCGGCCTGATCGAAGCCCGGGTCGAAAACGACGAGCGGATCACTTGGTCCGGAAGGCATGTACAGGAGACTCCTGTCATCGTCCGGGTTAGCGAATGATCCCTGGACAAACATTTCCTGTTCGTCGAAGGTGTAGCTGAACGGACGGCCTTCATTGCGGCTGCCGTACAGCGTGAAACGCGTCGTGTAATCGCCGAAGAATTCCCTTTCGAAGCCCACCTTGAGGATGAAGCGATTCGGAATCTCATAGTCGGACGTTGCCAGACCGGGATTGTTGTAGTCCGCGGTCGACACGAAGATCCAATTCGAGAACGCCACCGAACTGGTCATCGGGCTGACGTCTTCGGACTCGGTGTAGGCATATCCAAACGTCCAGTCCAGACCCCAGTCATAAGCTTTGCTCAAGGTCAACGAGACACTTGTCTGCTCGAGGTCGTCACCCTGGACATTGTCCAGAATGAAATCGCCCGTAAACAGGCGGTCGCACCCGAACAGGTTCGCGCGGGGATCGGCCGCACAACCGGGTGGCTCCTTGTCCGTCGGCCAGTAAACCGGCCGGCCATCCGGTGCCGTGCTGATCTGAACGAAGGTGTCATCCCTGACGAAGACCGAATTATCTCCTCGAGTGAGTAGCAGGTCTCCTGACAGCACGTAGCCGTCACCCCAGCCGCCGGGAAGATCGAAGTTGTAGGTGCCGCCGATGGAGAACTTCCAGTTCGAAGGTATCTCGAATCCGGGTGCGATTGCGTTTACAGAACTGTTTCCCGTACCGGTCGCAACCCCGTCGATCATCACCTGCGGCGCATCGAATATCGGGCTGCCGGTTCCACTGGCCCCCAGTGGAATATCCGTGAGATTAAAGAGCGGGCCATTTATATCGCGCAATCTCAAGAATCCGCCCATGCCATCAGGAATCGTGGTGTCGAAGTCGCTCTCCCGAAACTGAACCTGAGTGAATCCGTCATTCTGATAATTGTTGCCCAGCCAGACATTCGGGTTGCCGCCCGAGTACAGTCCGAAGCCGCCCCGTAAGGTCAGGCTGTCGTTGACGTCCCAGGTAAAGCCGAATCGCGGCTGTATCAGTCCCTCACCATCGAAATTCTTTCGATTAGTGAAACCGGTGCGGTTGATGAACCTCTGATTCTCGGCCGGCAAATCGTCACTGTCGAACCAGTCGTAGCGCAGGCCCGCGACGATCGTCAGATCAGTGTTCGAGAACGTGAACTCGTCCTGGAGATAGAGCGAATGGACTCTATACGCAAAGAGAGCAGCTGCATCACTGGGATTATTAGAGCCTGCTGCATTGCCATAGTAGATGTCGTCCGGACTGAAGTCCTCGAATGCGTCTATACAGCCACTGTCGTTACCGGGAAAGCACTGCTCATCGAAGCGGTACTCGCCGACGGTGTGCTGCAGGAAGAGGTTGAATATATCGATTTCTTCCTGCTCATAGCCGCCGGAGATCACGTGGTCTCCCAATGTGTATGTACCCGCAAGCTTGACATTGGTGGTGTCGTATTTGAGCTTGTTGGATTGCCGTGAGTCGTCACCGCCCAGATATACGTTCGCCCGTTGCCCATTGAAATAGGTTTCGATACGAATCTCACCCATGCCGACGCCGCCTCGCGTGAGCTGGCGATTGTCGAGTTTCGAATAACCGACGCGGACCTCGGTGGAGAAATTTTCATTCCAGTCGGAATACAACTGGGCGACATAGTTATTCAGTTCGGCGCCGCGCTCATAGAAATGGTTGGAAAATTCGAATTCGTTGGCGTCACCGTCCGATTCGGTCAGGTTGAAACCGTCATTGAAGTTATACGTCAGCGCCGCACGGTGACTGTCATTGATGTTCCAGTCGAGCTTGACAAGGTATTTCTCGTCTTCGTTCGGCGAGCTGCTGATCGGATCGCCCGGATCATAGTTGTAAAGAGTACGGGCAATGTTGGCGATTCTGTCTACCTGTGCCTGAGAGACACCGAGCACGGGTACGCCACAGCTCTGGTCGCCGGCGCAACGGTCAAAGTTGTCGGCCGTCTCAGCCTTGGCGTACGACGCGAAGAAGAACAGCTTGTCAGCGATGATCGGCCCGCCCAGCGAGAAGCCGAAGCGTTTCTCGTCGAAATCCGGTCGAGGAATCCTGGTTCCCTCGAGCTCGTCGCCCTCAAACGAGTCACTGGTGTAATCGTAGAACACCCTGCCGTGGAACTCGTTGGTGCCCGACTTTGTAACGGCGTTGACGTTACAGGCAGTGAAACCGCTGTACTGCACGTCATAAGGCGCCAACTCCAGGGATACGTTCTGGATGGAGTCATATGGAAACGGCATACGCTGCCCGGGATAGCCGTTACTGTTGAGGCCGAAGTTGTCGTTCATCTTCACGCCGTCGACCGTCAGGCTGTTGAAACGCGGATTTGCGCCGACGCACACGACAGAATCGACGAATGCCTCGTCGACATATACGCGCGGATCGATACGGATTACGTCTTTGAGATCGCGGTTGATGGCCGGCGCCGATTCGAGTTCGGCGAGGTTGAACGTCGACGACGGTCCCACCGCGACTTGTGCCGTCTCGATCGCCTCAGCCGTAACCGTGATGACGTCGAGCTCCGCCTCACCCAATGCAATCGAGAAGGTAAAGGTTTCACCCAGCGACAGGTAAATGTCGGTGATCTCCTGATCGGTGTAGGCGGTCGATGTGATATTGATGGTGTAAGGACCGCCGACCGCCAGGCCGCTCATCGAGAACGTGCCGGATGGGGATGTGCTGCTGCCGCGGCGTGTCCCGGTCCGGGTATCGGTAACGCTGACAACGGCACCTGCTGCCGGAGAGCCGTCAGGCGCGGTAACGGTGCCGCGCATATTGGAAGTAGTTTCCTGCGCGCCGCCGGTGAGAGGAATTGTCAGCAACAGAGCCGCAAAACCCGCTACCAGTTTGAGCCTCGGAAGTAAGAAACTGAATTTGTTTTTCATTGTTGATCCCCGCGATTGAAATGGAGCGCAATCATGGTCGAGGTGTGTGACGGATTGATTTCGCTCCGAAAAGAAAATCGGATATTCCGCCGAAATATAGCGAGGCGAGAAGATCCGTCTCTCGTGGTTTGTTGCAAATTTAACGCAGGCAAAAAGCCCGTGCAATAAGGCTCTTATAATGATTATGTTGCCGACTCGACGCGCTTTCGGCCGCCGGCCCGGCCCAATGTTCGAAGAACTGTCACAAACATACTACAACGCATTGTTTTCAATTAGGTTGTATGGTCATGACGATCGGCCAGTGGTCCGAGACACCGGACCCTTGCGGCAGGCTGAACCGCGCCGGCGCGCCGCTTTCGAGGACCTGATCCGGGGTCCGGTTGGCGATGTATACCGAATTCTTGCGTATGTTCCATGTTGCTTGCGCGCCACTATCTTCACCTGGCCGCCACAGGATCATATCGAGGAAGGACCAGTCGTCTGCCGGCTCGTAGTAATGCGTGCCCTTACACTGGCCGCAGCCTGACTCGTGAGCGACAGTCCACTGCGATCTGACGTGCCGGTCGAGCATCTTCTTCTCGCGGTCTTCTTCCGCCGTCGTGTTGAAATCGCCGGCGGCGAACGCCGGCCTGTCAGTCGGCAGGCCCGCTTCCAGCCGGTTCAGGTGCTCGTATGCGGCGTCACGCATCTCTGTCGGATGAAACGGCGCGGGGAAATGTACGGCAAAGCCGGTCAATATCGATCCGTCCGGCAGGGTAAAGTCCGCCTGTAGGATGCCGCGCGTGTCGACCACCCGCGCTCGTTCGAAGCCGGCAAATGGAATCCTGTGCAGCACGGGCTCGGAGGCGATCTCGAGCCTCGACAGGAACGCGACATCGATGCCGCGAAGATCATCGCCTTCAATCAGTACGGCAGGACGATAATCGGCGACGGCCAGGTACCCGGTTCGGAGGCGCTCCAGAATCGCGAGGTTCTCGACCTCCTGCAGGGCGATGATGTCGGGACCGCGCCCGCCGTCAACTTGCAGAATGGAGTTCGCAACGACCCGGAGTTTCTGTTCGATGATACTGTCGTTCCAGTCCCAGTGGAGGCACTGATCGCGCCAGCGTTCGACCTCGATATCCGCGCACGCTTCCTTGTGTTCAACAGATTGCTTGTCCGCAAGCGCAAAAAAAGTCTTGTCGTCCTTGCCTGCATCATCCCTGTTGTCGAACAGGTTCTCGACGTTGAAGGTCATGATCGTCACCGAGGGAGATGGCGATACCGTGGTTTCTGGCGTCGTGGAATGACAGGCTGCCAGAACCGCGAAAAGGAAACTGATCTTTTTCATTATCGACTCACCTGTTATTGCCGGTCGAAGCGGAGTATCGGCGCCAGAGCGCCCTCCAGCGTCACGAATATTGCCTTGCCGTCTCGCGAGAGAGTAACCGCTTCCGCTTCGCGCCTGCCAGCCAGATCCAGGTATTCCGGTTGCCGCGCAAAAGTTCTGGCCCAGCCCTCGCCGGCACGTCGCGGGTAGACATAGACTCGCCTGTAAGTCAGCACCGCAGCAGTCCGGCCGTCGGCGGACAAGTCCATTGCAGTCGGCTGCCAGTGCCAGTCGTTGTCGGGCAGGGCCCGGGCAATATCGTGCTCTGTAGGCTGGGGCAGGGTGTCGAGGTCGCCGATTCTGCGCGCCCGGATAATGCGGTCTCGATCCGGTCTGAGCGGCAGCTCGTAGAGTGTTGCCGGAATCCTGCGTTTGGCCAGCAGCAGGATACGCGCATTCGACGGGTCGACCGCTACCGCCTCACAGTCCAGGGGCCCGTCCGGATAGCTGAAGCGGATCCGCCAGGCAATATCGGCCTCGAGGTGCTGACCCCTCGACAACGTCGGCTCCTCGACAACGTAAATCACACCATGCGCGCGCCGGCTCTCGTTGTCACCGACGTCGGCAACGAGCAAGTAGGATTTGCCATCAAGCTCGAAAGCCGCCAGGTCCTCCCAGTCGATATTGCGTGCGGTTCGCAGATAAACAGAACCGTGATCGGATCCGTCCGTGCCGATCGCGTACAACACCGGCGGGCCCTCGTCGTTCATGGTCCACAGAATTTCGCTGTGGCGGTTCGATCGGGCGAGGCCGCTGGCCTCGCGGATCGTATGATTTTGCAGCCTTGCTGCCTCGACAACCGCGCCGAAACCGATGTCATCGGTGCCGGGCCCGCCCGGCAGGGCGCTGCACGCCGACAACAGGCCGAGAAACGCGATGGATCTTACAGACAAGCTATCGCAAGGCATGCGAGGTCCGATTCGAGTCGATCCCTCGATCCGCTCATCCTGTCGCGGCTTGCGGGAACAGCGTGCTGAGCCCGTCATAGCTGGCCTCGCACAGCCCGCGCTCGGTTATCAGACCGCTGACGAGGCGCGCCGGGGTAACGTCGAACGCGTCATTGCGCACACGGGTTCTGGATTGAGCGATGGCGACCGTCTCATCGAGGCCCGAATCGGTTCGGCCATGGACCTTCGTAACTTCGTCGCCGTCGCGCTGTTCGATCGGTATGTCTTTCAGTCCGTCCCGAGTAGCCCAGTCGATCGTCGGCGACGGCAATCCCACGTAGAACGGCACATCGTTGTCTCGCGCGGCCAGCGCTTTCAGGTAGGTGCCGATCTTGTTGCAGACATCGCCGGCAGCCGTGGTGCGATCCGTTCCCACGACGCAAAGGTCGACGAGCCCGCGCTGCATCAGATGGCCGCCGGCATTGTCGGTCACCAGCGTATGGTCAATGCCGTACTCGGCCAGTTCCCACGCCGTCAGCTGAGCGCCCTGGTTCCGCGGCCGCGTTTCGTCGACCCAGACATGCACCGGTATGCCCTCGTCATGAGCGGCGTAGATCGGTGCAAGCGCAGTTCCCCAATCGACCGTGGCCAGCCAGCCGGCATTACAGTGCGTCAGGACGTTGACCGGGCGGCCGCCGGTTTTGGCGAGGGCCGCTCGTATGAGCTCGATGCCGTGTTGCCCGATCGCCTTGCAGATTGCGACGTCCTGGTCGCAAATCTCATTCGCTGTCTCGTAAGCTTTACGTTGCCGCTCGAGAACCGGCAATGAACGAATCGCCTGGTACACACGCTCCAGCGCCCAGCGAAGATTGACTGCCGTCGGCCGTGACGACATCAAGGCGTCGTACGCCGCACGCAGATTATCGTCACCGGGGTCCTTGCGCATCGCGAGACACAAACCATAGGCGGCGGTCGCACCGATCAACGGCGCGCCGCGCACCAGCATGTGTTTGATCGCGTGCACCGCCTGCTCGACGGTGTCCAGCTCCGCGATAACGAAATCATGCGGCAATCGGGTCTGATCGATGACCCTGACTGTTTCGCTGTTTTCGGCGACCCAGATCGTGCGATATGCCTGCCCCCGCACTTTCACCGCCGGATTCCTTTCGGCCATGTGACCATGGCCTGCTTGCTTGCTTCCACAGACACCCCCGGTCGTAATGCAGACGAGTCTAATGCGGGTTCTCTCCGCCGATCAAAAAGAAAATACAGAGCCGTCCGGCAATTATCAACGCCTGCCCGATTCGCGTAAACTGGCCACGGCGAGAATGTCGGGTGAGGTCGAAATGCGCACGATCGTTCGCCGAACGCCCCTTCGCGCAGCATCAGATCGAGTCACCGGCAGCAATCCTGAGTGCGTGAGAGTGAGTCCGTTGCGGCTGCAAGAAGAATCATGAACGGCTATTGGGAACGCATCGGTCGCGCCAGTGCGAGTGTGCGGGCGGTGTGCACCGAGGATGTCGAGATCGGTCTCGTCCTCGGCAGCGGCCTCGGGGACATGCCTGGTCGATTCGATGTCGAAGCGGCGATCGCCTACTCGGACATCGACGACTTTCCGGGCGTCACCGCTCCGGGGCATCAGGGCAATCTGCTGCTGGGCACGCTCCATGGACGTCGCATCGCCGTTTTTCAGGGACGATGCCACCTCTATGAAGGTCACAGCGTGGGAGACGTCACCCTGCCGGTGTATCTGCTGAGGCACCTCGGCGCCCGATACCTGATCGTCACCAATGCCGCGGGCGCGCTCAATCCGGCGTTTCAACCGGGCGAGCCCATGCTGATTGTCGATCATCTGAATTTCACCGGCAAAAATCCGTTGACCGGGCTGAACGACGAACAACTCGGCGACCGCTTTCCCGACATGTCGAGGGCGTACGCGCCGGCATTACGAACGCTGGCAATCGATGCCGCGCAGACGCTGGGCGAGACCCTGCACTCGGGGATCTACGCGGCGGTAACAGGACCGTCACTGGAAACATCGGCTGAACGCCGCTTCTTCAGGAGTGCCGGCGCCGACGCGATCGGAATGTCTGTTGCAATCGAAGTGATTGCAGCGAACCATTGCGGCCTCGATGTACTGGGCATCTCGGCGATCGCCAACAAAGCAACCGGCGACGAAGACCAGCAACCCGACACAATCGAGGACGTATTGCACAATGCGTCCGTTGCAGGCGAGAGTATAGGCAGGATACTGGAACTCGTGATACCCGACATGTGAATACACTTCACCGGCAGGCGAGACCTGTTGCGGTTCCCCAGGCAGAAAGACAACATGAAAAACGAATGGTCTGATCAAGAATATCGGTCGCTCCTGACACACTATGCCGAGTGCAATGTATCCGAGGATCTGGCTGCTCGTGTCTACACCAGCCGACTGATCGGCAACAATCCCGGACTCGTGATCCACGGGGGTGGCAACACGTCGGTCAAGACCAGGACTGCGGACTTCCTGGGCCGGACGTGCGACGTGCTGTGCGTCAAGGGCAGTGGCTGGGACCTCGGCGATATCGAGCCGGAGGGGCTGCCCGCCGTTCGGCTCGAGCCACTGCACGCGGTCCGCGGCCGCGACGGGATGTCGGACGAAGATATGGTGGGTTTTCTTCGGTCCAATCTGCTCGATCCCAAAGCGCCGAACCCGTCGGTCGAGACGCTGTTGCATGCCTATATTCCATGCAAGTTCGTCGACCATGCCCACGCATCAGCGGTTCTGTCCCTGTCGGATCAGCCGAATGGCGAGGAGATATGCCGGGAGGTTTTCAAAGACAGGGTTGCGATTGTCCCGTTCGTGATGCCCGGATTCGAGCTCTCAATCGTCACGGCGGACGTCTTCGACGCAAACCCGGACATCGAAGGCCTGATCCTGCACAAGCACGGCATATTCACGTTCGGCGATACGGCGCGCCAATCCTATGACCGAATGATCGATCTGGTCTCTGTCGCCGAACAGCGGATCAAAGAGGCTGAGAAGAAACGCGCGCCGGCCGTGTTTGCGCCTGCCTCACTGCCGTCGAGTGTCGCAAGGGTGGCGGATATCGCGCCGGTGATTCGCGGTGCCTGCGCGAAACGCGAAAAAGGGTCGCCGGTGTCCCGCCGTGTGCTGGCTTTTCGCAGCTCGGAGCGCATTCGGTCCTATACGGACGGCGAGGATCTTTCCGATTACGGCACGCGGGGAGTCGTGACGCCGGATCATATTATTCGGACCAAGAACAAACCCTTGATAGTACCCGCGCCTGATGCGCAGCATTTCGATGAATTTGCCGCGGCGGTTGCCGATGCCGCCACAGGTTTTCGGAAGGACTATGTGCAGTACTTCAACGAACACAACGACGAGCACGCTCCGAAAACGATGCTGGATCCTTCACCATGCGTCGTTATGGTGCCCGGCGTCGGTCTCTTCGGCGTCGGCAAGGATCACGCCTCGGCAACCGTCGCAGCCGATCTCGCCGAGATCACAGTGCATACGGTGACCGATGCCGAAATCGTGGGCCGATACGAGGCCTTGGATGAAAAGGATTTGTTCGAGATGGAATACTGGTCACTGGAGCAGGCGAAACTGGGCAAAACCGCTGACAAGCCGCTTGCAGGTCAGATCGCGCTGATTACCGGTGGCGGCGGAACAATCGGGGCGGCCACCGCGCGCCTGTTTGCAGGCCAGGGCGCCGAGGTCGCGGTGCTGGATGTCGACAGCGGGGCACTCGAAACGGCTGCCGACAGTATCGGTCCGGGGGTTCTGACCATCGAGGCCGATGTCACCGACGACGAATCCGCAGACTCTGCTTTCGATCGCCTTTGCCAGCACTTCGGCGGGCTCGACATCCTGGTATCGAACGCCGGCGCGGCATGGGAGGGGGCTATCGGCGAGCTGGACGATGCGCTGCTGCGGCAAAGTTTCGAGCTCAATTTCTTCTCGCACCAGCGGATGGCGAAGAAGGCCGTCGGCATCATGCGCGCACAGGATACCGGCGGAGCGCTGTTGTTCAATGCGTCGAAACAGGCGGTCAATCCCGGCGCCAACTTCGGTGCGTATGGACTACCGAAAGCAGCCACCCTTTTCCTGTCGCGCCAGTATGCGCTGGAGTACGGCAAGTTCGGCATTCGCTCGAATGCGGTCAATGCGGACCGAATTCGCAGCGGGCTTCTGACCGACGAGATGATCGAGGCGCGGGCGCGCAGTCGGGATCAGACGCAAGCGACGTATCTGGCAGGTAACCTGCTCGGCGAGGAAGTGACGGCCGATGACGTCGCGCAGGCATTCCTGCACCAGGCCCTGGCGCTACGCACGACGGCGGGCGTGACCACCGTGGACGGCGGCAACATCGCCGCCGCGTTGCGGTAAGGGCGGACCAGCCCGGCCATGAGGCCGGGCCAATTCGTCTCTTGCTATTCTCCGAAGCTCTTTCTGGCTTCGATACCCCAGATGGCCGGTTCGTTGACGAATCCGGTGTTGTTGCTGAAGTCGATGAAGCCCTTGGCGTTTTCCTCGTCGGTTATGTTTCGGCCGAACAAGGCGACCTCCCAGTCGTCTTCGAGGTTCCTGTAGCCGATCTTCAGGCCGCCCTCGAATTGACTGTCGGTGTCGAATTCCAGCGACTCGTACAAGGGCATGACGACCGAACCCTGGAATGCCCAGTCCGTGAAGACGAAGACCTCTCCCGCGTCGCCCAAAGGCGTCCCCCAGCGAACCGAGAAGTTCCAACTGGTTTCCGGCGCGCGTGGGAACGGGTTGCCATTCAGCAGGACCTTTGCGGGATCACTGGGGTCAACCGGGTCGAGTGGCGTACACAATCCCGAGCCACAGGGCACAGTGGCCAGCGTCGGGTCCTTGATCTCTGTGTCGTTGTACGCGAAACCGAGCGTAATGAACAGATTGTCCATCGCCAGCCAGTCCAGATCGAGCTCGAATCCGGAGCCCACGCCTTCGTTCGCGTTGATGACCTGGTTGGTATTGGTGGCGCCGCCGATGATCGACAGTTGCATGTCGTCGATCGAGTAATAGAACACGGCAGCGTTCACCCTCAGGCGATCGCCCGACAGATCGGCCTTGTAACCGGCCTCGAAAGAGGTAATCGTTTCAGGAACGGCCACGGTCGGTGTCTCGAGGAATGCGACGTCACGTCCCTGGATCGTCTGGGCCCGGAAGCCGCTCGACACCCGGCCGTACAGGCTGGAACTGTCGGTCGCTGCGAAATTGGCGCTGAGCTCCCAGCTGACTTCGTCGTCCTGAACATGGATCGGATCGGCAAGAAAAGTCGGAATCCCGAGGTCCAGCCACAACTGGCCGAATTGCCGCACCCGAAAGTCCTTTTCGTCGTCCGTATATCGAATGCCAGCCGTAATCGCCAACTGATCGGATACATCATAGGATCCCTGCCCGAAAACGGCCCAGGTCGTGTTCTCCTGCACGATGATCGTATGTTGCACATCCACGAATCCGAACGACGCAAACGAATCCGTCGTGACCTGCAGTTCGGAGTCGAAATAGTATCCGCCGACCTGCCAGCTGAACGGCCCTTCGGTTTCACTCGCGATCCGGATTTCCTGGGTAAACTGGTCCGTGTCGGCCCCGTCCTCGGTGACGGACGGGACCAGGATCGTGCCGGGAAAGGTAAGCGTCGGGTTGCCGAAAACGGGTGCCGCCGGATCGAACGTGATACCGGGCGGCACGGTGGCCGTGCCCGAGAAGTCGACGACGCCGCCGTCGATATCACCGCGACTGCTACCGTCGGAATCCTGTAACGAAGTAATCGATGTGACGGTGGCATTCTCGAGTCCCCAGTCCAGGGTCAGTGTCGCGCCGAAGCCATCGTAGCCCTGCGGATTGTTGTCACCGCCGTCGTAATACACCACGTCGCGATCGAAGTTCTGATTCAGCTCGTTGCTGCCGGTCGTGTACACGTTGGCTCGAAAGATCGAAGCCGTGCCATCCATGGTGCGTGTTTGCAGACTCAACAGCGCATCGAGGTCATCGGTGGGCGAGAACAGCAACTGGACGCGCGCCGCGATTTCCTCGTACTCGCCCATCACATCCGACTGGCCGGTGAAACCGTTGCTGATCCAGTCGTCCCGGGTCCGGTAAAGAAACGATACCCGACCCGCCATCGCCTCGGACAGGCTGCCGCCGAATGCGGCTTCGAGATTGCCAGTCGTGAAAGTTCCCAGTGACCCGGAGATGTACCCGTTATTTTCGTGTGTCGGACGTCGCGTATTGAACTTGATGATGCCCGCAGTCGTGTTACGGCCGAACAGGGTGCCCTGCGGGCCCCGGATGACCTCGACGTTTTGAAGGTCGAACAGCGGGAAGCTCTTGAGCACGACGTTTTCCATCACGACCTCGTCCATCACGATGGAAACGGGTTGGGATGCCGCGAGGTCGAAATCGATGTTGCCCAGACCGCGCAGATAAAACCGGGGAGCAGCGCGGCCATTCGATGACTCCGCGTACAGTCCCGGTACGCGATTTGCAAGCGCAAGAATGTCCTCGCCACCGGTAAACAGCGAGTTCAGGCGTTCTCCGGACATCGTAGCCACGGAAATCGGCACGTCCTGCAGACTCTCTGCCCGTTTGGTTGCCGTCACGATGATTTCTTCGAGAACCGCCGTCTCCTGCGCCAGCGCCGTGCCGTACAGCGGCACGCAAATGGCCGCGGCCGCCAGTCCGGCCCCGAGCCAGTTCTTATTCATTGTTGGTTTTATGCCACACATGTCAGTTCTCCCTGAATTGGTGCCGGAAGTATAACGCCATTGCCCTGACATTAGATCAGGATAAGTGCGTAGCGCACGGCACTGTCCGCAGTTGCATTCAACCAACCGGGGCAGCGCTGTCAGTCGCAGTCAGCTTCGAGCGACTCGTAACTCCCCGGCGTAAACCTCGGAATACAAACGCATTGAAAGACGAGATCGGAGTCGCCGGTATTCGTTATTCTCTGCGATACCCCGGCCGGGACCGTGATCGTGTCGCCCGGGACGACCTGGAAGGGGGTGTCGGAGCCGACGGCCATCAGGCCGCTGCCTTGGTCGACGACATACCATTCGTCTACGCTGAGCCTGTGGAGCTGAGTTGTAGTGCCGGGCGGAACCCGGCATTGTGCGAGTGACACTTCGGGAATGGCCGGATCGTTCATCAGCTCGGTGATAAAGCAGCGCTCGCCGGTCCAGACCTCTTCACGGGTGCCGCCGCCTTTTACGATTGAGTTATGCATCAGTTATCCGATGAACCGACCTTAGCAGAGCTCCTCGACCTCCGCGATTATCACGTATTGGTGACAGGAGCGAGCGGCAACATCGGTTGCGCGATTGCGAAGCGACTCGCGGCGGCCGGGGCGGCGGTGATTCTGCACTTCCGCAGTGGCAAAGAGTCCGCGGAAGCCGCCACAGAACAAATCGTCGCGGGCGGCGGTCACGCCTTCTCGATACCGGCGGACCTGACATCCGAGGCGGCCGTCTCGCGATTGTTTTCTGAGCTCGATGAGCGGGAGCTTGCGCCGGACTGTGTCGTGAATAACGCAGCCGCGCAGCCTGTTCAGACCTTGCCGGACATGACGCTCACCGACTGGAAGGAAATGATGGCCAGCAATCTGGACAGCGCGTTTCTCGTTTCCCGGGCGGCGGCCGACGGCATGCGGCGGCGCGACACGGCGGGTTCGATCGTCAACGTCGCCTCGATCGAGGGTATCGATCCCGCCAGCGGGCACGGCCATTACGCCACGACCAAAGCCGGTCTCATCATGTTCACGCGCGCCTGCGCGCTCGAGTACGGTGCCGAGGGTATTCGGGTGAACGCCGTGTCGCCCGGGCTGATCGATCGTGAAGGCCTGGCCGAGGACTGGCCCGACGGTGTGTCCCGATGGCATGACCGGGCGCCGCTGGGGAGGATGGGACTTCCCAACGACGTGGCCGACGCTGTATTGTTTCTCGTCAGCCCTGCTGCCCGCTGGATCACCGGCGCCAATCTGGTTGTCGATGGCGGCATGTCTGCGCAGTCGAAGTGGTAACCGAGAGCGCGATGGCGACCAAACACATGAACGCGTCCCCAGGGGACTTTGCCGAGACCGTGCTGATGCCCGGTGATCCGCTGCGGGCCCAGTATATTGCCGACACTTATATACAGGGTGCCCGGCGGGTCACGGATGTGCGCAATATGTGGGGGTTCACGGGCGAGTACAAGGGCAAGGCGGTCTCGGTCATGTCACATGGCATGGGCATTCCGTCGGTGTCGATATACTGCACCGAGCTGATCACGGAGTACGAGGTCAAGCGCCTTATCCGGGTTGGCAGCTGCGGCACGACACATCCCAAAGTGAAGCTTCGCGACATCATCATCGCGACAGGGGCGTCAACGGACTCGGCGGTCAACCGAATTCGTTTCGGCGGTTATGACCTTGCGGCGCTCGCCAGTTATTCCCTTGTGCACGAAGCGGTCGAGGCCGCGAAAAATCAGAAAGTCAGCTATCACGTCGGCAATGTTTTCTCGGGGGATCTCTTCTATACACCCGATACCGATATGTTCGAAACGATGGCCAGGTACGATGTGCTCGGCATTGAAATGGAGGCAGCCGGGATATATCCGATTGCGGCCGAACACGGCGCAGAGGCACTGGCGATCTGCACTGTCAGTGACGATATCAGGACAGGGAAACATCTGTCTTCCGACGAGAGACAAACGACATTCGATGAGATGATTCTGGTGGCGCTCGAAGCGGCGCACAAGATCGGGTCACGATGATACGAGCTCGACCGCGTCGACGATGCCGACGACCATCGAACGCACCGGTGCGTGGGTGTCGTCGAGGATCTGGCGGGCGCCGTTGCCCTCGTCCAGGATCAGGACGGTCTCACCCTGGCCGGCCCCGATGGCGTCGAGGGCGATGACATAGCCGCCGGTGGGGCGCCCGGTCGGGTCGAGTCGCTCGGCGACGAGCAGCTTGCGGTCCTCGACGATGGGGTGATGGATGGTCGACACGACGCTGCCGGTGATGCGGCCGAGGATCATTTGGGAGAATCCTGCAGGGCGTAGAGCCTCACCTCGTCGACCAGGCCGACGATGGCGTCGTCGACCGGGACGAACCACGGATCGAGGGTCAGCGCGGCTTCGCGGCTGGCCACCCAGTAGATCACCTGACCGGGCCCCGCCATGCGCGTGCCGTCGGCGCAGACGAGGGGGTCGCCTTCGGGTTCTCCCTCGCGGTCGAGTGGCTGGATCCAGAGCAGTGGCGTGGCGGCCAGCTCGTCCACCACCAAGGACGGGACCACGGTTCCGATCACCCGTCCCAGGAGCATGCGACCTCCTCGGGATGTTCAGCGCCGGCCGGCTCGAAGGCGGGGCACAGGCCGAAACCTGTGCCCTCATCGAGGAGCCGGCGCAGGTTGATGTCGAGCCGCGGCAGAAGTGTCCGAGCGAGAAGCTGATCGCCGGCCCGGTCGGTGCAGATTGCCAGCGCGGTTTCCGCGTCGGTCAGATCACCGCTCATCAGCGCCAGCGCGTGGCCACCGAGGTCATCGGCCAGGCGAACCTCGGACAGGACAACCGGGGTGCTCTTGACCGCGGCGTCCACGGCGGCCAGAAGAGCCGGCGAAGAGTGCGTTTCGACCACCGCCAGGGCTTCGCCTTTCAGATCCAGGCGAGTGCCGAGTATCGCATCATGCAGCATCGGGTGAACGTCGCCGAGAATCACACTACCCCTCAGCGTGCGCTCGGTTTCGCCCAGCCTGACGCCGACCATGAAAGCTTCCTCCGTGCTGGCGACGCTGCCGCCGACCAGAATCAGGAACCGACCCGGGTGGATCGTCCCGCAGCGAAGCAACGCGATGGGTGCTCGCTTGACCATCAGATCACTCGCCAGGAGGCCCGTGGCGATGGTCTCGAATTCCAGTAACGCCAGCGCCGCGTGCTTCTTTGTCTGAACCATGCGGTTCAGACAATGCGGAAGTGATCGACGAGGACACAGCGCCGCAGCCGGCTGAACGCGACCGGTCCGGTGAGCCCCTCGCCGGTCGGGCTGGCGATGGTGAAGCTGGTGTAGCCCTCTCCCCCTTCGCCCAGGCCGGCATAGAACGGGCCGTTCTTGGTGAAGATGCTGGTATTGATGGTCCGCGCCATGCGGCTCAGCGCTCCGATGTCGCGCGAGTACATGCCGGCCGAGTGGCCGAAGCCGTGTTCGGCTTCCTTGGCAAGCGTAATGCCCGTATCGACGTCGGGCACCGGGGTGACCGGCAGCACCGGCATCATCTGCTCGGTCCAGACCAGCGGGTGCTCGTTTCCGACCTGCGCGATCAAAAGCGGCGGGTCTCCATGACATGCGATGCCGGCTTTGGAGAGGATTTCTCGCGCGTTCTTGCCGATGAGGTCCTTGTCGACCACCGCGCGCCGCCGCGGCCCGCGCTGCTCGCTGAAGATCACCCGTTCCACTCGATGCAGCTCGCCCTGGGTCAGGAGATAGGCGCCGTGCCGGCACATCTGATGCGTGAGCTCCTCGACGATGCCCTCGACGGCGATGACTTCCTTTTCGTCGGTGCACACGATGTTGTTGTCAAAAGAGGCGCCGTCGACGATGCCCCTGCCGGCGAGTTCGAGGTCGGCCGTTGTATCGACCACCACCGGCGGGTTGCCGGGGCCGGCGCAGATAGCGCGCTTGCCGCTCGTCATCGCCTGACGCACTACGCCGCTGCCACCGGTCACCGCGAGCAGACGGACACCCTCATGGGTCATGAGTGCCTGCGCGGATTCGATCGTCGGCTCGGCCACGGCGCTGACCAGGTTGGCAGGGCCGCCGGCACGCACGATCGCGCGGTGCAGCAGTTGAACATTGGCCATGGAGCACTCGCGGGCGTTGGGGTGCACGTTGAAGACGATGCTGTTGCCGGCCGAGAGCATGGCGATGGTGTTGCAGATGATGGTGGAGGTCGGGTTGGTCGTCGGTGTGATGG
>JBHHWI010000061.1:0-17837 GCA_046756445.1 Woeseia sp. | reverse complement strand
GCCGCAACGATCTCGCGCCCACAATCCCGGACTCTCGCGCAATATTCAGGCTAGCGTAATGGACAGCATTTTCCTGCAGGATCTGCGAGTCGAGACGATCATCGGCATCTGCGCCTGGGAAAGAAAGATTCGCCAGACCGTCAGCATCGATCTGGAAATCGGCGCCGATGGCAAACGCGCAGCCGAATCGGACAGCGTTGACGATGCGCTCGATTACAAGATGGTCGCCAAACGTGTGCAGCAATTCGTCGCCGAGTCGAGCTTTCAGCTCGTCGAGACGCTTGCAGAGAGGATTGCCGACATCGTGATCGGGGAATTCAAGGCGCCCTGGGTCGAGGTTCGCGTCAGCAAGCCCGGCGCAATCCGCGGGGCGAAAGACGTTGGGATCAGAATCCGGCGGGAAAAGAACGGGTAGGCAAGTGCCGGCCGTCTATCTCGGTCTTGGCAGCAACATAAAGCCGGAAGAAAACCTGCGCCTCGGTTGTACAGAGCTGGAAAATAGTTTTGGTGCGATCGTTAAGTCTTCCGTCTATCGGAGCAAGGCATACGGATTCGAGGGCGACGACTTTCTGAACATGGTCGTCAGCCTCGATACCGGGCAGCCCCCGATCGAAATCCAAGATCGGATAGAGAAGATTCATCGATTGGCCGGCCGGGATCGGGCGGCCGGAGCGTACTCAGCGCGAACGCTGGACATCGACCTGTTGCTGTACGGGGATCTGGTGGTCGACGAGCCGCCGATCAGATTGCCGCGGCCGGACATATTGCGCTTCGGCTTCGTGCTGGGGCCGCTCGCCGAGGTTGCGCCGGAACTTATTCATCCGGCGACGAATCAAAGCATTGCGGCGCATTGGAGGAAATTCGACAAGGGACGTCATCCGGTTACGCGGCAAGACGTTATTTTGTAAAAAGCCGGCCGGACATCATGTGGATGTCACATAAGCCGGGTACTGGTGCTGAGCGCAGTCGGCGCCCGGGAGAGTAGAATGGCGGCTTGCAAGGAGACGGTAATGCTCAAGTTCCTTCATTTGCTGGCGGCGATGGCGCTGACGCTGTCGGGCTGCAGCTCCTCGGACACGAATTTCGGCGGGCAGGGCCCCGCGTCGTGCACCAATGACGCGCAAAAGCAGTTCGTGCTCGACGCCATGAATGACGTGTATTTCTGGTATCAGCTCCTGCCGGCCAGCGTGGATCTGAGCCAGCACGCGACGCCGGAAGCGCTGCTGGACTTCCTGACTTCGTTTCAACCGCTCGACAGGTTCAGCTTCATCACCTCCGCCCAGGCCGACGCCCAGTTTTTCGGCGAAGGCAAATTCGAGGGGTTCGGCTTCAGCAGCCGATTCGAAGCGGCCGACGACCTTCGTTTTACCCGCGTGTTCGCCTCCAGTCCCGCCGCGCAGGCGGGATTTGCGCGCGGCCAGAGAATACTCGAGCTCGGCGGTCGCACCATCGCCGACATTCAGGCCAACGAGGGTGTGGGCGTGGTGTTCGGCCAATCGCCGTTGACCTTCCTGATCCGGCGTCTCGACAACACCGAGTACACGGCGACGGTGAGCCACGGCATCGTGACCATCGATCCGCTGCCGCAATGGCGCACAATACCGACGGCAAGCGGCATGGTCGGCTATGTCGAGCTTGCGACATTCATCAGCACGGCCGACCCGGTCTTCGACACCATATTCGCCGACTTCAGCGCGGCAGGCGTCACCGACCTCGTTCTGGATCTGCGGTATAACGGCGGCGGCCTGGTCAGCACCACGGAATTGCTGGGCGACTATCTGGGCGGCCAGGTGCTGGATCTGGTTTTTTCGAAGACACTGTTCAACGACAAGAACACCGGCTCCAACCGGATCGAGTTATTCGAGTTTCAGGCGAGCGCGCTGAGCCTCTCCCGGCTGGTCGTGATTGCGACGTCGGGCACGGCCTCGGCGAGCGAGCTGGTGATCAACAGCATGGATCCGCACCTCGCTGCGGGCGTCACCATTGTTGGTGATACGACGTTCGGCAAGCCGGTCGGCCAGGTCGGGATCGAGTTCTGTACCAAGATCCTGCGCCCGACGGCATTCGAGACCGTCAACTCGCTGGACCAGGGAGATTACTTCGACGGTCTGCCGGTGGACTGTCCCGCGGCCGACGATCTGACCGTGGCGGTCGGTGCGGACACCGATCCGAATGTCGTTACGGCATTGGCGTATCTGGGCACCGGCGCCTGTCCGGCTCCGGCCGTCACAGGCAAACCTTCAATGGAGCGCGATGTGCCGCGGATCGACCTTCGCGGTCCCCCATGGCGTGAGTTCGCCGGCGCGTTCTGATTGAATATTCGGGGACGGACCCCATGGGGCCCGTCCCGTCACCAGCCAATGCTGCGGCCGCCATCGACCGCGATTATCTGCCCGGTGACATAGGTGGCGTCCCGCGCGAGGTAGAGTACGCAGTCGGCGACATCTTCCGGATTTCCCGGCCGCCCCAGCGGTATCTCCTTCACGATGTTTTCCTTCACCGGGCCGTTCATGCCTTGCTCGGGCCAGAGGATGGCGCCCGGCGCGATGCCGTTTACCCGCACCTCGGGCGCCATGTCTCTGGCCAGCGCCCGTGTCAGCATCGCCAGGCCCGCCTTCGCCGAGACATACACGGGATGGTCGGACAGCGGCCGTCGGGAATGAATGTCCACCATATTGACGATCACGCCCTGACTGGCGATGAGGTGCGGCCACGCAGCCTGAGACAGGAAAAGGGGGGCCTTGAGATTGCTGGCGATCAGGTCGTCCCACTGCGGTTCGGAAATCTCGCCGATCGGCGTGGCATAAAAGGAGGAGGCATTGTTGACCAGGATATCCAGTCTGCCACCCCACTCGATGACTGCATCGACGAGACCGGCCAGGCCGGCCATTTCGCTGAGGTCGGCGTCGAATGTTCTGGCCGAATCCGGCCGCCCATCGTTCAAACGGCTGCAGAGTTCCTTTGCGTCGCCGGCGGAACTGCGATAATGGATGGCGACATTGGCGCCGGCCCGATGCAGACGCGCGGCGATCGCGGCGCCGATTCTTCTGGCGGCCCCGGTGATCAGCGCATACTTGCCGTCGAGAGAGCGGGTATCTGCGTCAGGCACTTCGGTTCTGTTGTGGTCAATGAACTATCGGCATTGTTAAGGAGATCGCGCGCAACATGCAACATGGACGACAGTCGATTGGCGGCTTACCCGCACCCGATGATGACAGTCTTGTGCATTGTCGGAGAGTCTGTGAGTCGATACGGGAGGTAATCGATGCGGCCGATGGCAGCATCAGCTTCGCGCATTTCATGCACCTCGCGCTCTATTCACCGGGACTCGGCTACTACAGCGTCGGCACGACGAAGTTCGGTGCTGGTGGAGACTTCGTCACGGCTCCGGAAATATCACCGCTTTTCGGTCGCCTCGTGGCACGGCAGTGTGCCGCCGTCCTGGACGATATCGAACAGGGACAGATACTGGAGCTCGGCGCCGGCACCGGCCGGCTTGCCCTCGACATCCTGCGCAAGCTGACCGGACTGAGGTCTTTGCCTGCACGATACCTGATCCTCGAGACATCCGCCGACCTCAGGGCCAGGCAGGAAGAGCTGATACGGAATGAACTGCCCGGGTGCCTCCCCGATGTTGAATGGATCGATCAGTTGCCGGAGGACTTTTCAGGCGTCGTGATCGCGAACGAGGTAGCCGATGCATTGCCGGTCGAGCGATTCGAGCGTGCCGACGACGCCGTTTTTCAGATTCGGGTCACCGCCGGCGATTCGGGCTTCGACTGGAGCAAGCGACCGGCGCCGGAAGTGCTGTCGGCCGCGGTTGCAAAGATAGAGACCGAAATCGGTGCGGCCCTCCCGAGGGGTTACCAGTCCGAGGTGTCTCTCGGCCTGCCGGACTGGATCGGTCAGATCGCGAATTGCCTGGGCCGTGGCCTCATACTCCTTTTCGATTACGGCGTAAGCCGGCGCGAGTATTATGCCCGCGATCGCAACCAGGGCTGGTTACGCTGTCATTTTCGGCATCATGCACACAACGAGCCGCTTATCTATCCGGGCATCCAGGACGTGACGAGCTGGGTCGACTTCACGGCTGTTGCGGAATCGGCGGAGAAACACGGACTCGACATTGCCGGTTACGTGACGCAGGCGCAGTTTCTGTTCAACGCCGGTCTCGAGGACGAGCTGGCCGACATCGCAACCTTGCCTGTCGCCGATCAACTCGAGTTGTCGCGTCAGGTGAAACTGCTGACGCTGCCCGGTGAGATGGGCGAGAATTTCAAGTGCATCGGACTGAGTCGCGGAGAGCCGATCGGCATAAGCGCATTCGACAGTTCTGACAGGGCGCACTCGCTGTGAGCTGGCTCCAGACTATCGTGCTTGCGATCGTTCAGGGGCTCACGGAGTTTCTGCCGATCTCGAGTTCGGGCCATCTGGTGATCGTGCCTGCATTGTTTGGCTGGACGGACCAGGGCCTGACTTTCGACGTCGCCGTCCATTTCGGGTCTCTCACCGCGGTCTGCGCGTATTTCCGAAACGACCTGCTGGCGCTGATACGAGGTGGAGTCAGTCTTCTCGGCGGCGGCGCGGCGTCACCCGAGTCCCGCATGGCCATGTACATCGTGATTGGCACGATTCCGGCTGCCGTCGCCGGTCTGCTATTCGCCGGCTGGATAGAGGCGAACCTCAGGAGCCCCGTGATCATCGTGTCGACCCTCTCGGGCTACGGGATTCTGATGGCGCTGGCCGATCGATTCGGCAGACACGAACGGATCAGTGCCGGCATACGACTCAGGGACGCCATCATCATCGGTATCGCACAGGCACTGGCGCTCGTGCCGGGCACCTCGCGCGCCGGCGTCACGATCAGCGCAGCCATAATCCTCGGTTTCCGGAGAGTGGACGCCGCGCGGTTCTCTTTCCTGCTGTCGGCGCCGGTTATCCTGGCAGCGGCCATTTTCGAAACGTCGATGTTGATTGTTGAGGGTTCGCAGATCGCCTGGTCGCAACTGGCCGTCGGCATATCGATTTCGGCCCTCGTCGCCTATTTGAGCATCGATTTCTTCATGCGCTTTGTCAACGCAATCGGTCTCGTACCGTTTGCTCTATACAGGCTCGGTCTCGCGGGAGTGGTTTTCTATGTCCTGGTTTAAACGATTGACAGTCTTGTTGCCTGCACTAACGTGCGGCGCCAACGTCCTTGCCGGAGAGGGTTATGTCATAGGGGTTGGTGGCGAAGCCGATACTTCGGACAGCTTCTCCCTTTCAGTTGTCGGTGATTTCGGCCTCACCGAGAAGACCTGGTTCTCGGTAACCGCAGCCAAGTCGCAAGCGGAAGGCGCGTTGAGCCAGCTCGACACGCTGTACGGAGATATCGGCCTGGATCATCATTTCGATCCGGTCGGCATCCGGGTTGGCGCGGCCTACTGGGGAGACGACCAGTTGCTCGATTCAGTCGATTTACGCGGCTCCGTTTACATACGGAGCAAGACCCTGTCACTGTCGGCGGATTATGAGAAAAGAAACTTCGATTTCATCTTCAGTCTCGCGCCGCTGCTCGAGCGGCGGCTGGTCGAGTTCGATGCAAACGGCTATGGACTCAATTTTCGGGTCAGCGCCGGCGGGAGCGTAAGCTTTTACATGCGCGGCATGAGCTACGACTACTCCGTGAATCTGTCTGCGCTGCAGAACATCTCGGACCTGAGTTTTCTGTCAGCCTCCCGACTGAGTCTTGCGAACAGCCTGCTCGATAATCGGGTCGATGCAGGAATCGATTTCGATTTCGGCCTGCGAGCCGTCAGTTTCGAGGCCGGCCGCCGGCAGACCGCGGTCGACGGCGCTCGCGTCGATTCGGTGAGCTTCGGGTTTCTCTTTCCGGCCTCTGATTCCAGCGACATCGAGTTGCGTTTGGGCTACGACGATTCCGAGCGTTTCGGCGGCGCGACCGTGTTCTCTTTCTTCTGGTTCTTCTACGGCACCTGAACCGCTGTCTCGGCCTTCAATTTCTTGATGGCCTTGACACGCATTCTGTCGATTTCAGCGCCGATTGCAGTGCCGCTCGTTTCAGTTCCGACAACTTCCGACGCTTTGACCAGGGCTGCTTCGTCGCGGGCGCGCTCGAGATAAGCCGCCTGTGGATAGGGTCTGTCCTCCAGGCCCGCGCGTCCGCGGGCATCCGCCTCGCAGGCCAGCAGAAATTTCTGAAATCGCTTCGGCCGCCTGAACGCATCGACGTTTCTGAACAGTTTCAGGACGGTCGATGGCCTGAGTTCGAAAGCACGATGAGAATGCGCGTGATTCCTGGCGACGAGCGCACCGAGCTCGCGACACGTGCGTGGCACCGGCAGCCGCTCCGACATGGCATCGATCAGGTCCGTGCTACGCTGTTCGTGGCCGGGATGACGGGGCAGATGCTTGGGATCTGTCACCGCTTTGCCGAGATCGTGCACCAGCGCGGCGAACCGGACGTCGATCTCATCGCTGAGTTTCGCGGCCTGCTCGAGTACCATCATTGCATGTACGCCGCAGTCGATCTCGGGATGCCACTCCGAGGGCTGCGGCACCCCGAACAGAGCATCGACCTCCGGAAAGACGACGGCCAGCGCGCCGCAATCACGGAGCACCTGAAAAAAAAGATGAGGATCGGGACCCGCGAGAGCCGCCTCCGTTTCCTGCCAGACACGATCCGCCTGCAGCGCGTCCGCCTCGCCGCCGGCAACCATTCGGGCCATCAGGTCGAGCGTCTCGCTGGCCAGCTCGAATCCGAGGCCGGCAAATCGCGCCCTGAATCTGGCGGCGCGCAGAATCCTGACCGGGTCTTCGGAAAACGCCTTCGATACATGCCGAAGAACCCTGTTTTTCAGGTCGCCTGCGCCGTCAAACGGATCGATGAGATCGCCGCCGGCGTCTTTTGCCATCGCGTTGATCGTGAGATCTCTGCGGCGCAGATCTTCCCGGAGTGTCACCTCGGGGGACGCGTGAAACTCGAAGCCGTGATAACCTGCGCCCGTCTTGCGCTCGGTTCTCGCCAGCGCATATTCCTCCTTCGTGTCGGGATGCAGGAAAACCGGAAAATCCTTGCCGACCCGACGATAACCCTGCGCCAGGAGATCGTCGGGAGTCGCACCCACGACACACCAGTCCCGCTCTTTCACGGGCAGGCCCAGTCGTTCATCCCGGACGGCACCGCCAACTAGGTAAATGTCCATCGGCGCAAGCTCTTTCAGCGAAGGAGATCGAAATAAGTAACTGATTTATATATAATATTTACTACATTCAAGCCTGGTCTGACAGGCGGCCGTCGCCAAATCGTCGCGGGCGCAGCGCTCATGATTCAATTATGACACTGGAATAAGCCAAAAGCCGGCCGAAATCAGCCCGGGTGATCTGCAGCGTCTGCCGAAGACGCGCTGGTAAAGCTGACAAAGGCGGACTCTCAGACCAAGAGCATCGCAGGAAATGCGCTAGCCGTCGTCAGGAAATTTGTGTTTTGATTTCCTTGACGGTAACTACGAGCTTGTCGAAGCTAATAAGCTCGTTTTTGTCATCTTTTTGCGCAGATGACTCATGACGCTGGAGCTCTGGAATCATTACCTCTTCAAGAGCCACCAGACAACGCCCCAGGCCCGCCACGGTGGGTTGATAAATCGAATTGACGTTTATGGACAGCTGCGTTATGGCCTGGGCAAACAGCAATTTGTCCCATGCGCTCAAGGAATCCCTCCTTTGTTCGAGGAGCACCAGTATTTTGTCGGCGATTTCGTTCTGCAGGAACCCGTCAATTCTTCCTTCGCTGATCCTGCGATGCCACTCCTGGAATTCATCCATATCCGCTTCTTCCTTGGTTCGTGTACATTGGTCAGGCTCATTAACGCTCGGCTGATCTGCAGTCTCCTCGTCGATGGTTTTCGGGCGATTCGACCGTCCCGGGCCTCCATTCCTGGTGCGGCGCCCGAACCCGACCCATCCATGTTTAGAGTCCGGGAGCGCGAAAATCCTTCGGAGGAAGCCGGCCGAGATCAGTCGAAGGCGCCTGCGCAAGGCGGCTACAGGCCCGTGCTATCTGGTGCCGCGGGCGTAGCGCGCAGGCTAACGGTAGGCTAGATTCATGTCGCTGATGATTATGGACGAGATTTCCGGATTCAAACATCGCGATATTCAGCGCGCGATGTATGGACTATTGATTCTCCTTCTGATCCTGCAGATCGAGGGCTGCTATTACATGCAGGCCGTGCGGGGCCACGTCGATATCATGCAAAAGCGCCGGCCGGTCGACGACGTCATTCAGGACAGGAATTCACCCGAGGCACTGAGAGAGCGGCTCATACTCGTCAAGCAGGCCCGACAGTTCTCGATCGACGAACTTCATCTTCCGGACAACGACAGTTACCGTAGTTACGCCGAGCTCGAGCGTGACTTCGTGGTCTGGAACGTCTTTGCGGCGCCGGAGTTCTCGCTGCAACCGAAGCGATGGTGTTACCCGATCGCCGGATGCGTCGGCTATAGGGGCTACTTTTCGAAAGAGGCGGCGCATAAGCGAGCGGAGAAACTGAGGCAGGACGACTATGATGTGCTTGTCGGCGGCGTCGCCGCCTATTCGACGCTGGGCCGCTTTTCGGATCCGGTGCTGAGCACGATGATGCGCTGGTCAGATCTGGAACTGGTCTCCGTCCTGTTTCATGAGCTCGCGCATCAAAAGCTCTATGTCAGAGACGATGCCGAGTTCAACGAGTCCTTTGCCACGGCGGTGGAGGAAATCGGGATCGAGCGGTGGCTGGCAAGCAGGGACGAATATGACCGGTTACGGGAGTATCGCGGCCACCGTGAGTTCAGGCGCCTGCTCATGCTGCATGTCCGATCGGCCCGGACGGAACTCGAGGAGCTGTATGACAGTCCTGTTGACGAGACCCAAATGCGCAAACGCAAACAGGCGATCCTGACCCGCCTGAAAACCTTGGCTGAGAAGGAGGTCAATCGGACGGGGCGAGGTGCCCCCGGCTGGCTCGCGCAGCCAATAAACAATGCAAGCCTGATCCCGTTGACCCTGTACCGGGGGAAACTCGCCGAATTTCGGCAATTGCTGAAGGACTGCCACGAAGACCTGAAGTGCTTTTACGACAGGGCCCTGGCCCTGTCGTCGCCCTAGCGGATCTGTAGCATGAGTTGCCGGTCGCCGCGCCTGACCAGCAGGAACAGAATGCGATTGCCCTGGGCAACGCTACGCAATTCGCTCAAATCCTGAACCGGTCGCCGATTTACCGCGATGATGACGTCCCCGGAACGCAAGCCACGTTGTGCTGCGGGGCTTCCGGGTTCGACATCCGTTACATTGACGCCACCGATCGCGCTTGCCGAGCTCGTTGCAAACTGTGCGCCCGATAGTCCGGGGTGAATATCATTACCGGCGCTTCGTGACACTGATCGCCGGCCCAGTGTCGCCGTCACCGTCCGGGACTTGCCGTTTCGAACGAACTCTATGTCCACTTGCTCGCCGGAGCCCTTCAGACCGATCGCATTCGCCAGTTCGCGGCTGTCATCGATGGCCTTGTCGTCTACCCGGACGATGATGTCATCTACCTGCAGACCGGCACTTTCCGCCGCGGAGCCGGGCTCGATATTGGAGACCAGAGCCCCACTATCCACTTCAGCGCCGAGCGCTTTCGCACTTTCCTCGTCGATCGTCGCAATCGTTACGCCCAGCAGGCCGCGGCGGACCTCACCGAAGTCGAGAATCTGTCGCATGATCGAGCGGGCAATTTCGGACGGCACGGCGAACCCGATGCCGACGTTGCCGCCGCTTCGGCTAATGATCGCCGAGTTGATACCGACGAGCTCGCCGTTCATGTTGACGAGGGCGCCGCCGGAATTGCCGGGATTGATGGACGCATCGGTCTGGATGAAGTCCTCGTAGCCGTTGCGGCTGATGCCGGTGCGGCCGAGTGCACTGACGATGCCCGACGTCACCGTGTGACCGAGGCCGAATGGATTGCCGATCGCGATAACGAAGTCGCCGACTTCCACGTCGTCCGACTCGCCGATGGGCAGCTCCACCAGATTCTCGGGATCCACCTTGATGACGGCGATGTCCGTGGCGGCATCGGATCCGACTACCTCTGCATCGAGGGAATCCTCGTTAATCAAGGAAATCTGTATCTGGTCGGCATTTTCGACGACGTGATGATTGGTCAATATGTAGCCTTTCTCGGCATCGACAATGACGCCCGAGCCGGCGCTGGCCACCTCCCGTTCGTCGGGAATACCGAAAAACCGCCGAAACGCGTCATCGCCAAACGGAGACCGGGTGGAGACAGTCTGGCTGACCCGGATATTGACGACCGCGGGGGCGACCTTTTTGACCAGCGGCGCGAGGCTCGGCACCGGTCGGCCATCGACCTGGTCAGGCAGGGCCGCAGAGCCGGCCGCCGCCAGCGACAGAAGGCCGGCGGCCCAGAAGAGTCCAAGATTGGTTCTCATGAATGACGTTTCCTCACGGGACGAATGACCCCGAAGCAATGATATCCGCTTTAGCGGGGGACAACGAGAGGTGCCGTAAAGTTCCGGGCAAAAAGCCATTCTGCGCCGGCACATCTATATTGAGATGCGCCGGGGCAGGCGGTGGTCGCAAGTTTCGGTATAACCGGTCAGGCGGCTTCCACGGTGATGCGTCTGGCCTGGACCTCAGGCTGCTTGGGAATCGTGACCTCGAGGATACCGTTGCTGCTTTTGGCGGACACGCCATCGGCGTCAGCCGTATCCGGGAGCGTAAACCGGCGGTAGAATCTGCCGCTGATTCGCTCGACCCGCTTCAGTCCCTCCGACTCGTCGCTCGTCTCGCGCTGCCGCTCACCCGCCAGCCGCAATACGCCTGCGTCCATGCTGACTTCGATATCGGCCGGATCGACGCCGGGCACGTCGGCCCTGAGGACGAACCTGTCTTCTTCCTCGACGATATCAACCGCCGGTACCCAGTCGGCTGCCGTATCATTCGCGTGGCTCAGCGCCGGTCTGCAACCGGCAAAAGGTATCAGATCGCGTTCGAACAGGTCGAAAATCGACCAGGGTTCATATCTGCGTAGTTTCATTTTTAGCTCCTCAAACAAAGGTGCGATTTCAGCGAATAAGACCCTGAAAAGGCTCCGGGAAAATGCATTGTTGTCGGCTAAAATAAGGTCATCGAGTGGCTTTTCAAGGGCCGATTTCGGGCCGGAAAAAGCGCGATTCGGCTGCGAACAAGTACCATCCGTATTTCACTTAATGGCACTAGATATAGTGATTTTTTTTTTTTGCAAATGCGTTATTTTTTTCGCTAACGTTTTAAAGGACTTATTTTAGTAGTTTATATAACCTATTGAAATATATAAAATAATTACTCAGGAGAAAAAACCGGCGAGGCCTTGACAGTGGGCCCAAGCAGGCATAATCTTGTGCCCTTGCAAGCACAACATCTTGTGCCTGCCATAACGAAGATTGGAGGCCATTTTTGGCACTCGCCGCTAAAAAAGTCGCAAGCGGTGAGCAGGGTTTTATTCGCTTGAAAAAGCGCAGCAAGACCGATTGAAAAACTGATTCTTGGGGTCTCCTTCGGGAGTTCAGGGGAGTTCGGGACCAAATGAAGTCCGCTGTTCATGTCGACGCTAATACTGTGTCCGATATCACATTTCAACCGGCGTCGCTGGATATCTGGGGAGCAAAATATCGACTGACCTCGAAAGACGGAACCGTAATCGACCAGACAATCGATGACACCTTCAAGCGTGTCGCTCGAGCGCTCGCAGAAGTCGAGCAAGATACACTTCGCGAACAGTGTTTCGAGGAATTTCTCTGGGCGCTGAGAAACGGCGCCGTCCCGGCAGGCCGGATCATCTCGAACGCCGGTGCCCAGGAGCACAAGCCGGCGACATCGACGATTAACTGCACGGTATCCGGAACGGTTGCCGACTCGATGGACAATATCCTGAACAAAGTCCACGAGGCCGGGCTGACGCTCAAGGCTGGCTGCGGTATTGGCTATGAGTTTTCGACGCTGAGACCGAAAGGCGCATATGTTACCGGCGCGGGCGCGTATACCTCCGGGCCGCTGTCGTTCATGGATATCTACGACAAGATGTGTTTCACGGTGTCTTCGGCAGGGGGGCGGCGAGGTGCGCAGATGGGCACCTTCGATGTCGGACATCCGGACATCATAGAGTTCATACGCGCAAAGCGCGAAGACGGCCGCTTGCGGCAGTTCAATCTTTCGCTTCTGATCACCGACGAGTTCATGCGGGCAGTGCAGAACGACGACGAGTGGAAGCTCGCATTTCCTGTAACGCCGAAAGAAATCGAGCAAGACGGACTCGACATCGACGATGAGAAGCAGTTCGTCTGGCGCGAATGGCCGGAGCCCGAGAATTACGTGCGCAACCCCGAGGGCCTGGTGGCCTGCAAGATTTATCGCGCCATGCCGGCGGGGCGTGTGTGGGACGTCATAATGGCGTCCACCTATGACTTTGCCGAGCCCGGGTTTGTGTTGATCGACAGGGTCAACGAGATGAATAACAACTGGTTCGTCGAAAACATTCGCGCGACGAATCCCTGTGGCGAACAACCGCTCCCACCCTACGGTTCCTGTCTGCTGGGATCGGTCAATCTGACGAAATTCGTGCTCGAGCCGTTCACCGAGAATGCACGCTTCGACTGGGATGAATTTCGAAAGCTCGTCAAGGTCTTCACGCGCATGCTCGACAACGTCGTCGAAATAAATGGTCTCCCGCTTCCGTTGCAGCGCAACGAGATCAGGCGCAAGCGTCGCCATGGAATGGGCTTCCTGGGGCTCGGTTCGACGATCACGATGTTGCGGATGAAATACGGCAGCAAGGAATCCGTCAGCTTTACGGAGGAAGTCGCGAAGCAACTGGCGCTCGCCGGGTGGGAAGCTGCACTGGATCTTGCTCGGGAGAAGGGGCCGGCGCCAATCATGGAAGAGGAGTTCGAGGTATCGCGCGAGATGCTCGCCAAGCGCCCGCAAATGGGGACAGACGGATACAAGGCTGGCGACAAAGTGCCGGGACGCGTTCTGCACAGCCGCTACAGCCACTATATGCAGCAGATCGCAAAGGAAGCACCGGACCTGGTTGACGAGCTGGCGGAGGTCGGTGCGCGATTTACGCATCACAGCTCGATCGCCCCGACGGGAACGATTTCGCTTTCACTGGCCAATAACGCGAGCAACGGCATCGAGCCGAGCTTTGCGCACCATTACTTCAGGAACGTGATTCGGGCGGGGAAAAAGACCAAGGAAAGAGTCGATGTGTTCTCGTTCGAGCTGCTCGCATACCGGAGTCTGGTGAATCCGCAGGCGATGCCGAAGGGCGCGGAGACCGATGGCACGTCGGAAGACGAATTGCCGGAGTACTTTGTAACAGCGGACGACATTACGCCGACTGCTCATGTTGATATACAGGCGGCGGCCCAGAAGTGGATCGATTCGTCCATTTCCAAGACAGCCAATGTTCCCACCGACTATCCCTACGAGGATTTCAAGAACATTTATCTTTACGCGTACGAGCAGGGACTGAAGGGTTGTACGACCTTCCGCTTTAATCCGGAAGCGTTCCAGGGCGTCCTGGTTAAAGAGAAGGACCTCAAGAATACGCTTTATACATTCACGCTCGAAGATGGCACCGAGATCGAGCTGAAAGGCGATGAAGAAATCGAGTATGACGGCGAAGTACATACCGCCGCAAACTTGTTCGATGCATTGAAGGAAGGCTATTACGGCAAGTTCTGAGTCTTCCGGGAACCGATAAATGGGCACGAAGAAGATTGACAAGAAAATCGTTGGTTACGCAGTGAAGCAGACTGCAGATGAGACGGCCGCTTCACAAGCAACCGAATACAGGCGCGAACAGGCGGGTGGGGGCGGCGCGGAAGTCATCCGCATGCACGAAAAACTCGAGCGCCCGGAGATGCTCATCGGCTCGACGTACAAGGTAAAGACACCGGTGTCGGATCACGCCATGTACGTAACGATCAACGACATCGTCCTGAATGAAGGAACGGAGTACGAAAAGCGCAGGCCGTTCGAGGTCTTCATCAACTCGAAAAACCTCGACCATTATCAATGGATCGTTGCCCTGACGCGCATTATTTCCGCGGTGTTCCGAAAGGGTGGCGACGTGACGTTCCTCGTGGACGAGCTCAAGGCCGTGTTTGACCCACGCGGCGGTTACTGGAAACCGGGTGGCACATTTATGCCGTCGATTATCGCGGAGCTGGGCTACATAGTCGAAAAGCACCTGATAGCCATCGGTCTGCTCTCGAAACCGGAACTGGATGAACGCCAGATAAGGCTGATCGAGGAAAAGAGGGCGGAATTCGAAGCCAGTACCAAACAACAGGACGCTTTTTCCAAGAGCGAGTATCCGGAAGGCGCGCAATTATGTTCGAAGTGCAGTACGGCGGCCGTTGTCATGATGGAAGGGTGCATGACCTGCCTGAATTGCGGCGATTCCAAATGCGGGTAGAAGCCCTGCTACAAACCTCCCGCGCAATCGGTTAATAGGGGACAGTTTACTGAATTCGAGAAAGCCGCGACCGGCGAATTAAGTAAACTGTCCCCTATTAACTCCTGTCCCTTATTACAATGCGCTTCGCCTACGTTCTCGTTACCTATCTGGTCTCGCCGCTGTACGCGCTGTACTGGGTTTTTCGCGGCCTGGTAAATCGGGCCTACTGGGATCGCCTGGGCCAGCGGCTCGGCCTGGGCTACCCGGTGATGTCGGAGGGCAGTATCTGGATCCATGCGGTGTCCGTTGGAGAAGTACAGGCCACGGTTCCCTTGGTGCAGGCATTGCGGAATCGATTCCCCACACGGCAACTGCTGATCACCACGGTAACCCCCACCGGCGCCGCGAGAGTACGGGGCCTGTTTCGAGGTCAGGTCGCGCATTGTTACATCCCGTTCGAAATTCCGCCCGCCGTTCGGAATTTTTTTCGATCCATCAAGCCGGATCTGGCGTTGATCATGGAAACCGAAATCTGGCCGAACCTGTACGATGCCTGTGGCAAGAGGGAGATACCGCTGATGCTCGTCAGTGCGCGCATTTCGCCGCAAGCGGTGAATCGATATCGGCGCTTCCTGCCGCTGTTCCGCGAGACCCTGTCGCACGGAATCATTATCGCTGCCCAGAGCGAGACGGACGCCGATCGTTTCCGGTCGCTCGGCGCGGCGCCCGAACGAACCTGGGTAACCGGCAATATCAAGTTTGATTTCGAGCTGCCGCCGAGCCTGGAATCGGATGCCGCGACGTTCCGGAAGCAGAATTTTGCTGGCAGGCCCGTTTGGATTGCCGCAAGCACTCATGACAAAGAGGAAGAGCAGGTGCTGTCGGCGCACCGGAGATTGCTGGACGCGATACCGGATGCGTTGCTGATACTCGTTCCACGACATCCGGAACGGTTCGGCACGGTGGAGGCACTGCTTCGAAGGAAAAGATTCAAATACATATCGCGAACCAAAGGCCGACCATGCCCGGATGACGCGAATGTATTTCTCGGCGACACGATGGGAGAGTTGCAGATGTTTTATGCCGCAAGCGACATCGCGTTTGTCGGCGGAACACTGGCGCCGATTGGCGGCCACAACCTACTCGAACCAGCGGCACTGGGGATGCCGGTAGTCACCGGTCCCCATCTCTTCAACGCACAGGATATAGCGGATATGTTTACCGAGGTCGGTGCCTGCGTCCGGGTTCAGGATTCGGATGAGCTGGCGGCTGCCATCAGATCATTGTTCGTCGACCGCGCCGAAGCGGCGCGAATCGGAAGCAAAGGCCGGGAAATCGTATCCGAGAACAGGGGCGCGCTTCGGAAACTCCTGAATCTGATGGGGCCGCTGATAAACAAGGTACAGAAGGGGTCGGTGTAATGGCTCAGACCCAACCGTACAGGCACTGGGCCATCAGATCGAGTTCGACAAGCGACAACAGAGGCTGGGTGTCCGGTCTCAGTTCTGCGGTAAACGCAGCGCCACCAGTTGGGCCGGCAGCGACGAGCCGCCGATCGGGACGACGACATACTGAATGTCATCGGCCATGTAACTGATCGGTGCACCGGAGGCATTACCGGGCAGACTGACTTCGCCGATCAGGGAACCATCATCCAGGTCATAGGCCTTCAGACTCGGATTGAAGTTGCGCCGAACAAATGTACTGGCATTATCCCGGTCCGATGACCCACGAAATTCGGAAATACCTCCCTGTGCCACGAATAACAGCGAACGTGTGGCGAGCACGAAACTGATAACGGGCAGACCGAGAGGCGGAAGATTCAAGCCGGCCAGGGGCGGTTCATCTTCGAAGCCCTCGCCCACAGGACTCATCCACACGTGATCACCGGTGTTGAGATCGATGGCGGTAACCCGGCCGTAGGGCGGCTTGAATAATGGCAGCCCCCGCGGGCCTCGGGGCCCCGGTACCGGATCTCCGGCAAACGCGGTGGTCGTAAGCCCGCGGTCGATTGCATTCAGGATAAAGGGGTTGGTCCACGACGGCACATACAGCAGGCCGCTCTCCGGGTTCACTGCGGCACCCGACCAGTTTGCACCGCCTCCGATTCCAGGCAGAATGATCGTTCCCCGCGCCGTCGGCGGAGTATACAGAGGACCGATATCCAGGCCCTGGATGATTGCCAGTGCCTCCTGGCGCAGCTCCGGCGTAAAGTCGATCAGGTCGTCTTCGGTCACGCCCTGGCGGTCGAATGGCGGCGGTTTGCTGGGGACCGGCTGCGTGGGCGCGGTCACCTCACCGGATATGGTCGAAGCCGGGACCGGCTGTTCGACGATGGGCCAGACCGGCTCGCCTGTTACCCGGTCGAATACGTACGTGAACGCCTGCTTCGAAACCTGCGCCACCGCCTGAATGGGCCGGCCGTTGACGATGATGTCGACCAGATTCGGAGCCGCCGGAAGGTCGTAATCCCAGATGCCGTGATGGATCATCTGGAAATGCCAGATCCGCTGGCCGGTCACCGCATCCAGCGCCACCAGGCTTTCCGCAAACAGATTATCGCCGGGTCGGTCGCCGCCGTAGTAATCATTGGTCGGGGTGCTGACGGGCAGATACACGTAGCCCAGGTTCTCGTCACAACTCATCAGCGTCCAGACATTTGCACCGCCGGTATTTTGCCAGGAATTGTTTTCCCAGGTTTCGTTGCCGAACTCGCCGGGCTGTGGAACGGTTTGGAATACCCAGCGGCGCTCTCCGGTACGGGCATCGAATCCCCGCACATCTCCGGGCGGCATCGCGACGACCGACGGAAAATCCAGGATATTCGAGCCGACGATGACCGTATCGCCGCAAACCAGAGGCGCGGAACTCACCCCATAGAATCTGCTGTCTATCGAACGGCGCAGCCCCTGGCGCAGGTCGATGGTGCCGTTGCCGTTGAACTCCGGCGCAGGTTCGCCGGTGTCGGCGTTCACAGCGATCAACAACCCGCTGCCGGTGCCGATGAAGATTCTGCGGTCGTTGCCGTCGGTCCAATACGACACGCCGCGATTGACGAAACCCAGGTTGGGCGGCGAACCGACGAGATGACTCTGGGGATCATAGGTCCAGAGAGTCATGCCGGTAACCGCATCGATGGCTGCGACCTGGCTCAAGGACGTGCTGGTGTACAGCACACCATCGATCATGATGGGCGTCGATTCATTATTGCCGGGCCACAGACCGGGATCAGCGGTTCTCAGTGCTTCGTCCGGCGAACACCAGGACCAGGCCACTTCCAGGGCGCTGAAATTGGCTCGATCGATCTGCTGCAGCGGTACGAACTTGCTGCTTGCCTTGTCTGCAGCGTAGTTT
>JBHHWI010000060.1:0-18303 GCA_046756445.1 Woeseia sp. | reverse complement strand
GCACAGGGAAAAGGTCCTGTCGTATTACGAGCTGGCGCGGCAGGAGGGCGCCACGGTCGAGACCGGCGGGGGATTCCCGGAGTTCGGGGATGAGCGCGATGCTGGCGCATGGATAGAGCCGACCATCCTGACGGGGCTTGCCGAGACGGCGCGCTGCGTCCGCGAGGAGATCTTCGGTCCGGTGTGCCACGTCGCCCCTTTCTCGACCGACGACGAGGCGGTGGCTCTTGCGAATGACAGCGATTACGGGCTGGCGGCGGCGGTATGGACCGAAAACCTGAAACGCGGACACAATGTGGCGCGGCAAATAGACGCGGGCATCGTCTGGGTCAACTGCTGGTACCTGCGTGACCTGCGCACGCCCTTCGGCGGCGTGAAGTTGTCCGGGATCGGCCGCGAAGGCGGACTGTACTCCCTCAATTTCTACTCCGAACCGACCAACATCTGCATCAAGCTATGAACAAGACGGGTACAGGCAAGGTCGTCGCGGGCAAGGCGAAGCCGCGCGGGACCTTTCCGCACGTGAAGACGGTGGGCGATCTCGTTTTCGTGTCGGGTACGAGCTCGCGGCGCGCCGACGAGAGCATCGCCGGTGCGCAAGTCGAGGCCGACGGCAGCCTCAGGCTCGACATACGCGAACAGACCCGGGCGGTCATCGAAAACATCCGGGACATCCTGCAAAGCGTCGGCGCGGACCTCGGGGATGTCGTCGATGTATCGGCCTTTCTCGTCGATATGAAGGATTTCGACGCATACAATCAGACCTACTCGGAGTACTTCGGCGTCGACGGGCCGACCCGGACCACGGTCGCCGTGCACCAGCTGCCGCACCCGCATTTGCTGATCGAGATGAAAGTCGTGGCGCACAAACCGACATGAACACGCACCCGAGACTGAAAGCCTTCAACTTCGAGCGCTGGATCGAGGAAAACAAAGACAGCCTGAAGCCGCCGGTCGGCAACAAGCTGCTGCACGCCGACGGCGACATGATCGTCATGGTGGTGGGCGGCCCCAACACGCGGGTCGATTTCCACGACGACCCGGTGGAGGAGTGGTTTTACCAGATCAAAGGCGACATGGTCCTGAAGATCGCCGACGACGGCGAGATCTACGACGTGCCGATCCGCGAAGGCGAGGTATTCTTCCTGCCGCCGCACGTCCGGCATGCGCCGCAGCGGCCGATGCAAGGCTCGATCGGGCTGGTGGTCGAGTCGCCGCGAGCGCCCGGCATGAAGGACGCCTTCGAATGGTACTGCTTCGGCTGCAAGCACCGCGTGCACCGTGTGGAGGTCGAGCTGGGTGGCGCGAGCGGCATCGTCGACAAGCTGCCGAAAGTGTTTGCGGCGTTCCACCAGGACGAGCAGGCGCGCACCTGCCCCAACTGCGGGGCGCTGCACCAGGGAAAGGGAAAGCCGCCCGAAGGCTGGGTGGAGATTTAGCCTGAACATTGCACGAGACTGCCCGAGATCATTGACAACGTTATGATTTCAATACGGATGACGAAAACCCGAATGCTGACACCTTGTCGATTTCACTGGCTGTCCGGATTGTGGCCGGATCTCGTTGCGCCTGACTGGCTCTTCCCTCGAGCCATAGCCCGTTATGGCTCTCGGTCCAGAGCGGTGTCAGCCACAACGATCTCGCGCCCACGATCCCGGACTCTCATGCAATGTTCAGGCTAGCGTTCCGTGCCCGTCGTCGACATACATTCGCATTTCTTCCCCGAGAGCTGGCCCGACCTCGCCGGGAAGTTCGGCACGCCGGACTGGCCGTGGCTGCGGCACGACGGGAACGGCAAGGCCACGGTCATGGTCGGAGACAGGGAGTTCCGGCCCGTGTACGACGCCTGCTGGAACGCCGCCCGGCGTCTCGAGGAGATGGACCGCGACGGCATCGACCTGCAGGTGATCAGCGCCACCCCGGTATTGTTCGCCTATAACCGGCCGGCCGCACACGCGGCCGATTGCGCCCGCCTGTTCAACGATGCCGCCCGGGAAATCTGTGCGCAGGGTCAGGGACGCCTGCTGTCCCTCTGCCAGGTGCCGCTTCAGGATACCGACGCGGCCTGCGAGGAGCTGAGCCGGGCGATGGCCGACGGCCACGTCGGCGTGCAGATCGGCAACCATGTCGGCGATCGCAATCTCGATGACGAGGGCCTGATCACCTTCCTGCAGCACTGTGCGGACGAGGGCGCGGCCGTGCTGGTGCATCCCTGGGACATGATGGGGGACAACCGCACCGAGAAATACATGATGGCCTGGACCGTCGGCATGCCGGCGGAGACCCAGCTCGGCATCGTGTCGATGATCTCGGGCGGCGCGTTCGACCGGCTGCCGGATAGATTAAGGATCTGCTTCGCGCACGGCGGCGGCAGCTTCGCGTTCCTGCTCGGCCGGCTCGAGAACGCTTGGCACAGGCGCGACGTCGTGCGCGGCGAGTCGCGGCATCCGCCCTCGCACTATATCGGCAGGTTCTACGTCGATTCGGCCGTGTTCGACGAGCGGGCGCTCGAGTTCCTCGTGGACGTCTGCGGCGAGGACAGGGTCATGCTCGGCTCGGACTATCCGTTTCCGCTGGGCGAGGAATCTGTCGGCCAACTCATTCGCGATGCGGCCGCGTTCGACGCAGCGAGCAAAGAGAAACTGCTCGGCGGCAACGCAGTCGACTTCCTCGGTCTGGAGAGCCAATGACCTGGATCAAGACAATCGCCTGTGAACAGGCAGGCGGCAGATTGAAAAAACTATACGACCGGATCAAGGGGCCCGGGGACAAGGTAGACAACATCATGCTCGCGCACAGCCTGCGCCCGCACACCATGGAAGGGCATATGACGCTGTACAAGAACGTGCTGCATCATTCGGCGAATTCGCTTTCGAAATCCCGGCTCGAAACGATCGGGGTTTATGTCAGCCTGTTGAACGAGTGCGACTACTGCGTGGAACATCACTTCGCGGGTCTGTGCCGGATGCTCGGCGACGACCAAAAGGCCGCCGACATACGACGCGCGCTGGAGCAATACGATCCGGCGACGGTATTCGATGGCAGGGAGCTGGCGGGCCTGGAATACGCGGAGAAGCTGACCACTGATCCCGGCAATGTCGATGAAAAAGATATCGACAAGCTTCGTGCCGCCGGACTCGAAGACGGCGAGATCCTCGAGATCAATCAGGTCACCGCTTACTTCGCTTATGCAAACAGAACCGTGCTGGGTTTGGGCGTCAATACCGAGGGAGACATTCTGGGCCTGTCACCGGGTGACACCGACGATGCGAAGAACTGGTCTCACACGTAGCCGCGAATGAGCGAATACTTCTTCGATACGGAACAGCCGACGGTCAGTGTAGCCGGGAGCGACCGACTGTATCCCGTGCACAGCATCTATTGCGTTGGTCGCAACTACGCTGCGCACACGCGCGAGATGGGCGGCGATCCGAAAGATGAGCCCCCGGTCTTTTTTCTCAAACCCGCCGATGCAGTGGTGCCGGGCGGTGCGAAGGTAGCCTACCCTCCGTGCACCGCTGATCTGCATCACGAGATCGAGCTGGTCGTGGCGATCGGCAGACCCGGCAGGGAGATCGACGTCAAGATGGCGGAAGAATGCATCTTCGGCTACGCAGTGGGCATCGATCTGACGCGCCGCGACCTTCAGGCGCAGGCAAAGGAGAAAGGCGGCCCCTGGGACACGGCAAAGAGCTTCGAAGGGGCTGCGCCTGTAAGTCCAATTCACAGAGTCGAAGACACCGGCCATCCCTCGGCAGGCAGGGTCTGGCTCGCGGTCAATGGCGAAATCAGGCAGGACGGCGATATCGGAGACATGATCCGGAGCGTGCCGGAGATCATCGCCGAGCTATCGACGCTGTTTACGCTCGCAGCGGGTGATCTCATTTACACCGGCACGCCGGAAGGCGTCGGCGCCGTCAAGGAGGGCGATCGCATCACCGGCGGGGTCGAGGGAATCGACGAGATCTCGATTGAAATCGTCAGTCGGTGACTGCGACCGGTGTGACGCCGGACAATGGTGCAATCCCGGCCTCGTCGACGGCTTTGCGGAAATCGGCGAGCTCGCTGTCGATGAAGTCGTTGAGTTCGGATAAGCCTTCGTCGATCGAATTGCGGGCGATCTCGATGTAGCTGTCGGCCGCCGCACTCGGCGAGTCCCTTGTCGAGGCGACGTAGGCCTGGGCCAGCCCGAGTCGATTGGCGATCCTGTCGCCGCCGTAGACGATGCCCTTGGTCTCGGGCGGCGTCCTGAACCGCTTTTCGAGCTCGTCCAGCGTTTTCCCGAGCTCGCCTGCCTGCTCCTTCAACGCCGACAGGCTCTCGTTTTCCTCGGCATCCGGCCGGTCACTGACGAGCTCCGTGATCGTTTCGATATCCGAGCGCGCGCCGACGATGCGCTCGACGGCGCGGACCACTGTTCTTTCGAGACTTAGAAGCTCGAGCTGGGTTCTGTAGTTCCGTTCGATCTCGGCCTGTGAGTATGTGGAGCGGGGATCGGCGACGGTGTGCACGTCCACGCTGTCTACGGTTGCCTGGCTGTCGGGGTGATCCAGCGCCAGCGTTATGGAATAACGGCCGGGAGGAACCTCGGGTCCGTCGGGCAGGCCGTCCGTGTAATCCTTCTTCTCCGGTCCGGGCAGCTCTCTGGCGCCGTCGCGCCGCATGTTCCAGGTGAGGCGGTTGATGCCCTGATGTACCGCCTCCCGGTAGCTGCGGATGACGTCGCCGCCGGCGTCCCTCACGGTGACGGTGACCTTGGGCTCGTCGTCGTCCTCGCCGTTTTCCTCGTCCTCTTCGGCTCGCCCGCTTTCGCGCAGCAGTATCCTGCGATCGCGCTCGGCCTCGGCGTCCGGATGCGGCAGGTCGCCGCCGCTGGCCATGAAGGTCAGCATGACGCCGTAGGGCTCGTTCTCGGCCCTGAACTCGGCCGAACCGGTGAAGCGGGTCGACGGCGTGTGGCCGGCCACGTAATGCTGTCCCGGGGTCGCCGACAATATCGCCAGGCGCGATTCGAAATCGTCCTGCGACAGGCCTCTCAGCGCCCTGTAGTCGTCGATGACGAAGACGGAGCGCCCGTGCGTGCCGAGCACCAGGTCGTTCTCCCGCTCCTGGATCGCCATGTCCATGACCGAGACGGTGGGAACGCCGGCGGTGAATTTGGTCCAGCTGCTACCGGCGTCGACCGAGACGAATAACCCGAACTCGGTGCCGAGGAACAGGAGCTTCGGGTCCACGTGATCCTGAAGCACGGACAGCGCGTAGCCCGACAAGGTGTCGTCGGTGAGCGAGCGCCAGCGCCGCCCGTAGTTCTCGACCCGGTAGACGTAGGTCGCCATGTTGCCGCGGCGGTGATCGTCGAACACCACGAATGCCGTGGATGCATCGTGCGGCGACGGGGCGATCATCGGTACCCAGGCGCCTGCCGGCACACCGCGGGCGCGCTGGTCGATGCGCGTCCACGATGCGCCGCCGTCTCGGGTCACGTGCACGCGCCCGTCGTCGGTGCCGACCCAGATCAGGCCCCGCTCGAGTCTGCTCGGGGCGACCGCAACGATGGAGGTGTAGTTCTCCGCGGCGGTGACGTCGTAGGTCAGGCCGCCGCTTTCGCGGAAGGTCTGCATGTCCGGATCGTTCGAGGTCAGGTCGTCGCTGATCACGGTCCACGTGTTGCCACGGTCGACGGACTTGTGAAGGTACTGGCTGCCGTAGTAGATGGTCGCCGCGTCGAAGGGGTCCTGCGCGAAGCCTGCGTTCCAGTTGAACCGCAGATCGACATCCGGGGTCGGGGGATCGGGCCGGATCAGGCGCCGCTCGCCGGTGTCGAGGTCCCAGCGGACGAGATAGCCGCCCTGGGACATCACGTAACCGGACCTGGAGTTGTCGGGGTCAGGGACGGTGTCGAAGCCGTCGCCGAAGCCGACCTCCTGCCAGTGCAGGTTGCGGATGCCGGCGTTCTCCCATACCTCGGATGGCCCGCGCCACGAACCGTTGTCCTGGAGGCCGCCGTAGACGTGGTACGGATGATCGTCGTCCACGGCGACGTGATAGAACTGGGCCAGTGGCATGTTGCGCACGAAGCGCCAGGTCTCCCCGCGATCGCGGGTTATCCCCAGGCCGCCGTCGTTGCCGATGATGATGTGCCGGGGATCGCCCGGGTTGATCCAGAACGCGTGGTTGTCGATGTGCAGCGTATTGCCGGGCGCGCAGCAATCGATGACTGCGTTGGTCTCGAAGTTTTTGCCGCCGTCGATCGAGACGCGCAGGCGCGTGCCGATGTTGTAGACGCGATCGGCGTTTTCCGGGTCGGCCGCGATCTCGGTGTAATAAAAGGGGCGATCGGAAATGTCGTAGGCCTCGTTGACCGTGGACCAGGTCTCGCCGCCGTCGATAGACACCAGCAGCGCGCTCTTTTCGGCTTCGACCAGGGCGTAGACGCGTTTCGGTTCGGCCGCCGACATCGCGATGACCATGCGCCCGAGCTCGCCTTCGGGAAGCCCGTCCTCTTCGGTCTTCTGCTTCCACGTCTCTCCCGCGTCATAGGAGATGTACATGCCCGAGCCGGGGCCGCCGGACCTGAAGAAGTACGGCCAGCGGCGGAACTGCCACATGCCGGCGTACAGCTTGTCGGGATTGGACGGGTCCATCTTGATGTCGGTCGCGCCGGTGAGCTGATCGACGTAGAGGATGCGGTCCCAGGTGTCGCCGCCGTCGGTCGTTTTGTAGACGCCGCGCTCGCTGTTCGGCGCCCACAAGGTGCCCAGTGCGGCGACGTAGGCGATATCGGGATCGCCGGGATGCAGGGCGATGCGGTCGATGCGCTCGCTCGCGGCCAGCCCGGTGAACTGCCAGCTCCTGCCGCCGTCCACGGTCTTGTACACGCCACCGCCTATGGATGTCGAATTGCGAACATTGCTCTCGCCGGTGCCTGCCCAGATAATGTCCGGGTTGGACTGGTTGATCGCGAGCGCGCCGATCGAGGCAACCGCCTCGTTGTCGAAGACGGGTTCCCAGGTGACGCCGCCATTGTCCGATATCCAGATGCCGCCGGTCGCCACGCCGACGACGATGCGGTTCGGGTCCGAGACGACGGCATCGATGGCGGCGATGCGACCGCCGACGGCTGCGGGGCCGAGCGTACGGGCGGTCAGTCCCTTCAGAAGATCGGCATCCAGCGCCGCCGTTGCCGGGAGGGAATGGGCGAGCAGCACAAGATAAAGCAGGGCACGCAGCCGCAGCCTTGGTGGAATTGACATCGTGGCAGGCCTTTATTGGAATTTGTCCGGAAGCCTCATTTGTCGGCATGCAATTGTCAATAGGAATGAATTCGATGAAAAAATGCTGGCTGCTCATTGCCTGCTCACTGCTCGCATCGATCACGGGCTGTGCGCCCGATGAGCAGCAACCCGGTGACCTGATCCTGGTAAACGCGCGGGTCTACACGCTGAGCTGGGACGATCCGGCGCCGGACGGGACCCTGGCGCCGGACGCGCCGCACGACCAGCGGGGCTGGCATCCCGATGCGGACGCCGTGGTGGTTACCGGCGGAGCCATCAGCTATGTCGGCACTACCAGCGAGGCGGGCGAGTATCGCGGCGAATCCACGCGCGTGATCGACCTCGCGGGCGCAACGGTCGTTCCCGGCCTGGTCGACTCGCATACGCACGTGTTCGGACTCGGCGCCGCGCTCGATCGGGTGGACCTGACCGGCGCTGACACGGAGGAGCAGGCAGTCGCGCTGGTGGCCGAGCGCGCCAGGTCGGTGCCGGCCGGCGAATGGATCGTCGGCCGGGGCTGGGACGAGGGCGCCTGGGCGAATCGCTATCCGGACAAGGCCCTGCTCACCGGGGCGGTGCCGGGGCATCCGGTGTTCATGGACAGCCTGCACAGCTTTGCGGGTTGGGCAAACCAGATGGCGCTCGATGCCGCCGGCATTTCTTCGGATACACAAGTCCCGGCAGGCGGGGAAATGAGACTCGGCGCAGACGGCGAACCGAACGGGCTTTTTCTGAATAACGCCGTTGGCCTCATGAGAGACGCAATACCGCCGCCGTCACGCGAAACTCTCACCGAGCAGCTTCTGAGCGCCCTCGAGACGATGGCGGCCGACGGCTACGTCACCGTTCATGACGCCGGGCTGACCTCTGTCGAGATGAGTATCCTCGAACAACTCGAGGCCGAAGGGCGGTTGCCGATCCGCGTCTATGCGATGCTCTCGCTGCGCGACGAAGCGTTGGTTCGCAGATGGATCGAAAAAGGCCCGGACAGCGATGCCGGCAACATGCTCGTCACCAGGTCGGTCAAGGCTTATTACGATGGCGCGCTGGGCTCGCGCGGCGCGCGTCTGCTCGCCGACTACGCAGACAGGCAGGGGCATCGCGGGGTCAGCGGTGAAGACTACGGTTTCAACCGGGAGCTCGCCGCGAGTGCCATGCAAAGGGGATTCCAGCTCGACATTCACGCGATCGGTGACGCCGGCAATCGCGAGGTACTCGACATTCTCGAGGCTCTCTTTGCAGAAGACCCGGAGACGGCGGCAAACCGTCATCGCATCGAGCACGCGCAGGTGCTGCATCCGGACGATATCCCGCGCTTCGGCCGGCTCGGTGTCATCGCCTCGATGGAGCCGCCGCATGCAATGGAAGACAAGGCCTGGGCGCAGGACCGGCTGGGACCGGAGAGAATCCTCGGTGCCTATGCATGGCGTTCGCTGCGGGAATCCGGCGCCCGGCTGACTTTCAATTCCGACAACCCCGGCTCGGACCACGATATTTTTTACGGGTTGCATTCCGCGATTGCGCGGCAGGACAAGTCCGTGGAACCGGAAGGCGGCTGGTACGCGGAGCAGGCGATGAACGCCGACGAGGCGATTCGCGGATATACCACCTGGTCCGCTTACGCGAGTTTTCGCGACGAGATGACCGGTGTCATCGAAGAGGGCCGATGGGCGGACCTTACCGTGATGGACATCGATCCGTTCGTGTTGTCAGAGGAAAGCAGGAGCGACCTGCTGCATGGCCGGATACTGATGACCATCGTGGGCGGCAGGATCGTTTATGAACGATGACACCCGGCCATACCGCCGTACCAGGGCAATAGGTAATTGCCGGGGTTTGGCGCCGATTGCGGCGGCGCTATTCTGATGTACCTGATTTCGAGGAGTTGAACCGATGTCGGACTTCATGGGGAAAGTTTGTGCGTGCTGCATCCTGCTCGGCGCCTGCGGGGCGGCGTGGGCGGATGAAAGCCCGGAAGGCAGGGCCTATGAGATAGCGTCTGCCGGTACCCGGCAGTTCGCATGGGACAGCGAGACGGGCTCCGGATGGATAAGGATCCTCGTGGAAGCTTCCAATCTAGGCGACGACGGTGTCGAAGTCGGGGAGATCTTCTTTCCGCCGGGCTGGGAAGGGCAGCCGCACTATCACCAGCTCGAGATCTTCTACGTCATCGAGGGTGAGCTGGAGCATATCGTCAACGGCGTGTCGCACGTACTCGAGCCAGGCATGATCGGCATGGTCCGGTATCCGGACGAAGTCGTTCACAAGACGCACTCCGAAGACGGGGTCAGGGTGCTCGTGATCTGGCCCCTCGGTAACGAGGTGAAAGGGCTCGGGGGCATGACGGAAACGCCTGTCGAATGAGACCGACGATCTGCCGAGTGGTCCTGATCCCGGTTGCCGTTCTGTCGGCGAGCCCCGTTCACGCCGGCGACGCGCGCGACATCGTTCGAGCCGCGATCGACTACTGGCGCGGCCTGTCGTCCTACAGCGAGATGACCATGACGATTCACCGCCCTGACTGGGAGCGAAGCATGTCCATGCGTGCATGGACTCAGGGAGACGACAAGTCGCTGGTACGCATCACGGCGCCCAAGAAAGACAGGGGCAACGGCACGCTGATCGATGACGATAGCATGTGGACCTTTTCGCCGAAGATAAATCGCGTGATCAAGGTTCCGTCGTCGATGATGGGGCAGAGTTGGATGGGCTCGGATTTCTCCAACAAGGATATCTCGCGCGTCGACGACATCGTCGATCAATACGATCACCGTATTCTCGGCGAGCAGGAGCAGGACGGGTTCCTGATCTATCAGATCGAATCCATACCGTACGAGCACGCGGCCGTGGTCTGGGGGAAGGAGGTTTTGAAGATCCGCGACGATCACGTGGTGGTCGAGCACGGCTTCTACGATCAGGACGGCGAGCTCGTCAAGAAACTCGAGTCGCTGGAAATAGGTGACATGGGGGGCAGGACAGTCGCTATCCGGCAACGCATGCATAAGATCGACGCGCCGGAGGAGTGGACGGAAATCCGGGTCGATTCCGTTCGATACGATCTCGAGCTGCGCGACAGCATCTTCACCTTGTCGAATCTCCGCAATCCTCGTGAATAGGAAGCGCAGACCATGAACATCGTATTGCGTCTCGCGTGGCGCAACATATGGCGGCAGCCGCGACGCACCTGGCTGACGACCGGCGCGATGGTGTTTTCCAATTCGCTTCTGGTGTTCATGATCTCGCTGCAGTTCGGCATGTATGACCTGATGATCAATAACACGCTTCGTTCTTTCAGCGGCCACTTGCAGGTACAGGCGCCCGGCTACAAGGACGATCTCAAAATGCGGCAGAGCGTACCGGGCATCCAGGTTCTGGCTGCGATGTTTCGCGAGGATGACGGTAACACCAAGGTCGCGGCGCGCGGCGCGGCATTTGCGCTGGTCTCCAGCGAAGAACGAAGTTACGGCATCCAGGTCTTCGGCGTCGAGCCATTGTTCGAGCCCGGCGTGTCCAACATTCCGGGACTCATCAAGCAAGGACGGTTTCTGGGCGATCTCAATGCACCGGAAATCGTCATCGGCAAGGTGCTGGCCCGGAATCTGCGCGCCGGCTTGGGCGACGAATTGACGCTGCTGGGCAGCGGCCGCGACGGGTCTTTTGCGGCGGTCATCGTGTCGATCGTCGGTATCTTCGACAGCGGTATTCCCGACATGGATCGCAGCATTGCGGAAATGCCGCTCGGCCTGTTTCAGGAGACGTTCGCGATGGGAGACGCCGGCCATCAGCTGGCGATCGCAACCGCCGATCTGGCAAGCGTGCCGGCCGCGGTAATGGCTGCCGAGCAACTGTTGCCCGCGGGCTCGGGACTGGTCGTGCATGACTGGAACGCATTGCACCCCGGCCTCAAACAGGCGATTCAGGCGGATCTCACCAGCGCATGGTTCATGTACGGGATGCTGGTGATACTGGTCGCGTTCAGCGTGATGAACACGCAGCTCATGTCGGTTCTCGAACGGACCAGGGAGTTCGGCATCGCGATGTCGCTCGGGCTGACGCCGGGAAGGCTCGGGCGGCTGGTCATGCTCGAGACGGCGCTGATGGGCTGCATGGGCCTGTTGCTGGGAGCGTTCCTCGGTGGACTGGTTACGACGTGGTTCACCTATAACGGCTTTGCCTATCCCGGCATGGATGAGCTGGCAGTCAACTTCAATCTGCCGTCGCGCATCTTCCCGAGCGTGACCTTCGGCACCCTGTTCGCCGGTCCGGCCGTCGTGTTTGCCGGCACCCTGGCGGCAGCCCTGTATCCCGCGCTCCGTTTGCACTGGCTTCAGCCGGTCGAGGCGATGAGGGCCGCCTGATGGGAGAGCTCCGGATCGTCACATTACTCGCCTGGCGCAACCTGTGGCGCAATCACCGGCGCACGCTGATCATGCTCATCGCCGTCACGGTCGGCGTCTGGGCGATGATCTTCATGACCGCGCTGATGCGCGGAATGATCATCGACATGGTGCGTGACGGCGTTCGGGTCCTGCCCGGGCACGTGCAGATTCACCATCCGGAATTTCGCGACGATCCGAGCGTCAATAATCTGATTCCGGCCAGCGGCGCGGAGCTGAATCGCAGATTTGCCGACAAGGGATTCGAGGCATGGGCCACCCGTGTGAAAGTCCCGGCAGTGATTACGAGCGAACGCGAGTCTCGCGGAGTGACCCTGCTCGGTATCGATCCCGGGGCGGAAGCCCCAATCTCGTTCGTCGCCGACGACATTGTCCAGGGACGATTTCTGGAAGACGACTCCGACACCGGCGTCATCATCGGGCTGAAGCTCGCCGACAAGCTGGACACGGAACTCGGTAAACGGGTCGTGCTGATGAGCCAGGACCAGAACAATGAAATTGCCGATCGTGGCTTTCGGGTCGTCGGCATCTTCGATTCGGACCCGGATGGCCACGAAGAAGCTTTCGTGTTCGCAGGAAGGGCAACGATTCAAAGGATGCTGAGGATCGGCGATCACGTGACCGAAGTCGTGTTCCTCGGCGACGACTACCGTGACGTCGAACCGCTGTACGAGAAGGTCGCCGGGCTCGCGGGAGCCGATGTCGAGGTGAGGCGGTGGACAGAGCTCGACACGTATCTGAGCACGATGCTCACAGTCATGGACGGGTTCGTGTTCGTCTGGGTTATCGTCATTTTTCTCACTCTGTCGTTCGGTCTGGTCAACACGCTGGTCATGGCCGTGTTCGAGCGCGTTCGGGAGATCGGCCTGATGCTGGCGCTGGGCATGAGGCCCGCCAATATTCTGGGTCAGGTCGTGGTCGAATCTCTGCTGTTACTGGTCATCGGGCTGGCGCTCGGAAACGTCATTGCATGGATGACCATAGAACCGCTGAAAGACGGAATCGATATCTCGGCGGTCGCGCAGGGAATGGAGATGATGGGCGCTTCGAGTATTCTGTACCCGGTCCTGGAGATGCACGACGTGGTCACGGCGAACATCGTCGTGCTCGTGCTCGGCTTCCTGGCCAGTCTTTCGCCCGCCTGGCGGGCTTCCCGGTATCAACCGGTCGAGGCAATCACAAAGGTCTGATTATGGCTGCTGTCAATTGTATTGATTTGTGCAAAACCTACTATCAGGGCGAACAGGCGATCAAGGCTCTCGATCACGTCGATCTGGACATCGTCGAAGGCGGCTTCATCTGCCTGTCCGCGCCTTCGGGAGGCGGAAAGACGACTCTGCTCAATGCGATCGGCGGGCTGGATCGGCCCGACAGCGGCGAGGTATGGATTGCCGGCCGGCGCGTCGACAACCTGGGCAAAGGCGAACTCGCAAAGCTGCGGCTCCACCAGATCGGTTTCGTATTCCAGGCTTTCAATCTGATTCCGGTATTGACCGCTCGAGAGAACGTCGAGTTCGTCATGCAGATCCAGGGCGTGCCGGCAGGCAGGCGTGCCGGGGAGGCTGCGGCGATCCTGGAGGAAGTCGGGCTCAAGGGGCTGGAAGACCGGCGACCGGCGGACATGTCGGGAGGCCAGCAACAGCGCGTCGCCGTGGCCCGGGCGATCGTGTCCCGGCCGGCGCTGGTGCTGGCGGATGAACCGACGGCCAACCTCGATTCGCACAACGCGGACGAGCTCATGGAGCTCTTTGTCGAGCTCAACCGGCATCACAACACGACCTTCGTCATAGCGACCCATGATCAACGCGTCATGGCCTACGCGAAACGGCTGATCCGGATGCTGGATGGACGCATCGTCGATGACATTCAACAGCAAGCTGCCTAGTTCCGGCCTGACAGCGTTACTGGCTGCCTTCTTGCTGAGCAATCCGGTCCCGGCCGACGAAACGAACACAGATATCGGCGGACATAACAAGTCGCGCATCGTTGCACAGACGTTTCCGAGCGAGAGTATCTTCCATGACCTGACGGGATCCGCATCCTTCGATGTGGAGGCAGACCTGCGCGTCAATCTCGAAACGAGTAACAGGTCCTGGTCATTCAATACGTCGTATCAACTGATCGCGATGCACGGCGAGCGCGTCGAATACGCGCGCCAGGCCGACGGTCTTTTTTTCAACCGCTTCCCGGAAGACGAAAGGCGGCTTCTCGATCTTACCGGCGTCATCGACGACGATAACAGGTTTGCCGCACTACACCGGCTGGATCGGCTCTGGCTCGGTTATGCGACTGACAGGACCGTGATCCGCCTCGGCCGGCAGGCGGTTTCCTGGGGCAACGGGCTGGTTTTTTCCCCGATGGACATCGTCAACCCCTTTGATCCCACGGCGATCGATACCGAGTACAAGACCGGCGACGACATGGCGTATGCACAGTTTCTGCGGCGCAACGGCGATGATATTCAGGCCGCTGCGGTCTTTCGGCGCAACCCGGCAACCGGCGACGTCGAAGGTGACCAGGGCACGCTGGCGATCAAGTATCACGGCATCGGCAGTGCGGCCGAGTTCGACGTTCTCGTCGCCGTGAATCATGACGACACGATGATCGGCATCGGCGGTAACCGGAGTATCGGCGGCGCGATTCTGAGGGGCGACCTCGTCGTAACCGAAACGAGTTCCGATACGACGACGCAGCTCGTTACGAACCTGAGTTACTCATGGACCTGGGGGAGCAGGAACGTGAGTGGCGCGCTGGAGTATTACTACAACGGATTTGGTCAGAACGACGACAGCTATGACCTCCAGAGCGTTGCCGCAAATCCCGAGCTGCTGGAGCGTCTCGCGAGAGGTGAGCTGTACTCGATCGGGCGCCACTACCTGGCGGGCAGCCTGCTGATCGAGATGACGCCGCTGTGGCTGCTGACGCCGATCGTATTCCTGAACCTCGAGGATCAAAGCGCGCTGGTGCAACTGATCAGCGAAAACAACCTGCAGGAAAACCTGGCATTCCTGGGCAGTATCAATATTCCGATCGGTCCGAGGGGCAGCGAGTACGGCGGCTTCGAATCGTCGATCGCCAACCGATACGTTTCGAGCGACCTGGGCGTATTCGCCCAGCTCGCCTGGTATTTTTAGACAAAAGAATTAAGGGGACAGTACACTTATTTCTAAAAAATAAGTGTACTGTCCCCTTAATTCAAAAAAGGCTCTGACCCCTTTTTCGACGCCTCTTATTGCAGCGATTGCTGAATGCTGTCGAACAGTTTGCCGAAGCGTTTTTCGACGTCGGGACCGAATACCGGGTCACTCAGGCTGCGGACATCCGATTCCATGGTCAGCGAATGGCCTTCGAGCACCAGTTCATCGAGGCGGACAAACAGGTCGCTTTCCTCGAAGTCCATGTGCTCGCGCAATCGTTTCACGTAGCGCAGCGCATCGGCGACCACGACATTTCTTCGCAAGGCCGTGCCCGACAGGATCGACTCGACGTCGTGTCTCAACTTCAAGCCCAGGTCGGCGAGTTCGCGGTGCTCCGCCGGGACGCGGTCGAGCCCTTCGGCAAGGTCGGGGCGCGCGGCTCTGAGTTCGGCGTAGACCAGATCTTCCTTGGGATGATGAACGGCATCCGGGTAGACGGTCATGTAGCGCATCACGTCGTGCAGGAGATCGAAATCCGCATCGTGGCCGTCGTAGAGCTTGTTCGATTCCTGCTCGAGAACATCGAGCATGATCGCCATGTTCCGGTGGTCCGTGCGCAGCTCGGCGAGAATACCGGCCAGGTCGTTGTTCATGTGGTCAACCTCCTGCGGACGGCCAATAGTCAGGGATCGGGGCTCCCGGGGATATCCGGGATTACACCTAGCCTGAAATAAGGGGACAGTACACTTATGTCAAAGAAATAAGTGTACTGTCCCCTTATTTCAGGAGGCGTCCGACATGACGGCAGGGCATTTCGTACGCGTTATCCGCCGCAGGGAAATCCTGGCCCTGGCTTTCGGGGCGATGATCGGCTGGAGCTGGGTAGCGCTGACCGGAAACTGGATCGAAGCTGCCGGCAGTATCGGGGCGATACTCGCGTTCCTGATCGGTGGCGTGACGGTGGTATTCGTCGGCCATACTTACGCGGAGCTCGCCTCCGCCATGCCCGAAGCAGGAGGCGAGCACGTGTATTCGCGCCGGGCACTCGGTCCGACCGCGTCATTCATATGTACCTGGGCGATCCTGCTCGGCTACGTATCCGTGGTCGCGTTCGAGGCGGTGGCGTTGCCGACGGTGGTGGAGTACCTCGTCCCCGGCATCAGCCGTGGTTACCTCTGGACGGTGGCAGGGTGGGACGTTCACCTGCCGTGGGTGCTGATCGGCGTGGTGGCGGCTGTCGTGATGACGGTGATCAACGTTCTCGGCATCCGAACCGCAGCGCGCCTCCAGATGCTCGTAACCTCGCTTGTCCTGATCGCGGGCGTGTTCCTCATCGGCGGCGCCGCCGTCAACGGTCACAGTGCCAACATGACGCCGCTTTTCGATCACGGCATCAATGGGTTGCTCGGCGTGCTGGTCATGGTGCCTTTCATGTTCGTCGGATTCGACGTCATTCCCCAGTCGGCCGAGGAAGTCAATCTGCCTTTCGGCGAGATCGGGCGCATGCTGATGTTCTCGATCTTCATGGCGGCGCTATGGTACGCGGTGATCGTGTGGGCGGTCTCGATGGGGATGGACGGCCCGGCGCGGAGCGCATCGCAACTGCCGACCGCGGACGCCACCGCGGCGGTCTACGGCGGGCAATGGGCCGGCAAGCTGCTCGTCATCGGCGGCATCGGCGGCATCCTCACGAGCTGGAACGCCTTTTTGATCGGCGGCAGCCGCGTCCTGTATGCGCTTTCGAAATCGGGGCAACTGCCCGCTGCGTTCGGCGTGCTTCATCCCCGATTCAATACGCCGCATCGCGCCATACTGCTGATCGGCGGCCTGTCTGTGCTGGCGCCGCTTTTCGGCCGGCGGGCGCTGGTATGGCTGGTCGATGCCGGGGGGCTCGGCATCGTCGTCGCCTATGCCTTCGTGGCGTTGTCCTTCCTGGTTCTCAGGTACAGAGAGCCCGGCATGGACAGGCCGTATGCCGTCAAGCACTGGCGTTTCACAGGCCATGCGGCCCTCGTCTTATCGCTGGCCTTCGTGGCCCTGTATCTGCCGTTCAGCCCCGCGGCGCTCCTCTGGCCGCACGAATGGGCCATCGTCATCGGCTGGTGCCTGCTGGGCACGTTTCTGGTGCTCGTCCGGCGGCGCTGAAGCAAAAACCTGTCCATAAGTAGATATACGGATCTGAACTTCCGCCCGGTTGGGAGATTATTGGCCTCCCGTTGGAGCGGGCGGGTATCGACGCAAACAGACGTACTCTGCCTCCTGAGAAAGAGCCTGTCCGCTCCAATTTTCCCCCCTGCGATCCGCCGAATGGCATTCATTGCCTCGTGGCATAATTCACGGCATGACAAAAAGCGCGCGCCTTTTTGTGATCGCTGCGTTCGCCATCGCCGCGGGCTGCACGGTCAACCCTGTCACCGGAAAACGCGAATTATCGGTGCTCAGCGAACAGAGCGAAATCAGGATGGGCGAGGAAAACTACCTGCCCATGCAACAATCGCAGGGTGGCAAATACGACATCGACCCGGCGCTGACATCGTATGTGTCAGGCGTCGGCGATCGTCTTGCGGCCGTCAGCGACCGCACGCTTCCGTACGAGTTCGTCGTGCTCAACAACTCCGTGCCCAACGCCTGGGCGCTGCCGGGCGGCAAGATCGCAGTCAATCGCGGTCTGCTGACGGAACTGAGCTCCGAGGCCGAGCTTGCCGCCGTACTCGGTCACGAGATCGTGCATGTGGCGGCGCGCCACTCGGCCAGGCGCATGGAGCGCAGCGCGCTGTTGCAGGGCGCGGTTCTGGTGACCGCGGTTGCGACCAGTGACAGCAATTACGGGGATTTCGCGCTCGGCGGGGCCAACCTGGCGGCAACCCTGCTCAACCAGAGCTACGGACGCGGCGACGAGCTCGAATCGGACAGGTTCGGCATGTTGTACATGTCGCGCGCAGGGTACGACCCTCAGGGCGCGGTCGACCTGCAGAGGACATTCGTTCGGCTGAACGAGGACCGGTCGACTGACTGGCTCAGCGGCCTGTTCGCGAGCCATCCGCCATCGGAGGAACGGGCCCGAGCCAACGCGCAGATGGCTGCGGCGCTGCCGCCGGGCGGCGAAACGGGGCTGAACCGTTTCCGGGCGGCAATGGCCAGGACGCTTGCGGCAAAACCGGCCTACGACGCATACGACGAAGGCCGCGAGGCGCTGACCGATGAACAGCCCGATCTCGCGATCGAGCGGGCAAACAGCGCGATCGGTCGATTGCCCGAAGAATCACACTTCTACGCGCTCAGGGGAGACGCGCGAATCGTCAGGAAGCAGTACGAGATGGCATTGACCAATTTCAACAGTGCCATTCGCAGGCGGGGCGATTTCTTCTACTACTACGTGCAGCGGGGGCTGGTACACGAGGAACTCGGAAACGACGAGCTGGCGGCTGCGGATCTGGAGAGGAGCATCTCGATGCTGCCCACCGCACCGGCGCATTTCGCACTGGGTAACATCGC
>JBHHWI010000059.1:0-18505 GCA_046756445.1 Woeseia sp. | reverse complement strand
ACCGGACCGCCGATCCGAATGACCCTGGTGTTGAGCCGGTATCGCGAATCGATGAGTTCGGACAGGCTGCCGTGGATGCCATCATTGAGATACATGCTAACGGATTTTCGTAACATGACTTTGGTCAGCAACTAGCAGTCGGACCCCACCAGGGCTAACAGGGAGATCGTATCGCGACAGGGGCCGGCCGATCTGTTTCCTTGTCGAAAAGCTTCTGCTCATCGTCACTGTCGGTAAGGTCGCGTTTCCGGTGGCAAGCTACACGGAACCCGAGTCGTCCACGAACAGTCAAAGCACGAGCAAGCTGGCCGATGCCTCTCGGGCCCGGCCGCAGGGATCGGCCACGACCGAAGTCGGTTAAACTCGTGAACCCGGCATCAGGAAACACGTATATGTTGTATAAACCCTATGTCCTTGTCGCAACAGCATGCCTCCTCGGCTTGTCGCCGGCCGCTTCCAGCCAGGACGATGAGTCCGTGATCGAAGAGGGTGAGCGATGCATAAGATCAAGACCGATCAAACGGACCGTGGTAGTCGACGATTACACCATTCTCTTTTATATGCGCGGTAGGGCGGTCTACCGTAATGACCTTCCCAGGCGCTGCAGGAGACTGTCTCGCGACAAGCGGTTCCTGTACCGCACGACGGTCGCTCGACTATGCGAATCCGACCCGATCACCGTGCTGGCCGACAGTGGCATGACCATGACAAGCGGCCCCACCTGCCAACTCGGCAGGTTCCACCGCATCTCGAGACAGGAAGCCGACGCACTGCTGGGTGACCACGATGTCGAGCCCGAGCCACTTCCACCGGCGGAACCCGAGAAACCTGTTGAAGAGACCGAAAGCGAAGACTCCGGCGACTAGGCAAAACATCCGGGCCTCCCCATAAGAGTCTGCGTGGTCCGTCACAATGGCAGAGCAAGCCCCATGAGATCATGGGCTCATGACACTTCGGAGATCTTCCCTCGTGCTGATCCTGGCCAATCTGTTTCCGCTGGTCGGGGTGCTGCTGTTCGAATGGAATATCCTGTCAATATTGCTTCTCTATTGGGCGGAGAGCGTCATCATCGGCGTTTTGAATGTCTTCAGGATGATTGCGTGCGATGGCGGGGACATTTTCAATGGCGTTCTGCCGGGAATAGCCGGGCGGCCGGCACCTGAGCGGCTCCGTGAAGCCCTGCCGCGGATACCGACGGGCGCCATCAAGTTATTTCTGGTGCCATTTTTTGTCATCCACTACGGGGCCTTTTGTTTCGGGCACCTGACGGCGGTCGTCGGACTGTTTTCGGGTACTGGTTTCGGCTTTCGTGCGGGGCGCTCGTTTGCAGAAATGTGGCACGACTCGCTCTGGCTTGCAGTCGCGGCCATCTTCGGCAGTCATTTGTTTTCATTCTTTTCCAACTACATCGGTGGCGGCGAGTACAAGCGGGTGAGCCTGTATCCGCTGATGATGAGGCCTTATGGCCGCATAGTAGTCATGCATCTGGCGATCGTTTTCGGTGCGGGTCTGGTGATGTTCCTCGACAGTCCCCTGCCGATGCTGTTGATCCTGATCGGGGCGAAGACGATTATCGATATGCGCCTTCACGAGAAGGAGCGACGTAAGCTCGGAGTCCCGTCGTTGATGGAGACGTAGCCGCCCGGTATTCGCGCGGTGGCCTCAAGTATCGCCAGATAATCCCCGGGTCCCTGGCGAACACGACGTCCTCGGTCGCTGGAATGACGTGCCAGCTGTCGAAAGCAAGCTCGCGCTCCAGTTGGCCGGGCGCCCAACCAGCATAACCGACGAAAAAGCGAAGCTGTGCGGCGTTCGACGGACCATGATGCAGCGTCTCGTCGAATGGCACCTGGTGCACGGAATCGAAGATGTGCAGAGCATCCTCCGGTGGCTCATCCGAGCGCAGGAGCGCGCGCATCGTGGATACCTGGACGGGTCCGCCCCAGTAAAGGGCGCCGCTGTATGCATCAAGGCTTTCGAGATCGGGCAAGAGTTCCTTCGGCGCTGCTTCCATCGGGCGGTTGATGACCAGCCCCATTGCGCCCTGCTCGTCGTAATGCAGCAACAGGATCACGGTCTGGGCGAAGTGTGCGCCGCGAACCTCATCGGTGGCAACGAGGAGCTTGCCCGTGGCGACATCGTCACCAGCCCTGACGCCTGAGGCGGCCAGGAAGCAGGCGAGCACCAGAAACTTCGAGACTTGGCTCATCTTCAATCGCGGCGCCGAACCGGGGCTGTCCTCGGGTAGCGCCCGTTTAAGCAAGCGCTTCCGGAAGTGTAAACCCGATGGACCTGCCGTGCCTATTGAATCTTCATGCGGAGCCTCGGATTCGGCGTCGGCATGTCGCAGGAATGCAGGTATCACTGGTTTGAAAGAGTGTCCCCCGCACCACCCGCGTTGAGGGCAGGATACTCACAAGTATTTCGTATTTTCCGTGATTCAAGCAAAATCGTGCAAAGACTGATACTCGTGACCTCGACACGTCCCCGTATCGCAATGTTACGGGTATATGTTCCGGTCGTATGCAACGGCGGACGCATGGCTCTAACGACTGACCAAATCACCCTCATTGCGTTGCTGATCTTCGTATTCGTGTTCCTGATCTGGGGACGCTGGCGTTACGACCTGGTGGCGTTCGTTGCGCTGCTGGCGGCGCTGCTGACAGGCGTCGTGCCGGCAAACCGGGCCTTTTCAGGATTCGGTCATCCGGCGACGGTCATCATCGCGCTGGTGCTCGTTGCCAGCCGGGGACTATCGAATTCCGGCGTCATCGAGTTGCTTGCGCGCTATTTTATCAATGCCTCTCGCAGACTTGCGGCGCACATCGGCATCATGTCCGGCGTTGCCGCCGTTCTCTCAGCGTTCATGAACAACGTGGCTGCGCTGGCATTGCTGATGCCGCTGGATATACAGGCCGCTGCCAAGGCCAAACGCTCTCCGGCGATGTCGCTGATGCCACTGTCGTTTGCCTCGATCCTCGGCGGCATGATCACGCTGATCGGAACACCGCCAAACATCATCATTGCCGAGTTCCGCAACGATGCGCTGGGGCAATCCTTCAGGATGTTCGACTTCGCTCCCGTCGGGCTGGCCTGCGCCGCCGCCGGTGTGGCGTATGTCGCGTTGTTCGGCTGGCGGCTGCTGCCGGCGGACCGGCACAGGGAGGACGCGCAAAAAAGACTGTTCGATCTCGCTGACTACATAGCTGAACTGAAGGTGCCTGACGGTTCCGCGGTAATCGGCAAGCGAGTGCGGGAACTGGATGAGGCGGCAGAGAAAAGTGACATCGAGATTCTCGGCCTGATACGCAAAGGCACGCGAATGCCCGGTCTTGCCAGGGTCGTCGAGATCGAGGCCGGAGATATTCTCGTCGTGGAAGCACATCCGGAGAGCATCAGCGGCGCACTCGGCAGCATGGGGCTCGAGTATATCGGCACCGGGGAAGGGCTGCTCAAGAATGAAGACCTGCAGCTGAGTGAGGTCGTCGTGCCGGAGGATTCTTCGCTTGTCGGCCGCTCGGCGATCTCGTTCCGCCTGCTCTACCGCTATCGCGTCGCACTGGTTGGCGTGTCCCGGGGTGGCAAGCGTTTCCGGGATCACGTTCGAAAGCTCGAGGTCCGGGCAGGTGACGTCCTGCTGTTGCTCGGCGCGGAAGAGCGCCTTTCCGATGTAACCCGGCGCCTTGCCTTGCTGCCCCTGGCCGACCGGGGTCAGCGGGTTATTCAGCGGGACAAGGTCTGGCTCGCCGTGGGAATATTCTCCACTGCCATACTCGCGGCCGGTTTTGGCTTCGTCTATCTGCCGATCGCCTTGGGATGTGTCGTGGCGCTGATGGCATTGTTCAACATCGTGCCGCTTCGCGAAATCTACGCATCGATCGAATGGCCCGTGATCGTCCTGCTGGGTTGCATGATTCCGATCGGCAGCGCATTGCAGTCGACCGGTGGCACCGCGCTGATCGCCGGGGGCATCGTCGGCCTTTCGGCCGGCTTCTCCCCGGTCGTCGTCCTCGCACTGCTGATTATCGTCACCATGACGCTGTCCGACGTGATGAACAATACGGCGACCGCCGTAATCGCCGCACCGGTCGCCGTGGACATCGCCTCAAGGCTCGGCGTGAATGCGGATCCATTCCTCATGGGAGTCGCCGTCGCTGCATCATGCGCGTTTCTGACGCCCATTGGCCACAAGAACAATACTCTCATCATGGGGCCCGGCGGCTACCGCTTTGGCGACTACTGGCGCATCGGCCTGCCGCTGGAAGTGCTGATCGTGGCAGTCTCAATACCGATGATCATGTGGGTGTGGCCGATGTGAACGGACACTCTCGGCCGGTATCTGCGTGCAGGGCTACCGGTCGGTGCAGCCCCTGCCTGCCCGCACCGTCCGCGCCCTTGAGCAATTCCGCGGACGGCGATGAGCTTTCCCGGACCGGATTGGTTTCGCTTGTAATCGTGTAGGGATTCGTGAACAATCCCGCGCCACCCTGGTCAAAATGCGCCATTCGGCTTTGGCCCTCACTCGATTCCAAAAAGGTAACAAGCAATGAAGACGACCTCTACCACCATGGCACTGGTGCTCATGCTCGCAGCCTGCGGGCAGCAACAGCCGCAAACGGAGGCGGCCGCAGGGGCGGCAAGCAAAGCCGGGCGACACTCGGGACTGCTGCTGGAGCACATGAATGATGATGTGCGGCCGGGAGACGACTTCAACGCGTATGTAAACGGCACCTGGATCGATAACACGGAGATACCGGCCGATAAATCGCGTTATGGCGTCGGTGCAATACTACGCGATGAGTCACAGGAGCAGGTCAAGGCCATCATCGAAGAATCCGCGGCCGGGGATTTCGCTGAAGGCAGCAGCGAGCAGAAGGTCGGTGATCTGTATGCCTCGTACATGGACATGGAAACACGCAACAGGCTGGGCGCAACACCTCTTGGTCCAGACTTCGAGAGGATAGACGCTTTAAAGAATCGTGAAGAACTCGCGGTTTACTTTGCCGAGGCGAACAAGCTCGGCATCAGCTTGCCGTTCTCGTTGGGCCAGGTAGCCGATTTCAAGGATCCGACGGTGTACATGATGTACACATTCCAGGGCGGAATCGGTCTTCCCGACCGTGAATTCTATTTCCTGGAAGACGCGAAGTCCGAAGACATCCGTGCAAAGTACGTCGATCACATCGCCGCGATGCTCGAGCTGGCCGGTCTCGAGGGCGGTGAAGCGGCAGCAGACCTGATCATGGCGCTCGAGACGCGCATCGCGACCGAGCACATGTTGAAGGAAGACACCCGAAACTGGGCGGAGAACTACAACAAGGTGGCCCGCGCAGCGCTTCCCGAGCTGATGCCAAAGTTTGCGTGGCAAGCCTATCTCGAGGAATCCGGCATTGCCGACATCGATGGCGTGGTTGTCATGCAGACCGATTACATGAGAGCGCTGGACGGCATCATCGCCGATACCCCGCTGGAAGACTGGAAGACATACCTCAAGTGGCAGGCCCTGAATAGTTATGCCGGCTTCCTGGACGAATATCTCGATCACCGGAACTTCGATTTTTACTCGAGTACCCTCCAGGGCGTCGAGCAGCAACGGCCGCTCTGGCGCCGTGGCGTGGATACGGTCAACGGCAGCCTGGGCGAAGTCGTCGGTGAGGTCTATGTCTCCCGGCATTTTCCGCCGGCGGCAAAGGCAAGGATGCAGGAATTGGTCGGCAACCTGATCAGGGCTTACGAGATCAGCATCAAGTCGCTCGACTGGATGGGTGAAGAGACCCGCACGGAAGCGCTGGAGAAGCTATCCAAATTCACGCCGAAAATAGGCTATCCGGACGACTGGAAAGATTACTCCGGGCTGGCGATCGCGGCAGACGACCTGTTCGGCAATATTCAACGTGCTGCGCTGTTCGAGTACCAACGCGCTGTCGAGCGCCAGGGCGGTCCTGTGGACCGCACCGAGTGGTTCATGTCACCGCAAACGGTAAACGCTTACTACATGCCCCCACTGAACGAAATCGTCTTCCCGGCAGCAATCCTGCAGCCGCCCTACTTCGACATGAATGCGGACGATGCCGTTAACTATGGCGCCATCGGCGCCGTCATCGGCCACGAGATCGGTCATGGTTTCGATGACTCCGGCAGCAGGTTCGACGGCGACGGCGTTATCCGCAACTGGTGGACCGACGCAGACCGCGCAGAGTTCACGGCGCGCACCGGCAAGCTGGTGGAACAATACTCTGCATTCCGGCCGTTCGAGGACCTGAACCTCAACGGTGAGTTCACGCTTGGTGAGAATATCGGTGACCTTGGCGGCCTGAGCATCGCGCTGCTTGCTTACGAGCTTTCGCTGGATGCCGACGAGCCGCCCGTGTTGGATGGCTTCACCGGCTTGCAGCGCGTATTCCTCGGCTATGCACAGAGTTGGCGTTACAAGTATCGCGATGAAGCTTTGCGCAACCGGATCAGGACCGATCCGCATTCACCGCCGATGTATCGCGTGAACGGCGTGGTAAGAAACGTGCCCGAATTCTACGAGGCCTTCGACATCGCCGAAACCGACGCGCTCTACCTGCGGCCCGAGGAGCGGGTAAAAATCTGGTAACCGGAAGGGAGCGGGTGCGCCGTTTCAGGCGGGCCAGCTCCCGCCTTCATCGTGCAGCCCGGGCGCCTGTCCGAACTCGCCGATGAGTCGATCCACGAAAACCTCGGGACAGCGCCACAATGGACGGCGACACCGTCAGCGCGGGCGGGAGCAGTCATTAGAAACAGTCTTAGAAAGCCCGGCTAATACCCTGATTGCTAGTCAGAACGAATTCTGAATTCCCTGACTCAGGCGTATCCGCCAGCGCGGTAAACTTTTTCAGGCCCGGCCGGTCACATGGCATGTGGAAAAACCCCAGATTAGCGCTATGCTGAATCTATCAAGACCGGCGTCGAGTCGGCGTATCAACCAAGGGTCGGGAGAGAATAATGACTTATTTGAGACTACTGGCATGCTTCACGGCAGCTGCCTTGCTTGTTGCATGCACTGAAAAACAGGAAACCACGGCGGAACAGGTCGCAGAGGAAGCGAAACCGGCGACTGAAGCCGCAGCCGTGGAGCTGGCGGCCAGCGACGGCGGTATTCCGCTGTCTGCAGCCAGCAAGAGCACGATGTCACAGTACAAGAAGGCCCGCGCGCTGGCCGACAAGGGTGACTTCGTCGAGGCGAATCAGGCGGCGCGGCAATTGACGGAGCAGGACCCGGACTTCGCCGGCGGCTGGATCATGCTCGGTAACACGGCGCTTTCCGGCGAGCAATTCGTCAAGGCGACCAGAAAAGCCAAGGAGCTCTCGGTGAAAGGAACGGAAGGAGAGCAGCTATGGGCTGATATCAACATGTCCTTTGTCACCAACGATGCGGAAGAAGGATTGAGGCTGGGCAAGCAGCTCGTCGACACCTATCCTGACTCGCCGCGCGCGTGGATCGTCTACTCCGGATTGCTGACCGGGCAAAGCAAGCATGACGAGGCGCGGGCGTCCGCCGCGAAGGCGATCAAGCTGGTTCCGGAAGAGACCATCGGCTACCTCAGCCTGGGCTTCTCTTACATGAATGACGCTCCGAAGGATTTCGTGAAGGCCGAGAAGAATTTTCAGAAGGCTGCCAAGCTTGAGCCCGAAGAAGACAATCACTGGGTCAACGTCGGAGACGTGCATCGCGCGATGGGCGACCTCGAGCGAGCTCGCAACGATTATTCCGAAGCCATCAAACTGGACGCCAGCAATAGCGTGGCCGCCGTCAAACGCGGACACGTCAACTCTTTCCTGGGCAATTTCGATGAGGCCCGTGCGGACTACGATATGGGCATCGCTGCCGGCCAGGAAATTGCGCAGTCTACGCTGGCCAACTATCGCGCGTTTGTAAATCTGCACGCCGGCGATCACGAGGCGGCCGTCTCGGAGCTGGAGGGTGAGCTGGAGCGCATCGACACGCTGGAGATGCCCTCGGATCAGAAAACGACTTCGCGCACTTTTGTGCTGACGAACCTTGCGGATATCTGCTTCAACTACGACATGGACGATGAAGCAGCCAGTGCCGTCGACCGTCTGGCTGCATCCCTGGCGGAATCGGGAAGCAAGTCCGGTGACGAGGACTTTGCAAGGCAACAGGAAGCAACCATGGCGTTCTGGAAAGGCAGCCTCGCGGCCCACACGGGCGACTACGCGGCAGCCGAAACCTATGCTGAGGAGTTCGCGCAATTGCTGGCCGAAGATGACAACCCGCGCAAGATGGAGCCCTATCACGAGCTGCTAGGGCTGATCGCTTTGCAGCAGGAAGATTACGAGAGCGCGGTCGGACACTATCGTCAGGCCAACCTCAGTACCAGTCCTGGTTTTAACGGCGACGTAAAGAATATCTACAGGCTGGCCAGGGCGCTGCAGGGCGCCGGACAGACGGAAGAAGCCGACGAGCTGCTCGATGAGGTGGCCAACTGGAACTTCAACAGCGTCTGGTTCGCCATGTTGAAAAGGGAAGCAGCCGGCACGATCTAGAGTGCCGGCAGGAATGCGAGCTGCCGGGTGAGCTCGATGGGCCGCCCGGCGGCAATTTTGCCATTGGTAAGCACCAGTGGTGCTCTGGTGGTTTGTTCCGCAACGCGACGAGGACGACCGGCGTGGGCGCCAGGATCCTCGAGACAGGGAGAGAACAATGGATTTCAGCGCGATAAGCAACAAGACTTGTTGGATCGGTTGGATCGTCGTTGTCATTGTGATGAACGCGTACGGCTACGTCGTGCACGAGGTGGGGCTGTCTGACACCTATCAGTCCCTGGCTTCGGTGTTCCGGCCCGAGGCTGAAATGGACTCGATGATGTGGATGATGATGGTCGGTGGTGCGGTGGCCCTGCTGCTGTTCTGCTACATCTTCACGCTTGGCTACGAGGGCAAAGGCATCATGGAAGGGGTTCGCTACGGCACCCTGATGGGTCTGTTCTTGTCCATACCGTCGTCGATTGACCAATATGTCATCTATCCGCTGACGAGTGACCTCGCGGTCATCTGGTTCGTGACCGGCGTCGTCGGATTGATCATCGCGGGCGCGGTATTCGCCGCGATTTACAAGCCGTCAGCGGCGTAGACTGACCGACGGGCATCCGGCCCGCCGCGCACGGAGCTATCGATTGGCCGTTCGGCGATAGGCCCTTAATCCCCGAATCTGCGCCATCGCAAGGAAAAGTACAGCGAGCGCTACGATATCGATGAGCATCAGCCCGGACGTCGAGATGGACTGATAATGGAGCCCGGCCAGTACCACGCTGGCTACTACCCAGGCGATGTCGCCGCTGATAATGCCGGTGATCTCCCAGGTCCGGATTCTGCGGGTGCGAACGATGTTCCCGAGTTGCAGGGCAAACCCCAGGAGCAGCCCCGCCACGACATAGACGGGGACGGCGCTGTCGATGCCGAGCTGCCGCGCCACCCAGCCCGCCGCCGACAGCATCAGCAGCGCCGAGACAGCCGAGAATACGGCATTGACCGATAATACCCTTAAGATCCGACGTTTAGCCTTCATGGCAACCCTCTTACCTTTAAAATTATATAGTACTTTAAAAATATATAGCTAAGTGGTACATTCGTCAACCATGGCGAGGCGCAGCTACCGACAGAACTGCTCCCTGGCGCGGGCCGCCGACGTCATCGGCGAGCGCTGGACCCTCTTGCTGCTCCGCGACCTGCTGGTCGGGCCGAGACGATTCGGTGAGTTGAGCAGGTCCCAGAAGGGCATGGGCAGCAACCTTCTGGCGAGCAGGCTCAGGGAACTCGAGGCCGCCGGTATCGTCGAGCGTCAATCAGACGACCGGGGCAGCCCTCATTACGCATTAACGGAGCGGGGCCGGGCGCTGGAGCCCGCCCTGCTCGCCCTGGTGCGCTGGGGCATGATTTATGGCCCCGAAGGCCGGCAGGGCTTTCACCATCAGGCCGACTGGGACCTGCTGGCCCTGAAAGCCCTTTTTCATCCCGAATATGCGCAGGATCTTTCAGTCCGCGTGCAATTCAAGACGGATGACTTCACGGGATGGGTGTCGGTGCATGATCGGCGCGTCGGCATCGGATTGGGCGAGACCCCCGCTGCCGATCTCACCGTCGATGGCACCATCAAGGACCTCTTTACCGGCCCGGGATCGCGGCCGTCACCGGCGGTCACGGGGTCGGCGGACCTGCTGAGGCGGTTCCGCGCCGCATTCATTCTGCGCCTGTCGGCCTGATTGCAATGTGATTTCGTGTCGCTTATGTCTCGCGGACAATCAGTTCCGTCTTGATCGTAGACGATCTGGCCGGCAATCCCTCGAGCATTTGCATCAAATTCGACACCAGCAGTTGACCCGCCTGATAGATGTCCTGCCGAATCGTAGTCACCGGCGGGCTGAAGAAAGCCGCCGACGGTATGTCGTTGTAGCCGACAACCGATACTTGCTCCGGAATATTCAATCCTGCCGCTCGAAACGCATGAATGAAGGCCATTGCTGCTGTGTCACTGAAGGCGAAAACCGCATCGGGTGGCTCACGCGTTGCGGCAAGAAAATTGGTGGCCGCCTCGAACGCGGATTCAAACGAGAAGCTGCTGAGCACTATGTCGTAAAACGACATGCTGTTCCCGCTTTCTTCTACTGCATTCTGCAAACCGGCGCGTCGCTGATATATCTCTCTGAATGAGGTATCGCCCACAAAAAGGAATTTGCTGCGATCACGTTCGAGAAAATATCTGCCCGCCAACGTGCCACCCAGGTAGTTGTTGCTGCCGACCACGCAATACGGCGTTTCCTCGTTTCCGGCGCCCCACACGACGAATGGCGCGCCGCTTTGCGCAAGCTCACCGAGCATGTCCTCGCGATGTCCCTGCCCAAGCACTATGAACCCGTCTGCGCCTTTCGACGACAGGATCTGTCTGAATGAATCTACGTCATTGTGATTGGGCGCGCACAACAGCAGGTCCTGACAACGGTCGCCGAGCGCTTCGGAAACCCCGGCAAGGAGATCGAAAATGAACGGATCGGAAATGTGATTCTGTTCATGGGAGCGAAAGTCCAGCGACACGGCAATGGTATTGGTCCGCTTGTGGCGAAGCTTCTGGGCGTTCCGGTTTACTGCGTAACCGTGCTCACGCGCGACGGAGAGGACGTGCTCCTTGGTAACCTGCTTGACCAGTGGACTGCCGCTCAGGGCGCGGGACACCGTCGGCTTCGATACCCTGGCCAGCTTCGCGATATCGTCCATCGTGACGGGTTGTTTGCTAGTCATGGGCGTTACTCTGCCAGCTGCGCGAAATCACGGATAAGTTCTTCTTATAGCAGGAAATTATATGTTTTTGTGAAATCCATTTCAAAATTATTGAAATGCATTTCATCCGGGTGTACGGTTAGCCTAAATATGGCGGTATCCAGGGGGAGATAATCACCCGGCATTTTCCAATGCTCGCGGACGCAACCGCGTCATTCGCGAGGCAATTTAGCTGCAATGTCCCTGCTGCCCATGTCCGGCTTCAGGGCGATACTCAATCAGAGGATGGTGCAATTATGAACACGTTCAGAGACCAACACGATCGGCCTTCCCTGTTCGGCTTGCTGGCTGCACTGACAGCATTGCTGGGGCTTGCTGTCGTCGCCAATGCGCAGGATACGGATGACGACGATGAAGGCGAAATTATCGAGGAGATAATCACCACCGGCACGCCGGGCGGCGGCGAGATGCGAAAACTCGATGCCAGCTTTTCGATTACGACTGCCAACGACGCCGATATCGAAAAGTTTGCCCCGAAGAGCACGGCTGATCTTCTAAAAATCGTGCCAGGCGTTTGGGCAGAGAGCTCGGGCGGGGTTTCCGGCGCCAACGTGTTCGTGCGCGGTTTCCCGGGTGCCGGCGACGCACCGTTTTTGACCGTTCAGCTCAACGGTTCACCGCTTTTTCCGCCGCCCACCCTGTCGTTCCTGGAGAACACGACCATCTTCCGGATTGACGAGACGGTCGCACGTGTGGAGGCCCTGCGTGGCGGGCCGAACCCGGTGTTGTCAAACGGCCAGCCGGGACTGACTGCGAACTTTATCTTGAAGGAGGGAAGCGAGGAGACCGAAGGCCTGGTCAAGTACACGACTTCCGACTATGACCTGCGCCGATTCGATGCCGTAATCAGCGGCGAGCTCGCAGACGAGCTGTATTACATGGTCGGCGGTTATATCTCGAGTTCGGACGGCATTCGGGAAACCGGCTTCAATTCAGAGGAAGGTACCCAGTTCACGATCAATCTGACCAAGGATCTCGACGATGGGTCGATCAATGTCTACCACCGGGTTACGGACGATCATGGCACCTGGTATTTGCCGGTTGCCTTGAATGTCCCGGGCGTCGATGGTGGCTACAATCAGGTCGGCGTGTTGAGTCGGCAGCGTCAGATCATGTTCGACAATGATTTTGGCGATCCGGCATTTCCCGACCCGAAAGTCAAGACACTGGATCTCGCCGACGGCCGTGGCTGGGACGGATCGGTCACCGGCGGCTCCGTGCGCTTCGATTTCGCCGGTGATTGGGAACTGGTCGATCGATTCAATTTCACCGGCGGTAACGCAGATACCCTGGGTCTGGTGCCACAGGGCGGCGCCGTCAACGTGGGGGCCCTGATTGCAGACCCGACAATCGACACCGCGGCAGTGATTACCGGCCCGCTGACGGGTGCCGTTACCGGCCGCTCGATATCAAATGGCGAATACATCCAGCAGTTCGGTGCCTGGGAGGTACGGAAAGATATCGAGTCGTTTACGAATGATCTCAGTCTTGCCAAACCGTTCGACCGCGGCAAAGTCACGGTCGGGATCTACTCGGCCAATTCATCGACCGATGAATTCTGGTCCCTCGGTAACCAGAAATATCATGTCGTCGAAAGTGGTGGCGAGATCGTCGATGGAATAGCGTGTAATGATGCATCGGTGGACAGTTGTACCTGGAATTACGACATCGATGCGACCGGCGATGCGACAACCAGCGCCGTATACGGCGCTATCGAGTACGATATCAGCGACCAACTGACACTGGACTTCGGTGTGCGCTGGGAGGACCACGAGGTCGAGTATTCCGTTGACGAGGGACTCGACGGTGTTGTCACGCTCGCGGTATCCACCGATGAGAGCGAAGTCTCCTGGACGGCGGCGCTGAATTACGCGCTGAACGACAGCATGGGGGTTTTCGGGCGCATCAACAGCGGCAGCAAGATGCCGTATTTCGACGACTATCGGGATAACCGCGGTGCTTTTGCAAACGCCAATAATCTCATCAACGAAGTCGACCAATTCGAAGCCGGTTTCAAATGGGTAAGCGACTACTTCAGCCTGTACGCAACGGCCTTTTCCACCGAAGTTGACCCGTCCTTCTTTGTTGCACTTGCCGGCCAGACACCTGGCGTGGCATCGACAAACGAGGCAATCGGGCTGGAAATCGACGCCGACTATTTCACGGACTTCGGGCTGTCCGTCAACCTGAACGCCACTATTCAGGAGTCGGAGATCAAGGGCACCGCCAATGACGGCAATGAGGTTCAACGGCAGCCGGGCTGGCAGCTTCGCATCACACCGAGCTACGACCTCGAGGTCGGTAACGCCGATGTGGTCGTCTACGGCACACTGACCGCTGTAGACGATCGATTCAGTGATCCCGGCAACACCGTGGTACTGGACAGCTATAACAAGATCGATCTGGGCGCCATTGTCACGTTGGACGATCGCCTGAGCTTTCAGATCGCTGCGGACAACATCACCGACGATGATGGCCTGACGGAAGGAGATCCACGCAGCGTGGGTGCGCCGAACGGCCGGTTCATCATGCCGCGATCGGTCAAGTTCAGCGTCGGTTACGCATTCTGACTACGGCAACCGGCCCGCGCATTGGCTGCCTCTGCATTCCTGGAGGCAGCCAGTGCCGTCGTCCATTGCCGCGCCTTCACCCATAGTCAGGGCGATTAATGGCAGCCCGGTATCGGCTCGGGTCCGGGGAACGCGCAGGGTGCAATAATGAAGAACTGGACCATCAAGCTTTCCCTGTTCATCAACTACTTCGTGTTCGCGATCCTGCTGAACAGCGTCGGCACTGTCATCCTGCAGGTGCAGAACTCGTATCAGGTCAGCGAATCGGCCGCAAGTGTCCTGGAGGCATTCAAGGACTTGCCGATCGCCATTACGTCGTTCCTCGTTGCCTCATTCATTGCCCGGATTGGCTACAAGCGCAGCATGCTGATCGCGCTGGCGTTTATCGGCTTCGTTTGCCTGGCCATGCCGCAGGTTCCGGCTTTCTGGATGTCCAAGCTGGTTTTTGCAGCAACCGGGGTCGGTTTCGCGTTGACGAAAGTATCGGTATTCGCGGCGCTGGGGCTCGTTACTGACAGCCGCAAGGAGCACGTGAGCTGGATGAACTTCCTGGAGTCGTTCTTCATGGTCGGCGTGCTGTCCGGCTATTTCATATTCAGCGCATTCGTCGATGACCTGAACCCGGGTTCGATAAGCTGGCTGAACGTCTATTACCTCCTCGCCGCATTAACGCTGGCAGCTTTCATTCTGTTGTTGGCTGCGCCGCTGGATGAGTCGGCCGCCACTGCCAGCGGCACGACCTCTTTGTCCAGGGATTTCGTCGACATGATTACGCTCTGCATCAAGCCGCTGGTGCTGATCTTCATCATCAGCGCATTCCTGTACGTACTGATCGAGCAGGCCATCATGTCGTGGTTGCCGACGTTCAATAGCAAGATCCTCAATCTGTCGGCCTCATTGAGTATTCAGATGGCGAGCATCCTGGCGGCCTCGACTGCCCTGGGACGGTTTGCGGCCGGAATCGTGCTCAAGAGATTCGACTGGTTCAGGGTTCTATTGGTCGGCCTTGTCCTCGCGGCTGCGCTGGTCATTTTGGCCCTGCCACTGGCCGGTAACGCTGGCGCAATCGAGATCACCAGCTGGCTCAGCGCACCGATCGCCGCGTTTTTGTTTCCGATGATCGGCTTTTGCATTGCACCGGTTTATCCGGCCATAAATTCCATCATTTTGTCCGCGTTGCCCAAGACACAGCATGCACCCATGGCGGGGCTGATCGTCGTCTTCTCCGCACTCGGTGGGACGACCGGATCGATCATTACCGGCAATTTGTTTGAAATTTTCGGAGGCAGAATTGCTTTCTATTTCTCACTGGTGCCCATTTCGACAATCTTGATTACGCTGTATCTGTTCAAACGCAAAACGGACGAACATCGTCTAGGCTATCACGGGTAGCGGGAAAAACGATGATGCAGATTTGCACGCCGGACGCGATATACGCTGAACTTTTTGAGGCAGTGCAGTCGAGCCACGTATTTGCAGATTCAAAATCCTTTGTCGACGCGACACCCAGGAGAGACCCTGCGAAGATCATGCAGTCCTTTCGGGAGTCAGCGCGGGATGAAGGATTCGAACTGGAGTCGTTCATCACATCAAATTTCGAACTGCCGGAAGACGATACCGAATCATTCGAGGCAGACCCACAGCGTCCCGTGAGAGAACAGATCAATTTGCTTTGGGACGTTCTGACTCGCGCTGCCGACGTGGAAGATCCGAATTCGTCTCTGATCGCCCTGCCCCACCCCTATGTCGTACCCGGGGGCCGGTTTCGGGAGATCTATTACTGGGACAGCTATTTCACCATGCTCGGTCTCGCGGCATCGGGCCGGATCGATTTGGTCGAAAACATGGTCGATAACTTCGCTTACCTGATCGACCAGGTCGGCTTTATTCCGAATGGAAACAGGTCGTACTATTGCACCCGTTCGCAGCCACCATTCTTCGCACTTATGGTGGAGTTGCTGGCAGCGGAAAAGGAAGACCAGAGTGTCCTTGCGACGTATCTTCCGCAACTCGAGAAAGAGTACAGGTTCTGGATGTCCGGTGCGGAGAATCTCTGCGATGAGCTGGCGCTGGAACGGCGTGTAGTCGCGGTGAGCGACGGATATCTCAACCGGCACTGGGACGATTCCGATCTTCCGCGGCAGGAGAGTTTTGCCGAAGATGTCGAGTTGGCGATGGGCTGCGATCGCGATGCCGCAGGCCTTTATCGAGACATCCGGTGCGCTTGCGAATCAGGTTGGGACTTCAGCTCGCGCTGGCTTGGGGACCGGCATTCCATGGCGTCGATTCGCGCAAGCCAGACCTTGCCCGTCGATCTCAACGCAATCCTGTGGAAATTGGAATCAACGCTGGCAGACGCAGTCACTATTGCGAGCAACACCAGGCAGGCGGGCCTGTTCAAACGACGTGCGGAACACAGAAAGAAATCAATTCAATCCTTGTTTTTTGACGACGATGCGGGCTTTTTTGTCGACTTGTTGCTGCCTGAACTGCAGCCGACCGAAGTCATGTCACTCGCTGCCGCCTTCCCGCTTTTTTTCGGGCTTGCTACTTCCGACCAGGCGAGCCGGGTCGCCGAGAGAATTCACACGGATTTTCTGCGTCCCGGTGGCTGGGTAATGACCACGGTAAACAGCGGTCAGCAATGGGACGCGCCCAATGGCTGGGCCCCCTTGCAGTGGATAGCGTATGCCGGACTCAAGAACTACGGCTATTCAGACGAAGCACAGGAAGGAGCAAGCCGCTGGGTTCGAAATAACGAGACCGTATACCGGACCACCGGGCGACTGTTTGAGAAATATAACGTCGAGGAAATAGGGCCGATCGCCGAGGGTGGCGAGTACACGGTACAGGACGGTTTCGGCTGGACCAACGGCGTACTCCTGTCCCTTCTGAACGAGTTCAGCGGCGCATAGCATGCTGACCACGTGTCGAGTGGCATCCGGCACGATCTTTCAATATATTGATTTTATTACCTTTAATTCCTGCCGCTCGGTTGCGGCCTTAGGTAGACAGAAAACCGTCCCGGGTCCCGGGCACAGGCCGGCATACCGTTTTTTGTGACATAACCCGATGTTTTTCTTGCGCTTCGTGGGCAAACTGGCCATCTGCACCGCGCTTGGGCGAAGCGTCGATGCCCCGGTCAGCACCGAGACGCAAGATGTACGAAAAGCATTTTGGGCTTGCAAAGAACCCTTTTCATTCGCTAGCCGAAGGCGAAGCTGTTTTCGAAGGCCCCGAACAGGCGAAGATTATCGCCTCGCTCAGGACCGCCCTGAGCGCAAGAGACTCGATCGCGATCCTGACCGGGCCGGTGGGCGTGGGCAAGACAACCATCGTGAATCGGGCCCTGCGGGAGATGGGCTCGGAGTGCCTGATCGCCAATCTGGGCCGCACCCAGGTAGGTTCCGATGAGATCGTGGATCTGCTCCTCGGGCAGTTCGGGGTCGTGCGCGAGCCCACCCGGCGATTCGAGTGCATCAAGACCTTCAACCGGATTCTCAATGAACACGCGTCATCCGGCGCACGCGTGTTCATAGTAATCGAGGACGCGGAGCGCCTCGGGGCCGAGATCCTGGAAGAGCTCGAGGCGTTAACGGCCGCCGACGGCGGTTCGTCTGCGGGTGCGAACATCATCCTCATGGGACCGCAGAAGCTGGACAAACTCATTGCGACCGCCGGACTCGAGCGGGTGCGACAGCGGGTCCGTCTGCAGCAGGCACTCGACCGATTCAGTGCTGAGGAAGTCGAGGTCTACCTGCGTCATCGTATCAGGGCTGCAGGCGGTGATTTCGACGCCGTATTCGAGCCGGGCTCGGCTCTGATGATTCGCCGTTGTTCGGGCGGCATACCGCGCGTTATCAATGGTTTGTGTGAAACGGCATTGACGGTCGCGGCCCAGAATAAGGTGACTCGATTGACGCCACGGGTCATCTTCAAGGTCGCGGTCGAAGTATTCGGCATGGATCCGGGCGAGGCGCCCCCGCTGCCGTCGAGAGAGCCGGCGACCGGCGCAAAGCATCGACAACCGGAGCTGAAACCGCCCAACGCGGCACCGCCCGCAGCGGACAAAGCGAAGCCGGCCGCCGAACGACCGGCTGCAGGGACGAGTCCTGCGGCACAACAAGCGTCGGAGCATACCGTCCCGGTCAGGATTTTGCCGGAGGCGCCCAAGGCCGAAGCGCGACCGGCAAAATCAACGGCGGAACCCAAGGCTGAACCGGCAAAATCCGTCACGAAGCCGCCGGCGGCTCCGCCGCCTGACGCGAGCCGGAAGCACCAGCATGCGAAGTTGCCGGACCTGCCGGGTCTCGGCGTCCGGGACAAAGCTCCGGCCAAAGCCGGCGCCAAACCGGACAAGCCCATACCGGAGCTGCCACCAAAGTTCAAGTTCGCCGATGAAATCGTCGTCGATCGGGACACCAAGCCGAAACTTCCGGAGGCGAAGCCGGTCAAGCCGGACAGACCGGCTCCGCCGGTAACGAAACCCGCTCCCGAGCCGGTGAAGCCCGCCGCTGCCAGGACCAAACCAGCGAAGGCGCCGACGAAACCGGCGAACGCGCCGGCGAACGCGCCGACGAAACCCGCAGCCGGATCGGCCGCCGAGTCCCTTGAAG
>JBHHWI010000058.1:0-18678 GCA_046756445.1 Woeseia sp. | reverse complement strand
CGAAAATTATTCTTGACTGATCGGTCATAATTAGCTAGACTCGGCACCCATGGTAGGAAGACCCCGAGAATTCGACCCCGAAATCGTACTGGACGCGGCGATGCAGGCGTTCTGGGCCAAGGGCTATGAGGCGACCTCCCTGTCCGACCTGATGCAGGCCACGGGGCTGCACAAGGGCAGCCTCTACCAGGCCTTCGGCGACAAGCACGCGCTGTTCATTCAGGCGCTCAAGCGATACCTCGGCGAGATGCGCCGGCAGAAGAACAAGCTGCTGGCGGGAGCCGCGACACCTCTGGATGGTATCCGGGCCGTGACGCATGCCATGCTCGATATCGCCGACGCCGACTGTGCCTGTCCGAAGGGTTGCATGGCGATCAATGCGCTGATCGAGCTCGCTCCGCACGATGCGGAGGTGAAAGCCGTGATGCTCGATCACATCGACAGGATGCGCGGTTCGGTCACCGAAGCGGTAAAGCACGCACAGGAGGCCGGACAGATACGAACGGAAAGGTCCGCGGAGGAAATCACGGCACTGATCTTGACCTTCATGGCGGGATTGGCAACGACGATGAAGGCATTCGTGAGCAAGGAAGACGCACACCAGTTACTGGAAGCACAGTTTGACGCTGTGGTGTGAGCATATCTCTCAGCCACGGTTTTTTTTGCGCTATTTTTGACCAATTAGTAATAAAAGGGTAACCCATGGGTAATTCATTTCAGACAATCGACCGCTTCGCCGCCAGGCTGACGCGCGGCGTGATCCGCTGGCGCTGGCTGGTGGTCGCGGCCGCACTGCTGAGCGCGGTGGCGATAGGATCAGGCGGCCGCTACCTCGAGTTCGCCAACAACTACCGGGTGTTCTTCTCCGAGGAGAACCCGGAGCTGACGGCATTCGAGGAGCTGCAGGCCACCTATACCAAGAACGACAACTTCCTGTTCGTGCTCGAGCCGGCCGACGGTGACGCGTTTTCCGCCGGGACGCTGACCGCGGTCGAGACGCTCACCGAGGCGGCCTGGAAAATCCCCTATGCCATCCGCGTCGATTCGATCAGCAACTTCCAGCACACCTACGGCGTCGAGGACGACCTCATCGTCGAGGACCTGTATCGCGACGCCGGAACGCTTAGCACCGCCGAGCGATCGCGCCGCGGCGAGATCGCACTCGCCGAGCCGCTGTTGCGCAATCAGCTCATAACGCAGGACGGCGCAGTCACGGCCGTCAACGTCGTGCTCCAGTATCCGGAGTTGAGTCTCACCGAAGTGCCCGAGGCGGTTGCCCACGCGCGAGACCTGCGTGAGCAAATCGAAGCAGATTTTCCCACCATCGATATCTCGCTGACCGGCGTATCGATGCTCAACAATGCGTTCGCCGAGACCGGCACATCAGACCTCGGCACGCTTGTCCCGGTCATGTTCGGCGTCATCGTCGTGTTGACGCTGCTCATTCTGCGTTCCGTAACGGCAACCTTCGCGACGCTGGGTGTCATTGTGCTGTCGAGCATGGTCGGCATGGGCTGGGCCGGCTTCGTCGGCATCAAGCTGACGCCCATCTCCGGATCGGCGCCGATCATTATCCTGACGCTCGCGATCGCCGACTCCATTCATATTCTGACGACGCTCAGGACCGCGATGCGCGAGGGCATGGCCAAAACGCAGGCGCTCGTCGAGGCGCTGCGCCAGAACTTTCTCCCCGTGAGCATCACCTCGCTGACGACTGTCGTCGGCTTCCTGGCGCTGAACTTTTCCGACTCGCCGCCTTTCTGGCATCTCGGCAACATCACGGCCGTGGGCATCCTGGCCGCGTGGGCGTACTCGATCACGCTGTTGCCGGCCCTGATCAGCATCCTGCCGTATCGCCAGACGAAGCGGGACCAGGCCGGCATGAGCGAACGCGCAATGGAGCGGCTGGCCGACTTCGTGGTCACGCGTCCCCGCCGCCTGCTCATCGGCGTGGGTGGCGCGGCGCTGCTCGTGACGGCTTTCATCCCGAGCATCGAGTTCAACGACCAGTGGATCCAGTACTTCGACGAGGGGATCGAGTTCCGGCGCGAGTCCGACCAGGCACTCGAGCACTTCGGCATGTATCCGATCGAGTACTCGGTGCCGGCGCAGGCCAGCGGGGGCGTGAGCGAGCCCGAATACCTGCATAATCTCGAGCGCTTCACCGGTTTTTTGCGCGGTCAGCCGGAAGTCGCACACGTTTACTCGCTGTCCGACATCATGAAGCGGCTCAACAAGAACCTGCACAGTGACGATGCCGCTTACTACCGGGTTCCCGGCGACCGCGAACTGAGCGCGCAATACCTGCTGCTGTACGAGCTTTCACTGCCCTACGGGCTCGATCTCAACGACCGGATCAATATCGACAAATCCGCGACGCGGGTGACGGTGACGCTGAACGACGTGAACTCGATTCAGACCAAGCGGTTCCTCGACTCGACGCAGGCATGGATGGACAGCAACCTACCGTCGTGGATGCAGACCGATCCAACCAGCGCATCGGTGATGTTTACCTACATCACCGACCGCAATGTCGAAAATATGATCACCGGAACGATCATCGCGATCGGGATCATCGCAATCATCCTGATGCTTGCGCTGAAGAGCTTCCAGCTCGGGCTTTTGAGCCTGATACCGAACGGCCTGCCGATACTGGCGACCTTCGGCGCATGGGCGCTTTTGGTCGGGCAAGTCGGCTTTTCGGTCGCGACCGTGGCATCGATCTCGCTCGGCATCATCGTCGACGACACCGTCCACCTGCTCTCGAAATACGTACGCGCCCGCCGCGAGCGCGGAGGCACGGCGGCCGATGCCATCCGATACGCGTTCAGAAACGTCGGCGTGGCCATCATCGTCAACACGGTGATCCTTGCCGCCGGATTCCTCGTGCTATTGACCTCGAGTTTCAAGGTGAACGTAGACATGGGGCTGCTGACCGCGCTGGCGATCGTCTTCGCCCTGATCCTCGATTTCCTTTTCCTGCCGGCGCTGTTGCTGCTGGTTGACCGTGTCGGCACACACAACGTTACAGAAGGAGTACCTGAAATGACACAGACCACACCACTGCCCCGCCCGGCGATCAGCTTCATCGGCTTGTTGTTGCTCGTTGGCCTTGCAATTGCGTTTATTGCCTCGCCCGCCCACGCAACGGCCGATCTCACGCCCGTGCGTGGTGCAACCGATGCCGAGCGGCTCGGCTTCGAGATCGCCGCCCGGGCCGATCGCTCGGATCGCGGATTTCGCAACAGCGAAGTCGAACTCGAGATGGTGTTGAGGAATGCCGCCGGGCGCGAGTCCCGCCGCAAGCTGAAGATCACCACGCTGGAGATTCCCGACGAGAGTCTGGGTGACAAGTCCCTGGTCGTCTTCGACAACCCCAACGACATCAAGGGCACGGCCCTGTTGTCGCACGCCAGGATCCTGGACCCCGATGACCAGTGGCTGTTCCTGCCGGCGCTGAAACGCGTCAAGCGCATATCCTCGGCCAACAAGTCCGGCCCGTTCGTCGGGTCCGAGTTCGCTTTCGAGGATTTCACCGCGCTGGAGCTGAACAAGTACGACTACACCTGGCTGCGCGAAGAGGACTACGACGGCATGACCCTCGACCTCATCGAACGCACGCCGCGCTACCAGAACTCCGGTTATACCCGCCAGCTTAGCTGGGTCGACCGGGACGTATACCAGGTGCGCAAGGTCGAGTTCTACGACCGCCGCGGCGATCTCCTGAAGACGCTGACGCTCTCCGATTACCGCGATTACGGCGGAATCTGGCGAAGTCACAGGATGGACATGGTCAATCACCAGACCGGCAAGAGCACCGACTTGATTTACGGCGACTACCGTTTCGATGTCGGCCTGAACGACAGCAATTTCGTCAAGGGCCGGCTGGCGCGGTTGCGCTGAGTCAGCGATCACACATGCAGGCCGCCTGTCCGCGAATCGGCCCTTGTCGCTCCGCAACGCAGGCAGGCGCTGACTCTTCGGATACCGCATGAACGCAATAAGAAACACATTTGCATTTGTCGCCATTCTGACGGCCTTGCCGTCGATAGCCGGCGAATGGGACGTTACCGGGTTCGTTGGATTCGATACCCAGGCGTTCTGGCTGGACGCCCGTTATCCGGAGCAGGACGGCCACAACCTTTCTCTGATGCTGCAGCCCGAGTTCTACTGGCGAAACGACGAAGGAGACCAGCGTGTCAGCATCGTCGGCTTCGCCCGCGCCGACCTTGCCGACAGCGAGCGCTCGCACGCGGACCTGCGCGAGGCCTACTGGGGCTATGAGCGCGAGAGCTGGGACGTCGTCATCGGCGTCAACAAGGTGTTCTGGGGCGTGACGGAATCCCGCCACCTGGTCGATGTCATAAACCAGACCGACCTGGTCGAGGACATCGATCAGGAGGACAAACTCGGCCAGCCGATGGTGAACTTCAATCTGCAGCGCGATTACGGCCGCTTCGAATTCTACCTGCTGCCGTGGTTTCGCGAGCGCACCTTTCCCGGCGTCGATGGCCGATTCCGTGCACCGCTTCCGATCGACGATGATCACGCGATCTACGAGTCGGCGGCCGAGAAGAGCCACGTAGACGCCGCGTTTCGTTACAGCCATTACATCGGCGATGTCGACATCGGCGCCCACCTGTTCGAGGGCACGTCCAGGGAACCGCGCTTCAGGATTGCCCCGCAAGGCGATCGCCTGACACCCGTCTATGAGCAGATGACACAGGCAGGCCTGGATCTCCAGTACACACGCGACGCCTGGCTGTGGAAGTTCGAAGCCATCGGACGCGATACCCGAAGCGACTCGTTCCTCGCCGCGGTCGGCGGCCTGGAGTACACCTTCTATGGCGTGCGTGGCGGCGCCGCCGACGTCGGTGTACTGGTCGAGCTGCTCTACGACGGCCGCGACGAAGACGCGCCGCCGACGGCATTCGACAACGACGTGTTCGTCGGCACCAGGCTCGCGCTCAACGACGCGAACGACACCAGCGTGCTCGCAGGCATCGCCATCGATACCGACACCCGCGAACTCTTCGTGAATGTCGAAGCCGCGCGCCGCTTCGGTGACAGCCTGAGTGCCGAACTGCGAATCCGATCATTTACCAACAGCAGACCCAACGAGGTCCTGTATACCATCGAGCGAGACGACTACATTGAGCTGCAACTGAGCTGGTATTACTAGAACCTACCGTACAGCCGGTGTCAGACCATCTCTCGGCTGAGCCCGAAATACGTGAAGTGGTTCTCAGTTCAATCCCTGACCAGGAGCAAGAAAACTCTTTTTGTGAATGACACCACATATGTCACACGGCTTTGCGCGCATATTCTGGATCTGGATAGATCATATTCAACCGGTGAGGCAAGTCATGCGGCTATTTACCATAGTCTTCGAAAGACTTCCGATGGTGTGGTTCTTGTTGGGCCTGTTGTTCAACGCAGCCGGACTGTATCTGGGCTTTGAGTATTCACTGGCCTTAACTTACTTCGTAGTTGGGTGCTCCTGCTGTGCATACGGTTTGGCGCTCTTCGTCTTGCGGCCTCGGGAGCACACGGAAACATCAGAAGCAAATCGTTTGTCTCCAAAGTTCATCTCGGCAGGATCAACAGTCGTAATGCCTGCGATGCCGAATGTCGACAATGAGCAAGCGACGGAGCAATCTGACGCCAAATAAGCAGTCACTCCGTTCCCGGGGCTATCGAGCACCGGTTGTCTGATCCGGTACCAATCATCACAGCTCAAGCTGTCTTTCAGGCTGCAACAACGTTAGCCGACTGCCCGAATCGATTACAGGCCAGAATAGCCGGCTCATTCGGCTCCCTTTCGGTACCGGGTCGGTGTGGTGCCCGTGTGCTTCTTGAACGTCTTGGCGAACGCCAGATCGGACTCGTACCCCACCCGGCTCGCGACCTCATAGAGCGGAAGCATGCTTTCCCGTAACAGCTCCTTGGCGCGTTGGATGCGCAACATCGTCAGATACTCGAACATGGGATGGCCCACGAGCTCCCTGAATCGTTTGGCGAATGCGGCCCGGGACATGCCGACTCTCCCGGCCAGCTTGTCGAGCGTCCATGCCGTGTGAGGGTTGTTGTGCAGTTGCTGCAGTGCCCTGGCGATCCGTTTGTCCGACAATGCCGCCATGAACCGGCCCTGCTCGCCGCGGCCGAAGTTGATCCGGATCAGCTCGACGAGAACGATCTCCGTCAGTTTGTTCACCACCAGCTCCGAGCCCGGTTGTTGCGCAAGATACTCGGTGCTCAGTTGATCCAGCGTACTCCGTAGCCACGGGTGCTTCAGGAACTCCTCTTCCCGGACGATGGTCAGGGAAGGGAAGACCTCCAGCAGCGGCGTCAGGGTGTCCTCTGCAAAGTCGCAATATCCGCAGAGCAACAGTGTCCCCGCTCCGCCCGTCGGCGGGGCGTCTCCTTGCGCGTGGCTCGCCAGCACATGATCCCGGCCGGGCTCGATGAACACCAGGTCGCCCGGCCCCAGACGGTCCGTCTGGTCCCCTGCCGTGACCCAGCATTCACCCCGGCGGACGAGGTGAAAACTGGCTGATTTGGTGTCCTTGAAGTCCATGGACCAGGGCGCCTCCAGGTGGTCGCAGAAGTACACGCTGCCTTCCACGCGCATGGATTTCAGGATGTCGCTCAGGACTTCCATGGATCGCTCCGTGATCTTCCAATGTGGCTATATGATAGACGATTGATACATTAAATCAACATTTTCACATATAGATTGAATAGCGAATTGGCCGTACTGTACACATCACAGACTCACAGACGAGGTGGAATTCGATGGCAAAAGTAGAGATTTACACCAAGAGCTGGTGCCCGTATTGCGCCCGCGCCAAGGCCCTCCTGGATCGACGGGGCGTCGGCTACGAGGAGATCGACGTCACCACCGACGCCGTGCGAGAGCTGGAGATGACCATTCGCTCCGAACGGCACACGGTGCCCCAGATCTTCATTGACGACGCTCACCTCGGCGGCCACGACGAGCTGGTCGCCGCGGACAGGCACGGCCAACTGGACCCGCTCCTGTCCGGGGAAGCGCAGGGAGAATCCGCATGAAAAACCGTCGTGTCGACGTCGCCGTCATCGGCGCGGGCTCCGCCGGCCTGCGCGCCTTTCGGGCGGCCAGAGAATGGACCGACAGCGTCGTCCTGATCGAGGGCGGCCCTTACGGCACCACCTGTGCCCGCGTCGGATGCATGCCCAGCAAGCTGCTGATCGCTGCCGCCGAAGCTGCACATGCAGTCCATCAGGCTCCCGGGTTCGGCATCAGTACCGGCGCTGTCGACATCGACGGCGTGGCGGTCATGGACCGCGTCCGTCGCGAACGGGACCGTTTTGTCGGCTTCGTGGTCGATGGCGTGGAAGGCATTCCCGAGTCACAACGCATACGCGGCTACGCGCGTTTCCTCGATGACCACAGGCTACAGATTGACGGTCACACCATCGTCGACGCAAGGCGCATTGTCATCGCAAGCGGCTCGACGCCGACTTATCCCGGTTTCTTCAGAGAGCTCGGCGACCGGCTTCTCGTCAACGACGATATCTTCGACTGGCAGGACCTGCCGAAATCCGTGGCCGTCTTCGGTCCCGGCGTCATCGGGCTGGAGCTCGGGCAGGCGCTTTCCCGCCTCGGCGTCGAAGTGCTGATGTTCGGACTCGGCGGGCAGGTGGGTCCGCTCACCGATCCCGCGGTCATGCACTATGCCGCGGCGACTTTCGCGAGCGAGTTCACTCTCGATGCCGACGCCGACGTGCGGAGCATGAAGCGATTGAAGAATGCCGTCTCCATCGACTACGTCGATAACGAGGGACGGAACCGCACTGCGGTCGTGGACTTCGTCATCGCGGCCACCGGGCGTTCACCGAATGTCTCGGGGCTCGGCCTGGAAAACACCGGCCTGCCGCTCGACGAGCGTGGCGTACCCCGGTTCGACAGGGGCACGTTGAGAATCGGCGATTCTCACGTCTTCATCGCCGGTGACGCCAACAACGATCACGCCTTGCTGCATGAAGCGGCGGACGAGGGGTTTATCGCGGGCGCTAACGCCGGACGGTATCCGAACGTGCAGGCGGGCTTGAGACGCACGCCCCTGGCCATTGTTTTCTCCGATCCGCAGATCGCCATGGTCGGCAGCCGCTTCAGCGAGCTGTCCGAACAGGACGTTGTGATCGGCGAAGTCTCGTTCGAGGACCAGGGACGCAGCCGCGTCATGCTGAAAAACCAGGGCCTGCTCCGCGTTTACGCAGATGCCGGAGACGGCCGCTTGCTCGGCGCCGAAATGTTCGGCCCGCGGGCTGAACACATAGGCCACCTCCTGGCGTGGGCGCACCAGTCGGGACTGACCGTCGGCCGGATGCTCGACATGCCCTTTTATCACCCGGTCATCGAGGAAGGATTGCGCACTGCATTGCGCGATGCCCATGCCCGCCTCAACCAGCGCCTGCTGCGGGCCGCCTGACTCAATAGGAGCAAAGCAATGAATCGTGAAACGAGAAACAGAGTCGTCATCGTCGGTGGCGCGCGAACGCCCTTCGCAAAAGCAGGGACGGCGCTGAAACATTTCTCGGCCCTGGACCTGGCTACCCACTCTGTGAACGGCGCATTGGAGAAGCTCGATCTCGATCCGGGCGCCGTCGACCAGCTCGTGTATGGCACGGTGATCGTCGATCCGTCCATTCCGCACCTCGCTCGCGAAGTCGGATTCGCCAGCGAACTGCCCTCGGAGGTGCGGGCGCTGACGGTTACCGACAACTGCATCAGTGGAACGTCGGCGATCGCTGCCGTGCATGACGCCATTGCGCTCGGTCGCGCCGATACCGGCATCGCGGGTGGCGTCGAGTCCATGTCGAATCCGCCCGTGCTGTTTACCAAACGGGCCGGCCGCATTTTTCTGGATGCCGACCGGGAGAAAACCCTGGCCGGTCGCATCAGGACATTGTCGAAATTGCGGCCCAAAGACTTCAGACCATGGTCTTACGGAATTGCGGAGCCGTCCACCGGTTTGACGATGGGCGAGCACACCGAGATCACGGTCAAGGAATGGCAAATCTCGCGCGAAGAGCAGGACTCGATCGCGTATCGGAGCCACGTGAATGCCCATCAGGCTACACAAGACGGCCGGCTCAGGGCCGAGATCCATCCGCTGCGCGGCATCGATCGTGACCTGTTGATTCGCCCGGACACGAGCCTCGAAGCGCTTGCCAAGCTGCCTCCGGTTTTTGACCGAACCGAAACCGGAACGATAACCGCCGGCAATTCCAGTCCGCTGACTGACGGCGCCGCCTCCGTCGTGTTGATGTCCGACGAACGCGCACGCAAACTCGGCCACGAGCCGCTCGCGACCATCAGGGACTTCATCAGCGTGGGCATCGACCCGAAGGACGGTTTGCTGATGGGCCCGGGTGTCGCCGTGCCGAGGCTGCTCGAGAGAAACGGACTGACGCTCGATGACATCGACATTATCGAAATGCACGAGGCATTCGGCGGCCAGGTGGCTTCCAACCTCAAGGCCTGGGAGCAGGGCTGGGAGGGGCCGGCCATCGGTCGCGTCGACCGCGATATACTGAATCCGCTGGGCAGCTCGATTGCGGTCGGTCATCCGTTCGCTGCTACAGGCGCGCGCATCGTCACAACACTTGCCAACGAGTTGAAGCGGCGCGACGCGCGTTACGGCCTCGTCAGCATCTGCGGCGCAGGGGCTACGGCAGTCGCAATGTTACTCGAACGTACTTGAGCGAATTTCCCAAACAGCGAGCCCTTGGTTTGGGCGGCTTGCCGCAGCCTGACCGGCGGCGCGTAATAATCGACGGGCAGCCCCGGTCGACTATTGCAGTGATGCCGGAATCCCGGTCGGCGTCACGAATCCTCATGTCCGGGTCAGGAAACGCCGGCATCGCACGGGCCAATTCATGAAACATTTGCGAATCAGGCACAAGGACACGGGCGCCCTGCTGGCGGAAGGACCGGTCGGCTGGGGCATAACGCCATTCGAGGGCAATTTCTACATCGCGCGAAAATACCTGAAGACGGATCGGTTTCGTGTGAATTACGTCCCCGGTCTGTGCCCATACAAGTTTCTCTACGTGTGGATGGACCTGTTGCTAGAAGAGGGCCGGCGCGTAAGAAACCTCGCGTGGATGTACTGGTTACCCAATCCGTTGCTGCCGTTCATCTGGTTCCGGGTAGCGGTGCCAAGAGAGCATCCGGAGATACAGGTTGAAGAATTCTGACCGGTGCGCCGTAATCGGCATCGGGAGAGCGCGGCGACCGCCGGCTGCGGAAACCGCGGTAAGGTTACGCGTGCCGATTGCCTTGACGATACGGGGCAGGGTCTCGCATGTCGTCCGGCTTGCGCGCAGGACCTGCCCGGGGCGTACCTGACCGCCCGGCCGGTGCTATTCTGCCGGCGGAAAGCCTCGCTTGCCGTGAATCCCGGAGGTGTCGGCCTTACCGGCGGTGAGGTACGCTGCCCGCCTGGACACGATGACCTGGTTTAGACAGAAAATAACGGCGCTACTGGTCAGATACCTGACCGGAAAGGCCCGGAATTACGAACCTTTCGCCGTCAGCACCCCTGAGACGCTGGAATCGGTGCTACAGGTGGCCGATATCATCCTGGTCGAGGGCAACCAGCGATTCAGCACGGCCGTCAAATACCTGACCCAGTCGACCTGGTCCCACGCCGCGATCTACGTCGGGCGCAGGGAGGACCTCGCCGGTCTTTCCCCGGATACGCCGTCACTCATCGAAGCCGATCTGCAAAACGGCGTGATCGCCGCGCCGCTGGCCAAGTATGCGCAATTCAATACCCGTATCTGCCGGCCGGCCGGCCTGGATGCAGTCGACCGTGACAGGGTGGCCCGGTTCATGGTCGACAGCATAGGCATGGACTACGACCTCAAGAACGTGATCGACCTGGCGCGGTATCTGATTCCGACCCCGCCCGTGCCTGACCGATGGCGGCGGAGCATGCTGGCGCTGGGCAGCGGCGACCCGACACGTGTCATCTGCTCGACCCGGATAGCCCAGGCTTTTCAGTCCGTCGGCTATCCCATCCTGCCACGGGTCGAACATCTCACCGAACAGCAATGCGAGACGTGCCGGGAATCGGTGCGCGAGATCCTGCACATCCGCCATCACAGCCTGTTCACGCCCCGCGATTTCGATGTGTCCCCCTATTTCGCCGTTATCAAACCGACCGTCGAGCACGGTTTCGATTACAAGCGATTCAATTTGAAGTCCGAAGCTGCCGGTTCATCCGTGCAAACGGGCAGCTGACATCGTTTCGGTCGGCGTGGCAGTCAATCCGCGGAATAGACTTCCGTGTCGGGGTGAAATGCGTACCAGGCAAACCAGAACGCAAGCAGCGTCGTTATCTGGTTTCCCTCAGCATCCACGATGCGGGCGGTTTGATTATTGCGATCGTATATGACCTCAAAACGCCGGCCCTGAAATTCATCCGAAAATCTCGCCGGCCCCTGCTCGAGCTCATCGAACGGATATGCCTTGAACCGGCCGTCGACTTCCAGCCCCAGTACCGTGGACTTGGGGTGGTAGCGCCGGTCCCTGTGCGCCACGGGAAAGTACAGTCTTGCGTGCCGGCCGTAATCGCCGTAAGGGTTCACGTTGTAATCGCGACGGAATCCCGTATCTGTCGACAGGACCAGCGTGTCCGGATATCTCGCCCGCCACTCACGCCAACTCGTGTGAGAAAGCGGCAGCGTATGCAACATTGTGCCCTTCATCGGCCCCGTGACCGCGGTTTTCTTGATCTGCGACCATAGCGAATTCGTCTCCCGGTCGTAGAGCAGCACGTCGCTATTGTAGAGAAGGCCGGAGACACCGAATTCGTGCCGCCTGCCGCCGATACTGGCGACGAATGCCATGCCACTGCCGCATAACGGACAGTAGGTAATGAGAATCGCCTGGCCGCCGATCGAATCGTTTACGATCTCGTGATAATTGAGAATGCGAACAGGATAGGCGCGCGCAATGCCATCGACCTCTATCCCGAGGACGCGATCCGGCGACCCGAGGAATTCCGCATCCATGGCGCTGACGAACTTCGGATGGTCCAGCGATGGTATGCCATCGCGTTGAGGCCCGCCGTGCAGGATTTCGTCCACCGGCACCAGGGCGTCATCCAGCACGAAGCCGTTCCTCGACTTCGCCTCGACCGGCTCGATCACCGGCAGCAGGCTGAATATCGCGGCGATGGCGATTATTCTGGTTCGCTTCACGACCGGGATTCCCGGTTACTGCTACGCCGGCGATAAAGGGGGGCTAGCACGCGTCCCACGGAAACTCTTCCTTGTTGAAGATATAGTCCGCCAGTGATTTTGCAGCCTCGTCCTCGTTGCGAAGCATTGCACGAAGATTCCGGTTCATGCGGCGCTTCGCCTGCTGGCTGAATACGTGGGCCACAGACAGGGCCTGTCGATACTCCTCCGTATCTTCCGGCGTCATCGTGCTGACACGTGACATCACCGACAGTCCGACGAACAGGTCGATGGCGACATCCGCCGTGCGTTGTAATGCAAATTGCTTGTCGACGATTGCCTTGCCATGCCGGCGCAGCAGCACATCCGACATTCGCCCGAGTTCCAGCGCATACTTCTCGAATACGAGTGCATCATCACGCAGTGTGTCGGGGACCGAACCAACGATGCGGTCCTGCCCCAGCGAGGTCAGTTGTGTGATGCGACGTCCCGCGTAGTCACTCAGCAGACCGAATCCCTTGATCGGATTGTTGAAGATATCATCGGTCGCCGACTTCAGCTCGCTCAACAACACGCCCGCCTCCTTCATGCCCGACAAGGCGATGAACAGGCGGAGGATTTCGCTCGTCCCTTCGAAAATCGTCAGGATGCGAGAGTCCCGCATGATCCGCTCGTACGGAAACTCCTTCATAAAGCCGTTGCCCGCCGCTATCTGCAGCGCCTCGTTCGCGGTGCGGAACATCGCCTCGCTGGCGAACACCTTGCTGATCGCCGCCTCCACCGAGTAATCGGTGCGCCCCGAGTCAATGTAGTGCGCCACCATCCGCACGGCACTTTCCGCGGCGAAGCAGTCGACCGTCATCTCGGCGATTTTCTTCTTGATCAGGCCATACTCGGCAATGCTCTTGCCGAACGTCTTGCGTTCGATCGCCTGCCTGGCCGCGAGCGCGATACAGGTTTTCATTCCACCGACCGCTCCGCCGCCCAGGCCCGTGCGGCCGTTATTCAGGATCGACATGGCGATCTTGAAGCCCTTTCCCTCCTGGCCGAGCAGGGCGTCGGCAGGAAGCCTTACATCGGCAAAATTGACGGTCGTCGTCGAGGACGCCCGGATACCCAGCTTGTCTTCCTTATGGCCCGCAGTGACTCCCGGCAGCTCGCGCTCGACCAGGAATGCCGATATCTTGCCGGCCTCGCTGTCGGTGCGGGCAAAGACCGTGTAGAAATTCGAGATTCCGCCGCTGGTAACCCAGATCTTTTCGCCGTTCAGGGTCCAGCTCCCGTCAGGGTTTTTCGTGGCCTTGGTCCTGATCGAAGCAGCGTCGGACCCGGCTCCGGATTCGGTCAGACAGAAAGCGGCCATGAGCTCACCGCTTGCGAGCCGCGGCAGGTATTTTTTCTTCTGGGCCTCGGTTCCGAACAGCAGCAATCCTTTCATGCCGATCGAACTGTGCGCGCCGATGGTCAGAGACACCGAGCTGTCGTAGCTGCTGCTCTGTTGCAGCACACGCGAATAGCCTGCATTGGACAGACCGATGCCGCCGTATGCCTCGGGGATGATCAGGCCGAACAGGCCGAGCTCACGCAGATTCTGTATGAACTCCTCGGGCTGCGCGCTCGCCTCGTCCCATTTGCGGAACTCCTCATCCCTGTCCTCGAGAAACCGGTCCAGGGAGTCGACGATCAGATCCAGGGTTTCTTTCTGCTCGCCCGACATCCGGGGATACGGCCAGAAGCATGACGGCACAATCTCTCCGCAGAACAGCGCCTTCGCCGGGCTGAGGTCCTGATCGGGCTCGGCTTCTGTTTCCGTTACCACCGGTCTGTCTTCGGCTAACTCTGCTGTCATCGGAGTGCCCTCTCTGGCGATATACAATCAATGATAATTTGATCAAGATAGACCGAAATTGGTTCAATCGCACTACGTATTAACCCATCAAGACCCAAGGCGAGACAAGAATATGACACCGGAATTGAAAGGCTTCGATCCTATTCACGAATATGTTGCTGACCCGCCGACTCCACCGCGAGAATGACCATGCCGAATTCGACGAATCTGAAAACCGCAGTCATTTATGGCAGCGCCCGGCATCATCGTCAGGGAATCAAGGCAGCACGCTTTATTTACCGAAAGCTCGCGGAGCGCGGCCATGATGTAACGCTGGTCGATTCGAACGAGCATCAATTGCCGTTTCTCGATCTGATGTACAAGGAATACGATGCCGGCAAGGCGCCTGAGTCCATGGAAACTGTTGGCCGGATTCTCGATTCAGCAGACGGTTTCGTAATCGTAAGCGCCGAGTACAACCACAGCGTGCCGGCGGCACTGAAAAATCTGCTCGATCACTATCAGGCCGAGTACTTGTACAAGCCCAGCGCAATCGTCACTTACTCCGCGGGCTCCTTTGGCGGCGTGCGCGCATTGGTCAACTTGCGGGGCATATTGGCCGAACTCGGCACGCCGAGCATTCCAAGTGCCTTTCCCGTGCCGCAGGTTCGCGATGCATTCGACGATGACGGAAATGCGCTGGATTCGGCGTACGACGAGAGAATCGTGAAATTCCTGGACGAGTTCGAATGGTACGCGGCCGCGCTGAAGCACGCCCGTGGCTGTCAGGAATGCACCGACGAGCTACCCCTGCAACAGCAAATGTGTCAGGGCTCGTAACCAGGCTACGGAAGCCGGATGTCCCTGCTCCCTATCCTGTCGGTCAACTTCGTCGGTACGCTGGGATTCAGCATCGTGCTGCCGTTCCTCGTCTTCCTGGTCACCGATTGGGGTGGCAACGCGTTCATCTACGGCCTGATGGGCGCGACTTACTCCGCTTTTCAGCTGATCGGCGCGCCGATCCTCGGACGCTGGTCCGACCGCTACGGTCGCAAAAAGATTCTGCTATTGAGCCAACTCGGTACGCTCGTCTCGTGGCTCATTTTCCTGTCGGCGTTCTTTCTGCCGGTTCATGCCATCAGTCAGGTGAACTCATCGACCGTCGGGCAGTTTACGCTGACCTTGCCGCTCGTGATTATTTTCCTCGCCAGGGCTGCAGACGGGATCACCGGCGGGAATGTTTCGGTTGCCAACGCTTATCTCGCAGACATAACAGACGAGCAAGATCGCAGCAGGAATTTTGGACAAATGGCGCTGTCGGGCAACCTCGGATTCGTCCTGGGACCGGCTCTTGCCGGCCTGCTCGGCGCAACCGTGTACGGAGAGATACTCCCCGTAATTGCCGCGATGCTCATATCGTTCGCCGCCACGATGATAATTGCGTTTGCTCTGAAAGAATACGATCCCTGCACCATCACGCGACTACCGGAGCCCCGGAGCCTTCGCAAGACGTTTGGCCAGGAGCACAGGGAATGTTTCGAGATTGGCGCCGAAGAGCAAGCAAGTTTCGGCGACATTTTGAAAATGACCAACGTGGCGGCGCTCCTGGTGGTCTATTTCCTGGTCATGCTCGGGTTCAGTTTCTTTTACATCGGTTTTCCAATTCACGCCGTACGGGGCCTTGGCTGGTCCGTCACGGATGCGGGCATATTCTTTGCTTTCCTCAGTCTGCTGATGGTCGTCGTACAGGGCCCGATTCTGGCCAGGGCATCCCGGAAACTATCCGATAAGTCACTCGTGGTGGGCGGCACGATCATCCTGGCGGCAGGGTTCGCGGGTCTGCTGCGGCAGGACATCGCCGGCATCTATCTGGCAGCCGCCCTGATTGCGCTGGGGAACGGGCTCATGTGGCCGTCGGTCATGGCGATGCTCTCCAGAGTTGCCGGCGACAGGCATCAGGGCGCAATTCAGGGTGCCGGCGGCAGCATCGGCGCCATCGCAAGCATCGCCGGTCTCATCGCCGGTGGACTTCTGTACAACTGGCTGGGCTCCGCGGTATTCGTGGTCGCGGCCCTCGTCGTTTTGCCGGTGAGCGCTATAACGGTGAGCTGCGATGAGTCCGATTCGCCGCTCCCGGCCCCCGAATTAGACGATCAGACATAAATTACGGACTCACAGTCATAGATAGACTCCCCCGCCGGTCCTATATTGCAGGGCAGCACTAATTATTGAATGCCTCATCGGGGCACCGAGCCGGAGTTGACCATGACGACACTCAACATTCATTCAAAAGAAACAGCGCCATCGGAATCGGCCGAGCTACTGGCGGACGCCGAAAAGGCCTACGGATTCATACCGAACCTGCTGGGCGTATTCGCCGAGTCGCCGGCTATCCTGAAAGCCTATCTGACTATCGGCAGGATCTTCGACGAATCGTCGTTTTCCCCGACTGAACGGCAGGTCGTGATTCTCGCTGTGAGCCGCTTCAACGAATGTCACTATTGTGTGGCAGCGCACTCGCTGGGCGCCGACATGCAGGGAGTCCCTGCCGAGGTCATCGGGGCAATTCGCAACGATCAGCCGATCGCCGACAAGAGACTCGAAGCGTTGCGGGCCTTTACGACCGCCGTCGTCGAGAGGCGGGGCTGGGTATCTGACGACGATATCGCTGCGTTCCTCGATGCCGGATATAGCAATGCACAGGTGCTCGAAGTGATCCTGGGTATCAGCTTCAAGACTATCAGCAACTATACCAACCACATCGCGGACACGCCCGTGGACGACGCGTTCGCGCCCCGCGCATGGCGACCCGTTGAGCAGCAACTGGCAGGCTGACGGTTCCGGCCGGTTTGAAGGAAAAGGAAACGAAAATGGACAACGAGACATTAACAAGCACGGTCACCGTCACGGATGAGAATTTCGATGACGAGGTCATCAGGTCCGACGTTCCGGTACTGGTCGACTTCTGGGCACAATGGTGCGGACCCTGCAAGATCATCGGCCCCACGATCGAAGAGCTGGCGCAGGATTTTCGTGGACACGTCAAAGTCGCCAAGCTGAACGTCGACGACAATCCCCAGAGCGCCGGCCGGTTCGGTGTACAGAGTATCCCGACGCTGATCCTGTTCAAGGACGGCGAGGCCCGGCAGGCCGCCATCGGCGTCAGGCCGAAAGGGCAGCTGACCGAACTGATCCGGCAGCACCTGCCCCTGCAGTAGGATCGACGCAGCCGCCGAGGCGGCCGCATCGCCCTGTTGCCTTGCCGGGCATTCGGTCGCTCGCTGACTGTAGAATCCCGTAAGGCGATCCACAGGGGCAGCGTTGACATGGCACGAAAGAGCGTTCGGTTTACGGGTAGTGAAGGGCACGCGCTGTCCGGCATTCTGGACTTGCCGGCCGGACGCCCGCGCGCATACGCGCTTTTCGCACATTGCTTTACCTGTTCGAAAAACCTCAAGGCCGCCGGCAACATTGCGAAGTCCCTGAACGATGCCGCCATTGCCGTGCTTCGCTTCGACTTTACCGGCCTCGGGCAGAGTGAAGGCGAGTTCGCCGACACCAACTTCTCCAGCAATGTCGATGATCTCGTGGCGGCCGCTGCATACCTCGAGACCGATCATCAGGCGCCGACAATCCTGATCGGTCATTCGCTGGGCGGCACCGCCGTATTGCAGGCGGCGTCGAAGATTCCCTCGGCGGCCGCGGTGGTCACGATCGGTTCTCCCTCCCGGCCCTCGCACGTCACAGCAATGCTCGAGGCCGATCGCGACCAGATCGAAAAGAACGGTCAGGCCACCGTGCGGCTCGGCGGCCGGGCCTTCCTCGTCAGGAAGCAGTTCCTCGACGACCTTGAGCGCCACGAGTTACCGGAAAGCATCGGCAAACTGCGAAAGGCGCTGCTCATAATGCATGCGCCGCTGGATGACATCGTCGACATCGACAACGCCGGCGAGGTGTTCCTGCATGCGCGGCATCCAAAGAGCTTCGTGAGCCTCGATCGGGCCGATCACCTGTTGACCCGTGAGGAGGACTCGCGCTACGCAGGCCGCGTTATCGCCGCATGGGCCACGCGCTACCTGCCCGCCGCGACGGCCGCCGCCGATGAATCGAGCTCTGACGGCGTCGAGACCGTGGCGCGCACTTGTGCGCATGGCTTCAGGACGGATATCGTTTCCGCGGGCCACACCCTGATCGCCGACGAGCCGGACGATTACGGCGGGACCGACCAGGGACCCTCGCCGTACGACTTGCTGTCCGCGGCCCTCGCCAGCTGCACGACCATGACGCTGCGCATGTATGCAATGCGCAAGCAGCTGGACCTGCGCTCGTCGACCGTGCGTATCAGGCACGCCAAGATCCACGCGCAGGACTGCGAGGACTGCGAGACCGAGAGCGGCAGGATCGACGAGTTCCGGCGGGAGCTGTCGATCGAGGGTAAGCTGACGGACGGGCAGCGACAGCGCCTGCTCGAGATCGCCGACATGTGTCCGGTTCACCGGACACTGCACAGCGAAGTAAAAGTAAGGACGACGCTCGCAGACTGATCCGTCCGGAGGGAATACATGATGCCCAGGAGCTACGATGCCATCATCATCGGCACCGGCCAGTCCGGTCCG